>CAYFVQ010000263.1:0-39932 GCA_964346585.1 uncultured Eubacteriales bacterium | reverse complement strand
CTTTTGGCATTAACCCTCCCCCCAACTCTTTCGCCGGAGCTGGCCATCATCGGTGCAGTGATCGCCATTGCCATAGGAAAACAGGTCTTTGGAGGATTAGGGTATAATATTTTTAATCCCGCTTTGTTCGGAAGAGCCTTCCTCCAGACTGCTTTTCCAGTGGCAATGACGACCTGGGTCCCTCCAGTCACGGAAAAAATCAACACGGCCACCTTTGCCACTCCCTTAGGAGATTTGAAGTTTCAGGATGCCGTTGCCCAAGGAATCCTGGCTCCTCTTAAGGACCTCTTTTTTGGGAATACAGGGGGCTGTCTGGGTGAAACCTCTGCTCTAGCCCTAATAATAGGAGGTCTCTTCCTGCTCTTCCGCCGCGTAATCGACTGGCGCATACCTCTGGGCATCATCCTGTCTCTCACCGTCTTTACAGGGATATTCTGGCTCCTTAATCCCGGAAAATACGCCTCTCCTCTTTTCCATGTGCTTGCAGGAGGGCTTCTCCTCGGAGCCTTTTTCATGGCCACAGATATGGTGACTTCTCCCATTACCCCCTTGGGAACCTGGATCTACGCACTCGGAATCGGGATTGTTGTTGGGCTTGTTCGTCTGTTTGGCGGATTTCCCGAAGGCGTCATGTACTCTATCCTTTTCATGAATACCTTTGTGCCTTTGCTGAACCGCTACACCCGCCCCCGCATACTGGGAGAAAGGAGAAAGGAATGAGCCTTTACGCTCGAATGGTCATCGTCCTGACTACTGTCGGGCTCCTCTCAGGAAGCTTCCTGGCAACTGTCGGAATATTGACCAAGGAGCGTATCGCGCTGAATATACAACTCGAGATAGAAGAAGCGATCGCTCATGTCATCCCCGGTACTGTGAGCAGTGAAAAACTGTATGAAGAGAAGGACCTCACCATTTATGGCGGAAAAGATGAAGATGGAATCCTTGTCGGTTTAGGAATCTTGGCCTCAGGCGTAGGGTTTCAAGATAGAATCGCCCTTATGCTGGGGACAGACCCGTCTCTGACAAGGACAAATAAGTTGAGGATCATTGAACAGAGGGAAACTCCAGGATTGGGAGCCAAAATCGAAGACGAGGAGACTTTCCTCATATTCTGGGAAAACAAGGACTGCAGCGAGTCTCTCTCCCTCCGCAAGCCTGCGGTCAAAACTCCAGAAGAGCTGTCTCCCATAGAAATCAACACCATCACCGGAGCAACAATCTCCTCCGAATCTGTTCTGAAAATAGTCAACTCCTCTCTCGAGAAAGTGAGGCAGCTTATCAAAGAAGAAGCATTCCAAATCGAGGAGTCGGATGTCAACTAAAAGCATCGGACAGGAATTCACCAAGGGATTGTGGGATGAAAATCCTGTCTTCCGCCAGCTTCTTGGCCTCTGTCCCACGCTCGCCGTGACAGGATGGGTGATCAACGGCCTGGCCATGGGCTTGGCCACAACCTTTGTTCTCATATTCAGTTCTCTTGTGATCTCATCGATCAAAAAGCTCATCCCTGCTCAAGTTCGCATCGCCACCTTTATCGTGGTCATCGCCAGCTTCGTGACTATTGCGGACCTTTTCCTTAAAGCCTATTTTTATCCGATCTCGAAAGCCTTGGGCCCCTATGTCCCCTTGATCGTCGTCAACTGCATCATCCTGGGACGCCAGGAAGCCTTCTCCTCAAAAAATTCTGTCGGCCGTTCGTTCATAGACGCATTGGGTATGAGTTCGGGATTTATCCTGGCTCTGCTTGTCCTGAGTTCAATCCGGGAAATCCTGGGAGCAGGAACATTCCTTGGTCATCAGGTGATGGGCCCCTGGTTTAAGCCTTGGATTATCATGATCCTTCCCCCTGGAGCCTTCCTGGCTTTGGGCATACTTCTCGGGATGGCTTTGCATATAGAATACAAAACAAAATCGAGGAAAGAGAAGTGGAACTAGTCGCCATTTTCGTCTCTGCGATACTCGTCAACAACTTCGTCCTGTATTATTTCTTGGGGATATGTCCTTTCCTGGGGGTTTCCAAGAAAATCGACTCCGCACTTTCCATGGGACTGGCCGTGACATTTGTCATGACTATCACTTCTGTCGTCTCCTGGGCCATCAACAACTGGATTCTCATCCCGAATGAGCTGGACTACTTGAAGATAGTCTCTTTTATCCTTGTCATTGCTTCGTTGGTTCAGCTTGTCGAGATGTTCATCCGCAAAATCAGCCCCCCTCTCTACCAGGCACTCGGGATCTACCTTCCTCTCATAACGACAAACTGTGCGATCATGGGGTTGGCGCTCCTGGCTGCGTTGAGAGAATACGGTTTTGTGGAATCCGTCGTCTTCGGCGTTGGGTCCGGTTTGGGTTTCACTCTGGCCATTGTCCTCATGGCCGGAATACGAGAACAACTTGACCTGGCGGAGGTTCCCGAGCCGCTGAAAGGCGCGGGCATCGCACTGATCGTCGCCGGAATCATGGCCCTTGGCTTCATGGCTTTTATTGGGATGATAAGGTAATGGATATTTTTATACCGATAATCACTATGGCCGCCTTGGGCCTTCTCTTTTCTGTCGGGCTTGTTTTCGCCTACAAGAAGCTTAAAGTCTACGAAGACCCCAGAATCGAGAAAGTGTCTGAAATCTTGCCCCAAGCCAACTGCGGCGCCTGCGGATATGCGGGATGCCGGGCTTTTGCAGAAGCTGTGGTCAAAGGAGAAGTGGAGGCAGATGGATGCCCGGTCGGAGGAGAAGAGGTCACAACCAAGATTGCTGACATATTGGGGGTCAAAGCCCCGGAGGTGATCAAGCAGCTCGCCCGCCTTCACTGCCGGGGAACACATGAAGCCGCCAAGGACAAAGGCCCTTACCTTGGCATTTCCACATGCATGGCCGCTCATCTTATTGGAGGAAATAAACAGTGCTCTTATGGATGTTTGCATTTTGGAGATTGTGTTCGAGCCTGCCCATTTGACGCACTTCATATGGGAGAAGACGGCCTCCCGAAGGTTGACGAATCCAAGTGCACGGCCTGCGGAAAGTGTGTTGAGGCCTGCCCGATGAATCTCTTCGAGCTCCACCCGACCACTCAAGAAATCCTTGTCTACTGCCGTTCGCTGGACAGGGGTGCCGCTTCCCGAAAGGTGTGCAAAAATGCCTGTATCGCCTGTGGTATCTGTGCACGTGCCTGTCCGGAGGCGATTGTCATGGAGAACAACATAGCGGTCATAACCGATTATAAAAAAATTGACCCGGAGAAGATTCCTGAAATCGAGAAATGCCCGACCAAGGCCATCGGTCGCCTTCACAAAGACGAGGATGAAAAAAAAGAGGACGAAAAAAAGAAAGATGAAGGATAAAGGATTCGTTGTGACCACGAAAAATGACTTGGCACAGGTCGAAGTCCAGTGCCTCATCGAATCCTGCGGCAGTTGCCCGGCCAGAAGCCTCTGCACTGGTCAAGACAAGTCCAAAGCTCTTCTTGAAGCCCAGAATCCCTTAAAAGCATCTGTGGGAGACGAAGTCGAAATCGAGATTCCTGAGACGAAATACAACCAGGCTTTAATCCTGCTTTTCGGGACCCTCCTAGTCGCTGCTCTTCTGGGAATGGGCGCAGGATATCTCATATCTCCTCTTGTCCCGCTATCTTCATCTGCGGCAAGCCTTTTGGGTCTCATTTTGGCTGTCCTCGGAACAGGCTTGGTCCTCTTCAAATATTTCAAAAGGAAAAACAAGATGCACATGTATCCGGTGATTATCAACATTCTTAAAAAAGGAGACTGCCATGGATAGACGTGATTTTTTTAAAAGATTGATTATTACTCCTTTTGTCATGCCGCATTTACTCGCATCTGAATCATTGAAGGATGCTTTTCAGCTTTATGTCATCTCAGACGCTCCGCATCTCTTCTTTCCTTCCCTCCTTCAAGGATTGATGGAGTATGGCCTTTTGCCAGGACAAACGTATGCCTTTCTGAATTCTTGTCCCCAGGGAGATAAATTGAAAAGGGCGCTTTCTCTTGCCGGTTGGAACTATCTTCCCAATACATCTAGAACAGACCTTAATTTTTCTTTTAGCCATCTTCGGCAGAAATCGTCTCCCTCTTTCACTTTAATAAAAAGTGGAAAAGTGTGGGACATCCGGTCGCGAAATCTCTCAAGCCTCTGGAAAGAGATGAATAACCATCACGCCTCTTCCTTTTGTCTAACAACGGTATGCTTCAATGAAAAAAGGAATCGAATCCAGCCCGGAAGACATGCCTCAGTCTATATCGATGGCAAAGAGATCGAAAAGCTCCATTTGAGAAAAAACGCGATTAGGACTTTCAAAACTGAAAAAGGCAGAGTGACAGCCGCCATACAAAACGGTCAGGTGTGGGTATCTAATTCTTCCTGTCATCAAAAAATCTGTCTTTCTCATCCTCCTGTCTCTCAAGCCGGAGAGCGTATCATTTGTGCGCCCAATAACTTTCTTTTGGAAATCAAGGGGGTTGGCCTTGTTGACACGGTGATCGGTTAGAGGCCTTCTTCGTTTAATTCTTCTAGATTCTCTTCCATTTTGTTTTGAGGAGATTCAACTCAGAAGAGTATGCAGGGATGGATGAAGCGACATCGGAAGATTTAGCCTTCCCGAGTCAACTTGGAGGGAATCCGATGGAATCGGACCCGAGGACTGTTTGAGTACGACAGAATACATCGTCCGGTGCTAAGAATGATTAGGGAATATCCGGGCGTTAGATTTTATGAACATGCAAAGTTCCGCAGTGCCGAGCAAGTTGACGAGGGAATGGCGTGAAAAATCTGATTGGAGCAAGGACATCCCTTAATTTTATATAATCATCTTTTGATGCTCCCTGCTTCTTATTCTCTAGACCACTTGATTACTTCATAAATCACATTTCACTCTTACAATCTTCAAATGATGGTGTGAACCGCTTACTGGAAAAACAGGAATGTTGAAAAGAGAAAGGGAGCCTATAATTTCATCGGCATGAGTATGTATAAATACTCGACCTTTTCGCTGACTTCTGGTTTCATCAAGACAGAGCTGTTTGAGTCTTTGAACTCAAATTGAATCTTTTCTGACTTGACCGCAGATAGAAAATCCAGAAGGTACTGAGAATTGAATCCAATCTCCAGTTCTTCCCCTTTATAATCTATGCCGACTCTGTCTTGAGCTTCTCCCATCTCCGGATTGGAGGAAAAAAGCTTGATTCCTTCCTTTTCTATGAAGAATTTGATTCCTTTCGACCTTTCTGTGGAAAACAAAGATACTCTCCTCACTGATTCTGTTATCTCTTCTCTGGATACTGTGAAGCTATTCGGATTATCTTTTGGAATGACCGCTTCAAAATCCGGGAATTTCCCCTCAATTATCCTGGACATCAATGTCCTGTTTTCCACCTTAAAGAAGAGGTTGCTCTCATCTAAATCAAATTCAATCGTCTCGTCTTCAAATTTTCTCAACTCGCTCAACGTCTTTTTCGCAACGATAGCCCTTATTTCTTTCTCCACTTTTAATTCTTTCATTGAATTGGCTGTGTAGGCCAATCTATGTCCATCTGTGCTCACTAATTCCATCGATTTATCTTTAATGATTAAAAGCGCTCCGCTGAGATAATATCTTTGTTCTTGAGTGATCGCAAAGTAGACTCTGTCTATCATTTCCTGGAACATATCTAAGGGAAAAACAATTTTTTTCTCAAATTTTGCTTCTGGTACCTGAGGATAATCTTCCTTTGGTAAACAGAGCACCTTGAACTTACTCTCTCCTGATGTTATCTGCATTGTCAAATCACCGGTTTCTTCGAATGTGACTTCTTTTCCCTCGGGGAGTGACTTAACCACTTCAAAGATTTTCCTTCCGGATAAAGTAATGGAGCCTTCTTCTTCGATTTTCGCCGGAAAATGAGTCTTCAATCCCACTTCCAAATCCGTTCCAGTGAGCTTGATTTCTTTTCCTACGGCATTCACAAGAATGTTAGCCAGTATTGGCATTGTGTTTCTTTTTTCAACAATTCCTTGGAGAAGCTGGAGTTCGCTAGCAATATCTTCTTTTTTAATCGAGAATTTCATTTTTCCACCTTTTTATAAAATGTATTAATATTATTTTAATTAATACAGAATAAGATTAAATAATAAATATAATAAAAGCAAATAAAAAGTGAAAATACTTTATAAGTAATTGATTCTACTACTGGATAGAGCTTATCAAACTGTTCAATTCTCTGTTGAATTCTGGATCCTCGTTGTGCATTTTTTCAATTTTACGGATACTGTGGATGACGGTTGTGTGGTGTTTTCCACCGAATTTCTTCCCGATCTCAGGTAGAGAAGTTTTAGTCAATGTCTTTGAAAGATACATAGCAATCTGGCGGGGAAAGGCCACCTTTGGTGAATTATTCTTTGATTTGAGTTGTGAGAGATTAATATTGAATTTATGACAGATTATCTTCTGGATTTTCTCTACGGTCACTATGGTCGATGTCGAATCCAGAAGGCTTTTGAGCGCTTCTTTAGCCAGGTCTAGGTCAATCTTTTCTCCTTTCAAGGAGGCATAAGCAATGACCCGACGCAAATAGCCTTCCAGAACCCTGATGTTGGAATGGACTTTGTCAGCGATGAAAAGGGCAACGCTTTCTGGAAGCTCAACGGCCTCAAGTTCAGACTTTTTTCTCAAAATAGCGATTCTTGTTTCTATATCCGGAGGCTTGAGGTCGGCGATTAAACCCCATTCGAAACGCGAACGAAATCTCTCTTCTAGATTGGGAATCTCCTTTGGAGGACAGTCGCTTGAAATGACGATCTGCTTTTGACTGTCGTACAAATGATTGAATGTATGAAAGAATTCTTCCTTGGTCCGTTCTCTTCCGGAAAGATAATGGATATCGTCCATTAAAAGAACATCAACGCTTCTGTATTTCTGTCTGAAATCGAGTATCTTTCCGTACTGCAAATGGTTGATCAGGTCGTTCATGAATTTTTCTGTCGTGATGTAGAGAATTTTCATGCGGCGGTGATTTTCAAGCGTCAAATGTCCTATGGCGTTCATCAAATGTGTTTTTCCAAGACCGGCGCCACCGTATATGTAGAGAGGATTGTATGATTTGGCCGGATTCTTCGTGACAGCTGTTGAGGCCGCTTGGGCGAACTGATTGCAGGAACCGACGACAAAATTCTGGAAAGTATAATTCGGATTCAAGTTGGGATTGAGAAGTGGGCCACGTTTCGATTTTCTTTCGTGCGGGGAACGCCGTTTGAACGACGACGCTTCTTCATCGAAGATAAATTTAACATCGAATACTTTTCCATGTGTTTCTTGAGAACACCTGTTTATAAGTCCTGAGTAGTGGAAAGACAGCCAGTCTTTAAAGTAAGAATTGGGGACTTTGATGTAGAGAGAGTTTTCTTCTTTTCCTATGTAAGAAGTTGGCTCAAACCAAGTTTCGTAACTGTTTTTGTCGACCTTTTTTTGGAGGGCCTCCATAATCTGGAGCCAAGGGTTAATTTTTTCTTCGGGTTCCATTGAGCCGCATTAGATTTCCACAGATTTATCCACACCTGTGGAAAAAACTTGCTTCTTTCCTGACTAAGGATGGAAAAGCGAAGGTATATTAGCACTGTTGTGGGGGGAATTCAAGAAAATTTTAAATTTTTTTTTAGAAGTCGTATCCGATCCAGAAACTCAACTTGTATTTGCCTGAAGATTCCATTTTAAAGGGCCATGAAAAATCATCAATTGTGATTAATCTCGCGAAGTCGAAGTGAAAAGGAAGCCCCAGGAAGTAGAATTGAAAACCGAAGCCATAAGCGCCGACGGCTTCGCTCACTTTCCAGTCTACTGGATTTCCAAAATCATCCCTTATAATTGTGGCGATTTCGGCTGGAAACCCTTTGATTTTTGCCCGGGTGAGGTCGAAGAAAAAAGATCCGCGAAACGGGCCCAGCTCGCCGAGGATCGTTTGAGCAGCATTGATGACCGGGAAACGGAATTCTAGGTTGGCATGCCATCCCTCATTCCCGATGATTGAATAGAAGCCCACAGAACGGACCTCGTTGTTCCCTCCCCAATAAAAAATATAAGGGTTCCTCCCGCGGCTGGCAAATCCTTTAAAGCGCAGAGCAAAGAGAAAGTCCCCACCGAGATAGAGATATTGACGGAGGTCGGCCTGAACGGTCGTGTTCTCCAGGAAATTGTTTGATACAGGGATGGATTGAGAAAGAGAAACCATGAAGGTATTGCCGGACATTGGACCGTAGGGGTATTTGAAACGGGTGGTTTCTCCGACAAGAGCGAAATCTGCCGAGACGATATTTCCGTTCCAAAATTGTCCATACCCGCTCGTCATAGTACTTGCATAGTCTTCCTCGTAGTTAAAGTAACCCAAGGAGGCTTCAGCCCGGTAGAAGCGGCTGAAAGGATAATACGCACTGAATTGAGCCCCTGTGATTTTGCGAGTAGCCGTTGAATTTCTAGGTGTGTAGAGAGGATTCTCGGCAAAGAAAGGATCATAGTAGGAAGCGAGGTAATAGAAAAGAGTGTATTGAAAAAGATTGGCCGAATACTGGAGCCTTCCTTTTTGATTAATATAGGAAAGGGCGTATGAGCGGTAACTCTGCACCTGATAAGCCATAAAAGTGAATGTATGATCTCCCAGGATGTCAGAGAGGCTGATTGCCGCGCCTCCGTAGATTGAGCCATCGGACGCAATGTAAGTATCGATGGGGGGTCTTCCTGCGAGATAAAGTTTACCGAGGCTTTTATGCGGTTCGATCTTTTCCTCGTTGATATCGAGCGATATAATTGGCTCAAACCTCTCGAATTCCTCCTCGGTCAAATTTGCATTGAAAGCCACTGTTTTCTCCACTTCGCCTTCGAACTCGCTTTTAAAAATCTGGAGCGCTCCCTTGTTAAACGAGGAAAAAACGATCTCTTTGGGGTTGTTGGGAAGAGGAATGGGGAAGAAGTTTCCGGTCCTGACGTCTGTGTAGCGCTTCTGGACACCTGTTTTAAGGTTCAGAGAGTAAATGTTATATGCATCTCTCATGTCTCCTGAAAAATAGATTTCCTCGGAGTCAGGAGAAAAGGAAGGCGTGACTGTATTGTCTTGGCCAAAAGTCAGCTGAGTTTTCTCCTTCAGATTGTCGATCGGAGAAAGAAAGATTTTATCATAGGAATCCAGGCGAATCGTGTAAGCGACCTTTGTTCCATCCGGCGAGATGAATGGCGCTTTCTCATAAAGGTCATCCTCAGTCAAATTCAGGAAAGTCTCGGTCTCCAGGTCGACCTTGTATATATCGTGAATTCCATTTTCGAAGGCGACGAAGAGAAGCGCATTGCTCTCAGGATAAAAACAGGGAGAAGCAGGTCTGTCATAGGGAATCAGAACTTCTTGTATAGTTTTTCCTGCCACTGGGTCGACAATATAAAGAGCGTACTTTTCTCCAGTGCGTCCGAAAAAAGCAATCTTGTCGCCGTCTGGCGACCAAGAAATATCCACGCCTTGAGCAGGATCAATGTCGAAACGGATGTATTCGTACTTGATTGTGTAACCCTTGGTTATGTTCTGAATGACAGAGCCATCCTTGGTGGAAATAAGGAGGATGTCGAGATCGCCGGACTTAGCATTATAGGTGAGAACAGCGACGATATCTCCTGATGGGGAGACGGCGTGAGAAAGGGCGAAGTAATATGGATTCAGAGGGAATTCAGGCCCAAGAGGGATGCTGTAGTCCTCGGGATTTTCCCTGTAGAGATAATCCTTAAACTCTGCCCGGAGATATTTCTTGAACTCATGGTTGAACTGTTTATTCGTCATTTTAAATGTTCTTTTGATGGGATTCCGTCTTCCGATAAGAGGGGAACGTTTAAGAGAATGCCAGAATTCCCTTATGCTGTCTTTCCCGAACTTATGCTCCATGAACTCAAACATGGCATGTCCGAAATCATAACTAGGAGGTCGAGGCGTTGGATAACGGGAAAAGAGTGCGCCTGATCCTGAAAGCTCAGGTATTCGGTCATTGAGGGCCGCATCCCGGACAATCAAGATGGACCAGGGATCCCAAGTGTTAGTGTTGTACTCGGCCCAGCCTTCCATTATCCAACCAGGAGGGTAGCTGAGGGCATAGTTCGCCCCGCCAGGGCTTCCAAACAGAATGTCATATTCGAAAATATGACCAATCTCGTGTTCGATGAGAGAATTAATTTGATCAAGAGTCATGTCTCCATAAATAATCACCCTGTAGAGGGTAGGCTCTGAGACACCCAGGATGCCTTCTGAAGTGGGCAACAGATTTGTCTGCTCAAAATCTGTGTAGGTCTTGTAGTAAATGATAGGCACTTCTGCGGAAAGCGAATGTTTGATTTCCTGGCTGATCTTCAAGTACGCACTCTCAGCCATTTCCACAATGTTTTTTAAGAGTTTGGGATTATCAAAGTAGTGGTAAATTTTGAAATGTTCGGAGTTATATATTTTCCAATTGAAGTCTGAGTACTGGACTTTATTCTTTCCGTAGTAGGGAATGTAATAGAACTGGGCAAAGGCCTGTGTGACACACAGGAATAATAATATCGGAATAAAGAAACGTCTTATGTAATCTTTCATTGTTGTTCTCCCTTGTTAATCTTTGATAAGGTATCTTTGCTGCATTTTGACTGTCCCCAGGACGCTACTGAAAAACTTCGCTTTCACTGTGTCTGCCAAATCAAAAAATGCAAAAGCAGCAGTCTGGTTCGGGTTTCTATACCCCTGGGTCTCTTTGAAAGCTTTTGTGTAAAGAATCTCCCCTGTCTGGGCATCAATCATGTAAAAGTCAAGAGTCAGAGTATAAAACCTTCTCTCTTGTATGGCTCTATCCCGGTCAAACGTTTCATCAACCTTTTTTTTGGTCTGGACGACAGCCTTCCGGACTTCTTCTAAATAATCAACTGTTCCCGTGAAAAGCACGGTTTCTTGTGCTTCAGGCTTGATATTTTTCCAGAAAGCTTTGTCTTTAAAAAGCTCTTCATCGGACAGAGATATTCTTCTTGATGAGACCTCAGCCTTAAAATTTTGTCTCATCTGAGCTTCGAAATAATTGATCAATTCTTGATTCAGATCAAAATCCTCTGTTTCTTTTTTGATGAAAAAATCGGTGATAATGATTTCGTCGAACTGATTAATATCGAAGACTGGCTTTCCAGGGACTTCGAGATTAACCTTGAAATAGTTGACAGAAGAACAGGATACGAAAAAGACGAGAAGGAGAATAAGTACGATTTTATTTTTTTTCATTTTTCTTTTTTGTTTCTTCCACTTCTCGCGCTTCCAGATTTTTCTTGAAGTTCTCAAAATTTGCTTTTATGTGACTGTTATTCGGAGAAAGCTTCAAAGCCGCTTCATATTCCTTTTTGGCTTCATCCCATTGTCTTTTAAGCTCGTACGCAACTGCCAGGTTGTTATGGGCGGCGGCAGAGTCAGGGTTGGATTGGACTTCCTTTTTCCAGCGGAAGATCGCTTCATCCCACAGTCCTCTTTGAGCGGCTGCAATCCCAAATTGAATCTGGTTAGACTGAATGGCGGAGCTGCAGCTAGAAAAGACAAGGGGAAGAAATAAAAACGCAAGAAGATAAATTGTAAATTTTTTATGCATCATAGACACCTTCATATTTTAAGGTACTGCTTTTTCATTTATTCGTCAATAGAACATAGAGGTTATGCAAATTTCATACCAACTTAAATAGCCTGAGAATAAAAAAAAAGAAAGTCCAACTCGTCATAAAAAGGGGACATCTGTCTTGTAAAAAGAATAAGTGGAGAGAGGCTCCCATTTCCGTTTCTTATCTTTATTGGATGATATTTTTTCCGGCGTTTTTATCTGCCATGTGGAAAAAGTAGAAAACAGAAACCTGATCCCACACACTTTTCTTCCGAGAAGACGAATTATTCTTATGTCAATAAATCGTTTGGATTTTTCTTCGGAATATGGTATAAAAATTCTTTTCATAAGAGTAAAAAAATGCCAAAAGTGTGTGAGATTTGCGGAAAAGGCCCCCTTTTCGGCCAAACCCTCAGCCATTCTCATAAGGCTTCGAAGAAAAAGTGGAAGCCGAATCTGCAACATGTGAAGGCTCAAACGAAATCAGGGGTTAAACGAATATGGGTTTGTACCAGGTGTCTTCGTTCGGGGAAAGTGGTTAAAGCCCTCTAGCGCCCTTCACATCCTTTCCACAGAGAAGATTTCTTTTATAGCTGAAATCTTTTTTATGATTGACTCGAGTTGTTTAATATCCTGAATGATAATGCTGAGTCTTATCCGGGCTTTTTTATCCGCAAAAGTAATCACATCCGCCTTGGTGATATTCCCTTCTAACTGAGCAATTTGCGCTGCGATTTTAGCCAGGACTCCAGGAGAATCTTCTCCCATAATCAAAAGCTTGCCTGTATAGATCCCTTCCGGGGCATCATCCCATGAGACCTCTACCATCCGTTCGTTGTCCAGAATTTCTTTTGCGACCCGAGGGCACCGCAAGGAGTGTACAGTTATCCCCTTACCAGCGGTGATGTACCCGATAATGGACTCTCCTTTGATGGGAGTACAACATTTGGCAAGATGGACTCCCTTGACCTGGATGATCGGCCTTGGCTTCTTGCTCACTTTTGTCACAACTTTTTTGATCAAAGTCTCTTTTCTCTTCACAACTTCTTTGGTAGGGAAAAGCTTTTCCATGAATTTTTTCTCTAGAATGATTTTTCCAGATCCAATTAGGGCATAAAAATCTTCCATCTTTTTGGCCCTGAAGTTTGCTGCGGTAGAGAGGCTTTTGAGGATAGCTTTTTCCCTTAGCCTTTCTGGAGGCCCCTTATACTTCTTGATCTCTTTTTCCCATAATTTTTTCCCCAGCTCTGTGGTTTTCATCCGCTTCTGAAGGTTTAACCAGCGTTTGATACTGTGCCTGGCAGTGGATGTGAAGGTGATGTTCAGCCAATCTCGAGCAGGCGTTTTTTCTGGAGAAGTAATGACTTCCACCATATCCCCAGTCTTGAGGATTGTTTTCAACGGAACGCTTTTGCCGTTGATTTTAACCTCGGAACAGTGGAGCCCTATTTCCGTATGGATTTTAAAGGCAAAGTCCAATGCAGAGGCCCCGAGTGGGAGTGTGATCACTTTCCCTTTAGGTGTAAAAACGTAAATTTCCTCGGGGATAAGGTCGGTTTTCAGGCTTTTCAGGAATTCCCTGGGGCTCTTCTGCTCTTTGTAGAGTTCGACCATTTCTCTTAGCCAGTGGAGTCTTTTATCCTCTTTCATGATGTGGCTGGGGTCTGTTTCTTTGTATTTCCAGTGGGCGCCAATACCGTTTTCAGCCAGATTATGCATGTCCTGTGTTCGGATTTGAATTTCGACGGTTTGATTCTTCTCGGTGATTATCGTTGTATGGAGAGATTGGTAAAGATTCGGTTTGGGCATGGCAATAAGGTCCCTGAACCGGGTCGGATGATGAGGCCATGTCTGATGGATGATTCCTAAAGCCGCGTAACAGTTTTTTACAGTATTAGTAATGAGCCTTAAAGCCATGAAGTCGTATACTTGATCGAAATCGACACTTCGCCTTTTCATCTTGCTATCTATGCTGTAGGGTCTTTTTATGCGGGAGGTGATTTTTATCGGAATTTTATTTTCTTTCATCAGGCTTTCGAGCGATGTTTTTAATTTCTTGAGCTCCTTTTCTGCCTTTTTCCGGCGAGAATCGACAAGAGAGGCAACTTCAAAATAATCTTCTGGATTGACGAAGCGGAACGACAGGTCTTCAAGCTCAGCCTTTATTCGTCCCATACCAAGGCGGTTGGCTATGGGAGCGTATATCTCCAGGGTTTCCCTGGCGATCTGTTTTTGTTTGTCCTCGGATAAAAATTTTAAGGTTTTAAGGTTGTGTATCCTGTCGGCCAGCTTTATAAAAATTACTCTCAAGTCATCTGTCATTGCGAGGATGATTTTCCTTATGCTTTCTGCCTGCCTTGCTTCAGGAGATGACTCCTGGACTCGACTGATTTTGGTGACTCCTTCCACCAGATGGGTGATTTCTTCTCCGAAAGCTTGTGTTAGCTCTACGGCTGTCGCGTCGGTGTCTTCGAGAACATCATGGAGGAGCCCTGCCGCCAAAGTCGTTTTGTCCAATTTCATATCGGCCAGCATGTTGGCCACTTCCAGGGAGTGACTCAGATAAGGTTCTCCTGAGCGGCGAGTTTGACCCTTATGAGCCTGTGCGGCGAACACATACGCTTTTTTCAGAAGAGTGATATCCTTCTCAGAATAAGAAGAAGTAACCTTATCCAGGATATCGTCAAATCGAATCATCGCTGTGGGGATTCCTTTTTTTAATTTATTCTGTCAGGACTTGTCTGGCCCCTCCTTTTTTTCCTGTTGCAGGATCCATTTGACTGCATCCAGCAGGGTTTGCGCCACATAAACAGGCTTTATTCCTTTTTCTTTAAGTTTGGGTAATGAATCCTTGCCAAACCCTGTGAGACAAAGTATGGGCTTCGCTTGAATATTCAAGCCGAAGAGGATGTCTTCCACTTTATCCCCCACCATGTAAGATTGTGTTGTGTCGATGTCCAAATCTGCGGCGGCTTGGTGCGCCATCCCAGGGTTGGGCTTACGGCACTGGCAGTCAGCCTTGTATTCAGGATTGGGAGAAAAGAGATAGTGGGGGCAGTAGTAGATGCCATCGAAATGAGCGTTGTGTTTGGCAAATAAAGCTTGCATTTTTTCATGGATATTTTGAAGGTTTTTCTCGAGAATAAGTCCTCTCCCGATTCCGGACTGATTGGTGACGATAACGGTTGACAATCCGGCTTCGTTCAATTTTCTAACGGCTTCGAAGCTGTAGGGGTAAACTTCAATCGCGCTGTAGGAACCGGGATAACCCACGTCTTTGTTGATGGTCCCATCTCTGTCGAGGAATACGGCTTTTTTTTTCATCGTAAAAACCTCTGGCAGGCCTTATACACTTCCTCGGGAGAGATGTTCACCATGCACCTGTGGTCAAACGGGCACTCTCTATAAACACATGGCCAGCAGGGAACATCTTTCTTGATAACAGCAGACGGTTCCTGATAAGGTCCGGTAACACTCGGATCGGTCGGTCCGAACACGGCTGTGACAGGGACTTTAAGCGCATTGGCTAGATGCATGGGTCCTGAATCGTTGGTTACGAATAAGGTTGCCTGGCTGATCAGGCCGGCAAGCATCCGCAGGCTAGTTTGCCCAGATAGATTGATGGGTTTTTTTGCCATGCGGGAGGAGACGGATTCAGCCACTCCCTTTTCATTTTCCGCACCAGTGATGAGAATAACGGCCTTGTTCCGTTTCTGCAAAAGGCTGCCGAGTTCCGCGAATTTTTCAGCCGGCCATCTCTTTGCCGGGCCGTAAGATGCACCTGGATTGAGTATGATAATGGGGCGCTGGAAATCTACCTCGCAAGAGAGAAGTTTCTCACTGGCGGCTCTTTGTTCTTCCTGAGTTAAGGGGAAAGAGAGTTGGGGAGGAAGAGTTTTATATCCCAACCCAGAGATAAGTTCCATGTAGTAATCCACTTGATGGGGGGAATTTTCGAGGCTTCTTGGAGAAACTCTTTTTGTCAGGAGAAGTCCGCGTCCATCCCTTGAGTAGCCCCATCTCTGTGGAATTTTGGCGAGATAAAAAAGGAAAGCCGAGATGAAGGAATTCGTGAAGAGGATACCGGCGTCAAAGTGAAAATCTTTAATTTTTTTTGCTGAATCCTTCAGGCTCTTGATGGTGTTCGCACCGGGCAGTGGAATTATCCCTTTAATAAGATTGTGGGAGGTGAAGAGGTCTTTGACCCATTCATTTGTGGCGATCCAAATTTGAGCTTCAGGGAGGTTTTGACTCAGGCTTTCAATAGCGGAGAGAGCCAGCACTGAATCTCCGATCCAATTAGGAGTGCGGATGACGACCTTCATGAACACAATTTTATGCACTAATTTCGATCTTGTCAAAGGAGGAAGGAGGAAAACAAGCAGGCTTCTGGGCTTGGAATCAAGAAGGAGCCCGACCCGCTTTCTCTCTCGACTTTCTGGGAAAGAAGTCATTTTCAAAATACATGGATATCTCCCCTTGGAAATAAAAAATTCTTCGGGTGAAGCAGGAAAAAGGCGAGTTGTCTTCTCTCTTCAAGTTTTTTCAGAGAGAGGTTTATCAGAACCTGTCTTGCTCTTCCCTTCGTGTTTCTTATCCTTATCGCTTTTTTGTCTCTTTTTGGGCTTGGCTTCCTTCTCTGATTTTTTCTTTTTGGCGTAGTCAGTGATATAAAAGCCGCTGCCTTTGAATTGAATCACCGGGGCAGTTATGACTTTTTTCAGCCTCCCGCCGCACTCCGGACATTCTGTAAGAGGCGAGTCACTGATTTTCTGTATAACTTCATAAACTGATGCACATTTTTGGCATTTGTACTCATAGAGTGGCATTCGTTTATCCTGTGGTGGAAAAGCTCCAATTATGAAGTTTAAATTTTATACGATTCACGCTCACGATTAAAGCACTTTCTGGTTTTCCTGTTTGGAAGAGGGCAGATTCAATCGGGGAAGGCTTTAGCGATACAAGAGCCTTCTCAAGTAAGATTGTGCATCGATTCGATTTTTCAGATAAAGCTTAATGCTTTTTATGCTCTGTAATTAGGAAGCTCTCTTGATAATGATATAGAAGGTGAAGTGTCATTGCGAGCGAAGCGTGGCAATCCCATATGGGAAAAATGCATTTGTTTATATGAGATTGGCACGTCACTTCGTTCCTCGCAATGACGCCATAAAGAGATTGCTTCACTCCGTTCGCATGACATTATAAAAAAGTTGTCAAATTATTGAGCGAGTACAAATGCTCCCTTTTCTTAGGGAATCTTCATTAAGAGGAGAGGTTTAGTGAAATATGATGGCTTCGAAGATATATATCTCTGCTCCTGATGTCCAGGCATTCCTGGGGAGGCCGGCCTTCAAACAAGCTCGTTCGAGGAATTCTTCCCGGGGCCAATTGTTTTCAACAGGGACCTGCGGCAGAAGAATTCCTCTGTGGTCCCCTTGAGATATGATTAAACCATGTTTGCCGACCTTGATCAGAAGGGGATCATGAATCCTTTGGGGAGTGGTGAGGACTGAAATTTCAATCTCTAAATCCTTGAGCTCATCCGCTCTTACGGGAGGAAACCTCTGGTCCTGGACGGCGGCATAGATGGCAGCCCGGATGATCGTTTCATACAGAGGGAAGACAGGCTCAATGAATCCGATGCAACCCCTGAGAGAACCTTTCTTTTTAAGAGTCACAAAGGCTCCCTTCTTGGTCAGTAAATCCTTGTTCTGTGTCCTATAATCGATGACTTTCTTTTCTTTGATGAAGTGGTTTATGGCTGTGCTGGCAAGATGGAGGAGTTCTTTTTTCACTCCTGCAGAAAGGCGGAAAGTAGATTCAGGGCCTTTGAAATAGAGAACAGCAGCGAGATATCCCACAACTTGTGATTGCGGCCCTCCGACATCTGAGGAGTCGGCATACCGAAGAATCTCAATTCCTGGTTCATCGCGGCTTTGTGCATAGAGCAGGGTCGAAATAACCGGACCTCCTCCGCACATGATGTTCTCTCCCCTGCCGAGCTTTCTGATGAGAGAATCTGTTTCGAATGACTGGATGAGTGAAGCCGTGTTGGAGTCTATTTCGTTGGCTTTCTGTTTGGGAAAAAAATGAGAGAGGTCAGTGGAAGCTATGACGAGAGCTTTTTTATCGGGCAAAACTTCTGAGAGTGCTTTCGCGAGAGTTGTTATGGTCTTTTCAGATTGAATGCCCATGAGAACAGGCACGATTTTTGCACTGGGGAGAACTTTTTGGATGAAAGGGATTTGAACCTCAATAGAGTGTTCGTGTCGATGGACTTGGGGGACATATCCAAACCCTGTGGCTTCAGAGAGTTCTGAGGCCAGAGCTTCGTTCACCTCAAGCGTTCCCAGAGGGGTCTCGTAGGCTCCTTTGGGATAAATAGAACAGCCCTTGAATCCGTGTCGATGAGAAGGTCCGATGATGACTACTGTCTGGTAATCTTTACCTTGAACCAAGCAGTAGGCATGGGCCGCCACTTGGCCGGAATAGACATATCCAGCATGGGGGGAGATGAGAGCCAAGATTTTTCCGGAGGGAAAAGAATCTCTCTTTACATTCTGGAGAAAAGTATCAATTTGTGGGGAAAGTTTGTCTGCGTCACTCGGATAAAAACTCCCGGACACAATCGGTTTTCTTGTTCCTTGCGGCCAGAGAAAGAGGACGCAGATAAAAAGAGAAAGAAAAGACAGGGCTGTTTTTTTTCTCATTGTTCCGTTTCTCTGCTGCGAGGATACAGGAAGAATATACAAAGAAAACAGGGAAAAATCAAATTGGATCATCAAAAAGGGTTGCGTCTTCATGTTTAACATTTCCATATGCTCTCTCTTTTTTGACTTTATTGAGCATCAAAAGAGAGTGCTGTCAATCTAAAATTCTTGCAGAAATGTTAAATGTTAAGACGTGACTCCTTTCAATGAAAAAATAGTGGAAACTACAGATCCCATTATTTATTGACTTTTTTGTTGTTTTGGTTAAAATTTAGAGGAAGGTAACGATGAAAGACCTCTTCAAAACTCTTCTTCTCTTCCTTTCCGCGTCTGCCGCCTTCGTGATTGGATTTTATATCGGGGGAGAAAAGGTGAAGGCGAGAATCCCAGATTTTCAGGAAGACAAAGAAGAAGCCAAATAACGGAATAAAATCAGCCCAAATCGATCTCCCCTTTCCCCGCCTTCCCACTTGTTTGACTAAACCCAGAGTCAGGAATATAATTAAGCTTAGTTTTCATTCGGGAAGGTTTGATAACAAGCGCTTTCGAGGAATAAGATGAAATTGGGATATTATGGGATATTAATCATTTTTGTTGCGTTCTTTCTTCTATTAGTGTTGAATCCCAATCTATCTTGCTTTGGGAAAAGATTGAAGTCCCCATTTTACCCTCTCTTTCGAAGAAAAAAGAGAGTCAAAGAGATCAAAACAGAAGATTACGGATTCTCTCTTGTTGATGAGGGAAAGAGGCGTAAAGTGGAGGGAAAAGGAAAGAAGGTGGACTTCCAGAGCCGAGATTCCTCTCCTGATAAGGCTGAAGAAGGAAGAGCGTCAAGAAAGAAAAAGAAGAAACTAAAGACCCATGATTATGGATTCTCTCTTGACGATGAGGACAAATAACCTGTGGGGCGATTAAATAAAGTAGAGAAAAAAGGCTTTGATTGTCATCCTGCATTCAGAAAGGAGCCCGATTAATCCGGCGGGGATACCCCTCTCTCTGGATTTTCTCTTGACTGTCAAAAAGGGGAACAAGGAATGCCAGATATTTGAGAATTCCAGAAAGATTGTGAGGGCTTGACTTTGTTATGATTGACTTCAGGATGGTTAAAGAGCCATGAATCCGGTTGAAGGCTGCACAGACTCAAAGACTGCAGGATGTTCCTGTGCACGAAGACTCTTCATTTTAGCAGGTCTGTCTTTTGTTCTGTTATTGCTCATTTGCTGCCGGCCGACCGGGATTCTTCTCCAACCTGTTCCTTCGAATATTGAAAGATTAGAGGGGCACGCATCTCTAAGAATTTCAGGAGAGCAGGGATCTGCCCGGTCAAAATTCGCCTTCCTGTTTCAGCTTCCTCACCAGGGACGAATCGAAGTTTCGGATTTTTTATTGGGGAGAACCCTCTACCAAATTATAGTTGACAGGGAGAGAGCGGTTTTTTTAGTCCCGAAAAAAAAAGTTTATTGGGAAGGAGAAGAAGAAGAGATAATAGACTATTTCCTGGGATTTCGACTGAGCCTGGATGAGATGATCAATCTTATTAATGGAAAATGGGAGGAAAAAGCTCAGGAGATGGGTCGAGAGAAAAACAAGGAAAACTGGGATCTGAAAAGAGACGAAAGGGGGCGAGTCCTGGCTGGAACGAGAGGGAAACTTCATTTTGAAGTCAAAGAATTTCTCTCCGGTTCCCATATCCCTCGGATTCTCATTTTTCAACATCCATTGAACACAGGACGCCTGAAGATACTCCGGGTCGACTTTAACAGGCCAGCCAAAAAGAAGCAGGCTTTTTCTCTCTCTTTTTTAACCAGTTACAAACGAGTCAGCTGGGAAGAGATCGAGAAGATATTGGCCAATGAGAATTAAATCTTTTGCCAAGATCAACCTGGGATTGGAAGTCATCAGAAAACGGGATGATGGCTACCATGAAGTGAATACCCTCCTGCAAACGATAGATTTCTATGATGTTTTAGAGTTCCGTCCCCTTTCAAAGGACAGAATTATCCTTGAGGGAGATGAACAGACGATTTCCTGGGGAAAAGATAATCTTATTTTTAAAGCAGTCCTTCTCTTGAAAGAAAATTTCCGGATAACCCAAGGGATCAAGATAAAAGTCACCAAATCGATCCCTCCAGGGAAGGGATTGGGAGGAGGAAGCAGCAATGCGGCCATGACTCTCTCTGCGCTGAATGAGTGCTGGGCTCTGGGACTGGGGAAAAAAGAATTGATGGATTTTGGAGCGGAGCTGGGAGCCGATGTCCCTTTTTTTCTGGAGGGAGGATTGTGCTTAGGCACGTCAAGGGGAGACAGGATCACTCCTGTGGACGATATGGCCTCTATCTCCTGTTTGCTGGTTCTCCCCGAATTGTCTATCTCTACGACTTCCATCTATGAGCAGCTTCAGTTCTCCTTGACTTCACCAAGCAAAGACAGTAAAATTATCAAGTTTTTAGAGAGCAGAGAGCTTGGTTTTTTAGAGAACGAGTTAGAAGAGACGGTTTTCCGCCTCCATCCTCAACTCAGAACCATTAAGAGCCTTTTCCAGAGCCATGGATCAGAGTTGTCCTTAGTCAGTGGAACGGGTTCCGCTTTATTCGGCCTGTTTTCGGAAAGAGAGAAGGCAGAAAAAGCCTTGCACAAAATCGAAAAGAGCTTTCCCTCGCTACTCGTTGAGACGTTGTCTCGAGAGCGATACGGTAGGAATATCAAGCCTGGGGTGTAGCCAAGCGGTAAGGCAGCGGCCTTTGGAGCCGCCATTCGGAGGTTCGAATCCTCCCGCCCCAGCCAGAAAGGAAAAGTGAATTCCCTCATGAGAGGAGAAGGAATGAAAACAGAAAATACAATGAAAGTATTTGCAGGGTCTTCTAATCCTTCTTTGTCACAAGAGATTGCAGATTTCTTGAAGGTTGAGTTGGGAAGCTGTGTTCTCGATCGGTTCAGTGATGGGGAAATTCATTTTTATATCGATGAAAATGTCAGAGGAGAGGATGTATTTGTCATCCAATCCGGAAATAACGATGCGAACTTTCACATGATGGAGCTCCTTATCATGATAGATGCGTTCAAGCGAGCCTCAGCTGAGAGGATTACTGCTGTTATCCCCTATTATTGTTACGCGCGTCAGGACTGGAAGGATCGACCCAGGGTTCCTTTAACGGCGCGGCTGATGGCTGACTTGCTGGAAGCGGCCGGAGCCACAAGGGTACTGACCATGGACCTCCATTCGCCCCAGATTCAAGGATTTTTCTCTGTGCCTGTTGACAACCTAAGAGCGGCGCCTGTATTAGCCAACTACATGCAGAACTTGGAGCTTGAAGATTTTACCGTGGTTTCTCCTGATGCAGGAGGCGTGGGGAGAGCCAGGGTCTTTGCCAAGAGAATGTCTGCAGAGCTGGCGATCATTGATAAACGAAGACCTGCTCCAAACGAGGCCAAAGTCCTTCATGTCATCGGAGATGTCAAAGGATGCGACGTGGTCATACTGGATGATATGGTTGACACAGGAGGAACTCTTGTTCAGACTGTTGAGGCTCTCAAAAGAGAAGGGGCAAAAAAAGTCTATGCGGCCTGTAGCCATGCTGTTTTATCTGGGAAGGCAGTTGAAAAAATTAATGATTCAGAGTTAGAAAAACTGATCGTGACCAACTCCATCCCTTTGAAGGAAAATGCGAAATTGTCAGATAAATTCGTATCCCTCTCTGTTGCCGCTCTTTTTGGAGAGGCCATCCGGAGGATCAACAAGGGGTATTCTGTGAGCTCTTTGTTTGTTTGAGGAGGAAGAAAAAATGAGTTTTAAGATAAAAGGTGAAAAAAGAGATGTTTTTGGCAAGAATGCCTCACGTCGCTTGAGACGAAGCGGGATGATTCCCGTCATTCTCTATGGGGCAAAGGATGACAATGTTCCTTTGACTCTGGAAAAAAAGGATCTCTTTCAGATTTTAAAAGCTGAGACAGGCGAGAATACTGTTTTTGAAGTCTCGTATAATTCAGAGACAAGGAATGCGATGATAAAGGAATTGCAGAGGAATCCTGTTACAGATGAGATCCTTCATGCGGATTTGATTCAGATCGCCATGGATAAGGTTGTTCGAGTATCTGTTCCAGTGGTGACAGTGGGAGAATCGGTGGGCGTCAAGACCGAAGGAGGGTTTGTTGACTTCATCACCCGAGAAATTGAGATAGAATGTCTTCCCAAGGACATTCCTGAGCATATTGAGATAGATATAAGCGAACTTCATCTCCGGCAATCCTTTAAAGTCGGAGAAGTTACTGTTCCCGACGAAATTACGCTGGTTAGCGATCCTGATTCCATCCTGGTCCACATCGAAGTTCCGACCAAAGAAGAAGAGATAGAAGTTGAAGAGGAGGAGGAAGAACTGATCGGTGAAGAGGAAGAACCTGAAGTCATCAAGAAGGAGAAACCCGAAGAAGAAGTGACAGAAGAACAGAAAGAGGAAAAGAAAGAGGAAGAGAAAGGAAAGACAGAGAAAAAGGAAGAAAAAAAGAAGGAGTAGTGTTTGTGGGCCGTTGTTGGATTGGGAAATCCTGGAAGA
Source organism: uncultured Eubacteriales bacterium (assembly GCA_964346585.1). Classification (GTDB taxonomy): domain Bacteria; phylum Acidobacteriota; class Aminicenantia; order Aminicenantales; family Aminicenantaceae; genus SOIA01. The sequence goes on along the minus strand of CAYFVQ010000263.1, from coordinate 17,054 downwards.
CGTTATTCTGGGACCAGGCATAATGTCGGGTTCACTTTTGTGAGACGTGTGGCCAAAGAATTGGAAACAAGGCTGAAGAAGAGAAGGTTTTCATCGAAAATTGCCGAGGTTGAAAGGGAGAATGAGAAGATCATGCTTGTGCTGCCTCAGACTTATATGAACAACAGCGGAGTAGCTGTGAAGCGAATAATAGAAGGAAGGAATATTCAGCCCGAGCAGCTTCTTGTGGTGTATGACGATCTGGATATCCCATTGGGAGAAATCAGGATCAGAAAAAGAGGAAGCGCAGGTAGCCATAAAGGAATGAGATCTATCGTTGAGGAAATAGAAACGACAGAATTTCCGAGAATGAGAATTGGCATAGGCCCTTTGCCTCCCGGAGAGGATGCGGTTGAATATGTGCTCTCTTGTTTTGATGAAACAGAGGGCGTCCCTCTGGAAGAGGGCCTGAAGATGGCCAGTGAAGCGTTGGAGATGATACTGGCCGGCCGAGTGGAGGCAGCCATGAGTACCTATAATCAGAGAGGAAAAGCCACCACTGATTAAATAGAGAAAAAGAAAAGCTCCTTGTTCCTTCTTTAAGAAGAAGGAGCTGTAAATCCATAAGGAGGTGTCGATGACACAATACGAAACAGCATTTCTCCTTTCCCCAAACCTAGAAGAAGAAGAGACTGAAAAAATCATTGGGCAAATGGTTGATGTCGTTTCTAAAAAGAAGGGGAAAATGATCAATGAGGACAGATGGGGGAAGAGGAAATTAGCCTACCCCATCAAAAAATTTGAAGAAGCATTCTACGTCTTTTTTCTTTATGAGGGGGATCCAGATATTCCATTTGAACTGGAAAGGCGCTTTAAACAATCAGAGGCTATCTTGCGTTACCTGACAGTGAAGAAAGAGCCGAAAAAAAGCATCCGCCGAAAGAAGAAGGCCGTTCCGATGGAAAAAGAAAAAGAGATTCCAGAGGAAAAGAAAGCTCTTGAAGGCGAAACCGCTGAGATTGTGACTCCTGAGAAGGAAACCAAAGAAGAAAAAGAGCCTGCAAAAGAAAAAGAGGTCATTGAGAAAAAAGAAACCGAAGAGAAAATAGAGGCCACAGAGGATGAAGAACCTGCGGATAAGCAAAAAGCGGCTCGCAAAAAAGAAAAGGGGGATAAAGAAGAAGAGGCGGATATCGAAATGACGGGAGATGAGAAAACCCCTGATGAGAAAAAAGTGTCGGCTGAGAAAGAAGAGGAAGCGGTGGAGGACGTCGCTCCCCCAGAAGAAGAGAAGGAGGAAGAATAAAGATGGCGAGGGAACAGAGAAGTGAGAGAAGTTCATTCCGGAGGTATTTTCCACCCAAAAGAAAGTTTTGCCGGTTCTGTCAAAGGAATGTCAAAGAAATCGATTATAAAAATGTTGACATCTTGAGGAAGTATATTCTGGAAAGAGGCAAGATTTCTCCTCGGCGTATCACAGGGACATGTGCTTATCATCAGCGGAGGCTGGCGACCGCGATAAAGAGAGCTCGCATACTCGCACTGCTTCCATTTATAGAAGATTAGAGATAGTATGAGATCGGAGGAAAAATGAGAGTCATCTTAAAGCAGGATGTGGATAATCTCGGAAGAAAAGGGGATATTGTTAACGTGGCCCCTGGATATGGGAGGAATTACCTTATTCCCCAAAAAATAGCTCTGGAGGTGACCCCCTCGAACATGAAAATGATCGAGATCGAACAACAGGCATTGAAGAAAGAGGTGGAAAAAGAAAGAGCCTCCTATCAGGACCTTGTTGAGAAGCTTAATGAAACAACCCTTTCTTTCAAGAGGAAAACTGGAGAGAAGGACGTCATTTTTGGTTCAGTGAGTTCGGCTGATTTAAAGGACTCCTTGCATGAGTTAGGTTTTGAAATCGATAAAAAGAAAATACTGCTGAGTGAACCGATAAAACGGTTAGGAAATTACACTGTGCCGATAAAAATCTTCCATGAAGATCGAGCAGAAGTAAAAGTGGAAGTGGTCAAAGAAGGAGAAAAAGCACCGGAGAAGGAAGAAGAGAAAGCCGTAGAGGAGAAACCGGAGGAAATGGAGGAGGCCAAGAAAGAGCCAGAAGAAAAGCCAAAAGAGGAAGAACTCGAAGTCCCAAAAGAAGAAAAAGAAGATAAAGAGAAAACTGAGAAGAAGGGAGAGGAAGCCGAAGAGATAAAAATCGTTCCAGAGATGGAAAAGGATGAAGAAGCTGTAGCCAAAGATGAGAAAAAAGAAGAGGAGAAAATCACAAAAGAGAAAATAAAGGAACCGGATGAAAAGGAAGCTCCAGAAGAAGTGAAAGAGAAGGAGACAGAAAAACAGGAGGAAGCATCCGAAGCCAAAGAAGAAGGAGTTGAAGAAGAAGTTCCTGAGCCAGAAGGAGAGAAGGAGAAAAAAGAAAAAGGGAAAAAAAAGGAAAAAAAGAAGAAGAGTTGATCTGAATTACATGTGGGCTGAAATAGACTCAATTGAAGGATAAAAACGCAGATTCAGGGCGAAAAAATATCCTTAAAAGAAGGGCTGAATCTTGACTCTGGAAAAGGGGCCTGTCCCCTTTTAATGAGGAATGTGTAAGGTATCGGCAGATTTTATGAATAATCCAAGTTTTATAAGGAGAGGATAATGGAAGTCGACTCGATGTTGCTGAAGAAGGCTCCTCCTCAGAGTATCGAGGCCGAAAAGACTGTCCTGGGGGGGATTCTTTTGAACAACAAAAATCTAAATGTTGTTCTTTCCGTTATTACTCCAGAGGATTTTTACAAGGATGCCAATCGCAGGATTATCGGGAAAATTGTCTCCTTGGTCGATAAGGGCAAGCCAGTCGATGTGGTGACCTTGAGCGAAGAACTTCAAAAAGAAGATGTTCTTGAGGAAGTCGGCGGAGCTTCATACATTTCTTCTCTGTTGGATGGTGTTCCCAAGAGCTTGAACGTCGAATTCTATGCGCAGATCATCAAAGAAAAGTCTCTTCTCAGGCAGCTCATCTTATCCTCGGCAAAGATAATTTCTTCGAGCTATGAACAAAGAGAAGATGCGGACCAGCTTTTGGATGAGGCCCAAGCCGCGATCATCGAAGTCGCTGAGCAGCGTGTCAAGCCAGGATTTGTTCCATTGAAATCATTAGCCCCCCCCACTTTGGATATGATTAAAATCCTCCATGACCGGAAAGAAACTGTGACTGGGATACCCACTGGATTCAGGGACCTGGATGGCCTCACTTCTGGATTTCATAACTCAGAGTTTATTGTCATTGCCGCCCGGCCTTCGATGGGAAAAACAGCGTTGTCATTGAATATTTCCCAGTATGCGGGGCTCAAGACGGATTATACGGTCGGATTCTTTTCACTTGAAATGGCCAAGGAACAGGTCATGGTTCGGCTTCTTTGTGCTGAGGCGCAGCTGGACATCAAAAAGGTCAGGACTGGTTTCATTGGAGAAAGGGATTTTGAAAAACTTAAATTGAGTGCAGAAGCCTTGTCAAGAGCCAAAATATTTGTGGACGAGACTCCAGCATTGACAGTCATGGAGATGAAGGCCAAAGCGAGACGGTTGAAAATGGAACAGAATCTTGATTTGGTGTTCATCGATTATATCCAGCTCATGCGCCCTGGAAGCCGGTTTGAGAATAGAGTCCAGGAGATGTCCTACATCTCGCGGTCTTTAAAAGAGCTAGCGAAGGAAATCAAAATTCCTGTTGTGGGAATTTCCCAGCTCAGCCGTGCACCTGAGAAGGGACGACGTGAGCCGATTCCGCAGCTTTCTGACCTGAGAGAATCGGGAGCCATCGAGCAAGACGCTGATGTTGTGATTTTCATCTACCGCCCGGAATTCTACCATCCGAACGACGAGAATATCCGTGGGATTGCGGACATCAATGTCGCCAAGCAGAGGAATGGTCCCACCGGAAGAATAAACCTTGCCTTCATCCGAGAGTACGCTCGTTTTGCGGATATGGAGTTTCAGTCTTTTCAGAGCTAAAATGTTTCCAAGGATAAAATCTCCGCTTTTTTACATCAATGCCTTTTTTGAAGAAATGGGTGAAGTCGGCCTGCTCACGTTTAAAACATTCAAAAGTCTGTTTAAAAAACCTTGGGAAAAGGGCATCTTCATCCAGCAGCTTGAAGAGGTGGGGGTTCGGTCTCTCCCCGTTGTCTCGTTGACTGCGGCCTTTGGTGGGCTGGTCTTTGGGCTCCAGACCTATATCGGCTTTCACCGATACATCGGTCCCGGGTCTGAAACTTACGGGGGCCCGATCATCTCACTCGGGCTATCAAAAGAACTCATTCCAATTCTTGTTGGATTGATGGTCACAGGACGCGTGGGGTCGGCGATGGCGGCCGAGATCGGGACGATGAGGATCACCGAGCAGATTGATGCCCTCTTCAGTTTGGGGGCCGATCCGATTCGCTACCTTGTGGTGCCTCGAACCATCGCCTGCTTTGTGATGCTTCCTTTATTGACGATTTACGGAGACATCATCGGCATGGCGGCTGGTTTTTTCTACAATGTGTATTTGATGGGAGTGAACAGAGTCCTTTACCTCAGGAACATTTTGCTGTATATGGAATTGTGGGATGTATTCAGCGGACTCATTAAAGCCTCAATTTTCGGCATAATCATAGCGTTAATTGGCTGCTGGCAGGGGCTAAAAACAGAGGGGGGAGCAGAGGGTGTGGGCCGAGCAACAACCCGGACAGTCGTTATCGCCAGCATCCTTATTTTGATCGTCAACTTTTTTCTCAGCAAAGCTCTTCCCGCGGATATTGGATAATGATTCGAGTCGTCGACCTTCACAAGTCTTTTGGTGACAATAAAGTTCTGCAAGGAGTGAACTTGCGGCTTAAAAAAAAGGAGACTCTCGTCATCATCGGTCAGAGCGGGTGCGGGAAGAGCGTCCTTCTCAAGCATATCATGGGACTTCTCAAGCCCGACAGAGGAAAGGTTTACGTGGATGGAGTGGATATCACTGTCCTCAATGATGATGAGCTTCATAAGATCACCCGAAAATTTGGCATCCTGTTTCAAGGAACCGCTCTTTTTGACTCCTTGACTGTCGGCCAGAATGTCAGCTTTGGCCTGGAAAGATACACGGATTACTCGAAAGAGAAGATTAAAGAAATGGTGAGAGATAACCTGGCCAAGGTTGGATTAAGGGGAATAGAACATCTCATGCCGTTCGAACTCAGCGGCGGCATGAGAAAGAGAGTCGGCCTGGCTCGGGCCATCGCTTACAACCCGGATATCATACTGTATGATGAGCCTTCCACGGGGATTGATCCCATACGAGCCGATGCCATCAATGATTTGATCATCAGGATGAAAAAGGAAATGAGCGCGAGCGAGCTGATTATTACGCATGACATGGTCAGCGCGTACAAAGTCGCAGACAGGATCGGTATGCTCTATGAAGGAAAGATCATTGAGATGGGAACCCCTGAGGAGATCAGGAACTCGGAAAATCCAGTTGTCCAGCAATTCATTCACGGAAGTGCCGAGGGGCCTATTGAAAATTGGTAAGAAAAGATGGTAAAAAGGTGAAGACACAGGAATCTCTCTCTTTAAAGGGAGTATGATGAAACGAGAAATAAAAATCGGGATATTCGTTACGATTGCATTGCTTATAGTCGCCACCTTTATATTTGTTGTGGGAGACTTGGGCGTGCTGTTCCGAAAGCCCGGTTACTCCATCTTTGTGATGTATGATACTGTGACCGGACTCGAAAAAAGAGCCGTGGTGAGGATGGCCGGGGTGAAAGTGGGATACGTGAAGGATATCAAGCTTAAGGGAAGAAAAGCTGAAGTGGAGTTAATCATTAACTTCGGAGTCCCCATTCCGGTGGGGTCGGAAGCCACCATGGCATCAATCGGGCTTCTGGGAGAAAAACACATTGAGATATTACCCGGCGAAGAGGAAGAATTCGTGAAGGCGGGAGATACGATATCCGGTGTCCCTCCTGTGAGTTTTGACCAGATGGGAACGACTCTACTAGCCATTGGGGACGAGTTTAAAGGGATAGCTCAAATCATCAGCGAGATGATCGGGGGAGAAGAGTCGAGGAATAATTTTCGGGATACTCTCGAGAACCTTGCTTCGTTTGCTGAAGAATTGAATGAGTTCTTAAACACGAACAAAGAGGAAGTTCGGAAAGGGCTCCAGAGCTCTCAGCAAGCGGTCCAGACGTTTGAAGAAAGCGTTGAACATGTCTCCACGAATCTGGATGAGTTAATCTCTATCCTCAAAAAGGCAGTTGAAGAGAGCCGGGAAGACATCAAGATAAACATGGAAAGCATAAAGGAATTAATCAAGAACATCGAAAAATCTCTGAAACTTCTAAACGAATCTTTAGAAAAGATAAACAAAGGAGAAGGAACGTTAGGAAAGCTTATTCACCAGCCTGATTTATACGAGAGGGCAGAAGGCGCAATGGATGATCTGGAAAACATCATTAATCCGATTTCAGAATTGACTATTATGGGCGGGCTCAGCGCGGAGTATTATCCGAACAGCGATATGCTGAAAGGAGCGTTTACTCTCGAGATCTGGCCTAAAGGTGACAGGTTCGTATTATCCCAGATCGTGTATGACCCCTGGAGTGAAAAGCTTCTGTTTTCTGCTCAAGGCGGACTTCGGTTGGGAAATTTTGCTCCGAGGCTCGGGATTATGGAATCGAAAATTGGCGCAGGGATTGATTACTATGTCCTGAAGGATAGAATAAGACTCAGCCTGGAGGGCCTTGATTTCTACAGGAACCAATCCCCCCAGATCAGGTTTCGCGCAAGATATTCCCCATTTCGATATTTTTATCTTCTTCTTGGAGTCGATGATTTCACCCTTGCTGCAAACAGGGAAGTGTTCTTCGGCCTTGCGGTTGGATTTAAATGAAAGTCAAGACAGTCTTTATTTGCCAGAATTGCGGTTCCCATTCGCCAAAATGGATGGGCAGATGTCCGGGCTGCGGGGAATGGAACACACTGATCGAGGAGGTGGAAGAAGAAGCTCCGGAAGAATTGTCTTTCCCTCCCTCTGACCCTGTTCTCTACAAGGATATCAAAGAAGCCAAAAAGGAAAGGATTGCAACCACCATCGAGGAGCTGAACCCCGTATTCGGAGGAGGCGTTGTTCTGGGCTCACTGGTCCTAATCGGCGGAGAGCCGGGAATCGGCAAATCGACCCTTCTGCTTCAGATGAGCCGGGATTTTGCTCTTCAGGGAGAAAAGGTTTTGTATGTCTCGGGAGAAGAATCTCTGGAGCAGATCAAAATTCGAGGGGAGAGACTTGGCCTTCGAAACGGAAGCCTGTATCTTCTGGCAGAAACTAACCTTGAACGTATCATTTCTCATGCGGAAAAGTTAGTCCCTCAAGTTTTGGTGCTGGATTCTGTTCAGACTGTCTTCTCCTCAAAACTCTCTTCGAGCCCTGGCACGATCAGTCAAGTCAGAGAGGTGGCCAATCAGGTCTTTCGATTTGCTAAAAAAAGGCAGGTTTCCTCGTTCTTAATCGGGCACATAACAAAAGAAGGATCGTTAGCTGGCCCCAAATCTCTTGAACATATGGTGGATGTAGTCCTGTATTTCGAGGGAGAACGGGACCACAGTCATCGGGTGCTCCGAGCCTTGAAAAACAGGTTTGGGCCTGTCTCGGAACTGGCCCTTTTTGAGATGGGAACGCAGGGGCTCCAGGCCATTTCTAATCCCTCCGCGTTCTTCCTTAAAGAGAGACCGACAGAGGAGGCGGGGAGCGTGGTGGTCAGCACCATCAAAGGCTCCCGTCCCTTGCTGGCAGAGATCCAGGCGCTGGTCTCGTCGACCCTATTCTCGGGAAATCCACGGAGGATGACTATCGGTCTTGAGCATTTTCGAGTGGCCATGCTGTTGGCCATAGTCGAGAAAAAGTTAGGATTCAGTTTTGCCGGAGAAGATGTCTATATCAACGTGGCTGGAGGATTGACTCTGGATGAGCCCGCCGCAGACCTGGGAGTGGTCGCAGCGGTGGTCTCTTGCTTGAAGAGCAAAGCGATTCCCCACGATGTTGTTGTTTTTGGAGAAGTCGGACTCAGTGGGGAAATTCGCTCCATCAGCCAGCCTATCTCCCGTGTGAAGGAGGCCAGCTCCCTCGGTTTTAAAAATGTCATCATGCCCCAGGGGAACCTCTCTCATTTAGAGAAGGAGGATATTCCAGAAATAAACCTTCTGGGCGCTCAAAATATTAAACAAGCATTAGGATTCATATTGTGAGGATTTTTTCATGGCTATTTTAATTTTTCGGTTTATTGTTATTGCCTTCATAACTTTGGCGGGATATTTTTTCCCTCCTTTTTACCTCGATCCATATGTCGGCGCGGGGATCGGATTTGTTCTGAGTGTGATCATTGTCTATCTGGAAACACGGATTCGGAAAAGCCAATTCAAGATTATCTGGAGCTCGACAATCGGGACTCTTGCGGGAGTCCTTTTAGGCTGGGCTCTGGGCTCGATCTATCAGACGGTTGCAGGCGACAGCTCCACCTCGATCTTCATCAGGATATTTTTCCTGCTCATCATGCCTTACATCGGTTTTTTGGTCGGAACCCGCAAATTCGAGTGGCTCGAGCCTCCCTATCTTTTGCAGTTTTTCAAAGAGAAGAGCCCGAGCAGCGGCTATAAGGTTCTCGACACGAGCGCGATTATTGATGGACGAATTGCGGACATCTGTGATACGGCCTTCATCGGAGGAACCCTGGTGATTCCCCAATTTGTTCTTAAAGAGCTTCAGCTCGTTGCGGATTCTCCTGATGGAATCAAGAGACAAAGAGGAAGGAGAGGGTTAGAAGTTTTGGATCATCTCCAGAAATCATCCCAGGTGACCACTATGATCTCTGAGATTGATTTTCCTGAAGTTAAAGATGTGGATTCCAAGCTCATCGAGTTGGCCAAGCACATGGATTCGAAAATCATCACCAATGATTTTAACCTCAATAAGGTCGCCCAGCTTCAAGGAGTCCCTGTGCTGAACATCAACGAGCTTGCGAATGCTTTAAAACCTGTGGTCTTGCCCGGGGAGGCGTTGAAAGTCTTCATCTTGAAAGAGGGGAAGGAAAAGGACCAGGGAGTCGCCTACCTGGATGATGGCACTATGGTTGTCGTGGACAATTCGAGGAAAATGATCGGACAGAATATCGAGATTACTGTTACATCTGTTCTGCAAACAACAGTAGGGAAGATGATATTCGGGCGTTACAACGAAGAGTCTCAATGAAGAGAGTTTCTGTAATTGTTGTTGCCGCTGGCGAGGGAAAGCGCTTCAGAGGTGCCAAGCCATTTGCGCTTTTAAAGGGGAAACCGATCCTAGACTGGTCTTTGGATGCATTCGAGGAACATGAAGATGTGACTGAAGTGATTCTCGTCCTCAGAGATGATTCAAGGGAAAAAAATTATTCTAAACGGTACACAAAAATTGTCTCTGTTGTTGGAGGTGGAGAAAAGAGACAAGACTCGGTCCTAGCAGGATTTTGCCAGATTGACCCAGCTAAGGCAGAGATTGTTTTGGTCCACGATGGAGTGAGGCCCTTAGTCAGCAGCGAGTTGATTGGCCGGATCATAGAGGCTGTTCAGGAAAGAGGAGCGGTGGTTCCAGTGATTCCGATTAAAGATACAGTGAAACGAGTCGATGGGCAGGAAGTGAAACAGACTCTGGAGAGGGAAAAACTCTTCCGTGTGCAGACTCCACAGGGATTTTTTTTCTCTGTGTTGAAAGCTGCGTTTGACCAAGCTGAAAAGGACGGTTTTTATGGAACAGATGAGGCCGTTCTCGTAGAAAAAATAGGAAAAAAGGTATATATCGTTCAGGGAGATCCGAAGAACATTAAAATCACAACTCCCGAGGATATAAAGATTGCGGAGGCTTTTATTGAAGATTAAAGTTGGGCTTGGCTATGATATCCACCGGCTGGAGGAAGGGCGGAGGCTCTTTTTAGGAGGCGTAGAGATTGATTTTGCGAAAGGCTTGAGAGGCCATTCTGACGGAGATTGTTTGATACACGCCATTATCGACGCTCTCCTGGGCGCCGCAGGAAAAGAAGACATCGGTCAGCATTTTCCGGATTCTGATCCTCAGTACAAGGATATGCGGAGCACTGAATTGCTGGAGAGGGTTATGGATTTGATGAGAGAGGGAAAGACGGAAGTCTTGAATGTTGATTCGATTGTCATTGCGGAGAAGCCGAAACTCGGTCCCTACATTCCCCAGATGAAGGAGACTTTAGGCCCGATTCTTGGAGTGGATCAGGATGATTTTGGGATAAAAGCGAAAACGAATGAGGGGATGGGCGCGATAGGCGAAGGAGACGCCATCGCGGCCTGGGCTCAAGTGCTTGTCCGGGAAAAGCAGTGACTCTCTAAAGAGACGTCGCCTTTTCTGAGATTTGAGAAAGCTAGAATCAACGGGAAAAAAGGGGAGATAAAAAAAAGAAGCTGCCGTTTTCTATTCGAGGAGAAACGACAGCCTCTTAGATTGCAGGAACCGGTTGAGGCTGCAGGACTAAACCACCTATAGAGAGAGTGTGTGCAAGTCTCTCAAAATCCACTATTCTATGGATGAACAGCCAATCCCATATTTTAATGATTTGGCACATCAAGATATTTCTCTCCATGTCTTTCCTTATGAAGATGCGGAATAATGAGAAGCGGTTTCTTGTTTTGCCAGATGATTGGGGGTGATTGTGTTATCCTGTGCCTTTTCGACTCTCAGAAGGTCAAACGCAGGGGATGTCGCAATCATATTGAATCCGACAAGACTGAGCAGCACGGCGACCAAGAGAATGGCGACTTTTGTTCTGAATCTCATCATGAGCTCCTTTCAGTTATTTTTTGCATCACATGGTATATACGCAATTACCAGAAAAAAAGTTGCATGCATCGGGATCATTCTTCAAAAAAATTTTTAAGTTGACTCGCAAGGGCATAAACGATATCCTCAGAGGAAAAATTGTAGGAGAGAAGGATAGATGAGAGCAAAAAGAGCAGGAATCATTGGTTTGGTTTTTCTGTTTGTCATAATCACATCTTCATTATCAGCCGAAGAAAAAGAGGTTGAAAAGGCTCTAGGGCTCTTGGAAGAGTATTGGGTGAAGAGCGACACGAGTGAAGGAGCTTTGCCAAAGCTGGTTCACCAACCATATTCTTACCTGTGGGGTCAAGAACCGGCGGATGAGTTCCAAGAAGCCATACAGCCGGATACAAGAAGAATATTTGGAGGAAGCGCAAGAGTTGATTATTATTTTGATGATGAAATGTTCATGGCCTATATGGGTGTGGATATATGGCCGACACAAAAAATATTTATACTTGCTCAGGCTGTCTATGATTCTTTCGAGACATATCATATTAAGTTATCTGCCCAAGGGGGTATTCGCTTGGGAAATTTTGCACCCCGAATCGGGATGATAGAATCGAAGGGCGGACTCGGAATTGATTTTTATGCCCTTAAGGATAAATTCAAATTCAGCGCAGAGGCTTTTGACCTCAGTAGAGATCCGGATCCTCGTTATAGGATGTGGGTAGGCTATGCTGTAGTTAAGGGATTACAGTTTATTCTAGGAATAGATGATCTCGCAGTGACTGACTGGAGGAAGGGATTCTTCGGTTTTGAGGTGGGATTTTAAAAAAGAAAAAACAACCTTTATTTCTCTAAACCAAGATTTTTTTCGTTGAAGCAGAAGACAAGTCGCCTGCCTCACAGAATGTCTTTGTTTCCTTTAGGACATCATTTCACTTTTGAATTTGCTGCGCTCTGTCCCAAATGACACGATGAGAATGTTGCCGAATTATTGAGCCCGACCAAAGTTCCCCGTTTTCCATTTTTTAATAGAGACAACAATTGAGTTTTCTTATATAAAAAACCGCTGACGCACGCTTTGTTTATTGGCCTTAAGATTGGAGATGGTTGCCCTTCACGGCCCTACGGTCAATGGATAATTGACGTGGATAAAATTAGAGATTAATTATAAAATAATACGGAAAATGGAGACCTGTTACCATGGCAGTTAGAGTCCGGTTTGCTCCCAGCCCCACTGGATTTCTCCATGTGGGAAACGCAAGGACCGCTCTGTTCAACTGGCTTTTTGTCCGCAATAGAAACGGCGTTTTTGTACTCAGGATTGAGGATACCGATATAGAGAGGTCTGCGGCCGAATACGAAAAGAGCTTGATAAATGATCTCCGTTGGTTGGGGCTGGACTGGGATGAAGGGCCTGATGCAGAGGGAGCCTTTGGCCCCTATCGACAGTCCCAGAGGATTGAGGTTTACGCCAGCCACACCCAGACATTGTTGAACGAGGGGAAGGCCTATTACTGTTTTTGTTCTGTTGAGGAGATTGACAAGGAAAGAAAAAGGGCCATTGCGTCTGGGAAAATGCCTGTTTACAGTGGCAAATGCCGTTCTGTCTCCCTTGAGGAAGCCCAGAAAAGACTCGATTCAAACGAGCCGGCGGCGGTAAGACTCCGGACTCCGGGCAAAGGGGATATCCGCTACGATGATCTGGTCAGGGGGCCTCTCCGCTTTGATTTGAGTTTAATCGGAGACCCTGTGATCGTTCGGTCCAACAGACTCCCGGCTTACAATTATGCCGTGGTCGTTGATGACTCGTTGATGAAGATCACACATGTTATACGGGGCGAGGACCATATCTCCAACACTCCTCGACAACTTCTCCTCTACGAGGCGCTATCCTTTCCTCCTCCCCAGTTTGCCCATTTGTCTATGGTCATGGGTAAAGACAACTCACGTTTGAGCAAACGCCATGGAGCCACAGCTGTCGATCAGTTTGAAAAAGACGGAGTTTTATCTTCGGCTTTGTTCAATTACCTGTCTCTCCTGGGTTGGGCCCCCCCTGAGGGGCAGGAAGTGCTGACCAAAGACGAGTTGGTGAAACTCTTTGATCTGAAGAAGGTTAGCCGGTCCTCCGCAATTTTTGACTATGATAAGCTGAGCTGGATGAATCGTCAGCATATAAAAAAAATCGCACCTCGCCGGAAAGCCGAGCTGGCTTTTCCCCATTTGCGGAAGGCCAAGTTCCTTCCTGAAAAAATGTCTGAGGGCCAATGGGAATGGCTTGAGAAAATGGTTGATGTGCTGGTAGAGCGCATCGACCGATTTTCCGACTTTCCGCAGGAAGCGGGAGTGCTGTTCGAGTTTTCACCCATGGACATGGAGGACGAAGTCAAGAAAGAATTGAAAACTGAGTGCGCTTCCCAGGTAATCAGACTTTTTGCTGAGAAAATTGCCAAAGTCCAAGAGTTTGACTACGATAAATTTGCCGCTATGGCCCGGGAAATCCGGGATGAGACAGGCTGCAAGGGGAAGGACCTGTACCATCCGCTCCGAATTGTCCTCACCGCTAAAGGGGCGGGGCTTGACCTGGATAAGTTCATTCCCCTTGTTGAGGAAGGCGCTAAGCAGAACTTTCCCAAGCCTGTGAAGAATTGCTCGCAACGAGTATCTGAGTCCTTAAAAATAGTAGAGTGATTGAAACCCTCTGGATCCAGGGAGAACCAAATGAAGGAAGATGAGAAAGAAAAGAAAAATATAGACAAAACAGAGGATGTGACCAAAGCCACTGTGACTCCTCCCCCCAACTTTATCCGAGAAATCATCGAAAAAGACATGAAGAAGGGGAAGAATGAAGGTCGCGTTCACACACGCTTCCCTCCCGAACCGAACGGCTATCTTCACATCGGGCATGCCAAATCCATCTGCTTGAATTTTGGCTTGGCTGCAGAATATGGAGGCCTCTGCAACCTAAGGTTTGATGACACCAATCCCAGCAAGGAGGAAGTGGAGTATGTCGACTCCATCATGGAAGATGTCCGGTGGCTGGGATTCGACTGGGAGGACAGGCTTTATTATGCTTCCGATTACTTTGAACAGCTCTATGAGTATGCTGTGCAGCTAATCAAGAAGGGAAAAGCCTATGTCTGTGATTTGAGTGCGGATGAAATCAGAGAATACCGGGGCACATTGACGGAGGCCGGTAAGGACAGCCCCTACCGTGACCGGTCAGTTGAGGAGAATCTGGACTTATTTGAACGGATGAAGAAAGGAGAGTTTCCCGATGGGTCCCGGACGTTGCGGGCGAGAATCGACATGGCTTCTCCGAATTTGAACATGCGGGACCCGGTCATGTACCGTATCCTGAAGGCTTCTCATCACAGAACTGGAGACAAATGGTGCATTTATGCGACTTACGACTGGGCCCATGGTCAGTCGGATTCTATAGAAGGAATCACCCACTCGATATGCACCCTGGAGTTTGAGGATCACCGCCCGTTGTATGATTGGTTTATCGAGCAATTGGGCATCTTTCATTCTCAACAGATTGAGTTTGCCCGTCTCAATCTTTCCTACACTCTGATGAGTAAGCGAAAGCTGCTGGAATTGGTGGAGGAAGGCCATGTGATGGGGTGGGATGACCCCCGGATGCCCACTATATCTGGCCTGCGGAGACGAGGTTTTACACCTGAATCCATCCGAGATTTTTGTGAACGGATTGGAGTCGCCAAGAGAGAAAGCACCGTAGATATCGCCCTTCTTGAACACTGCCTCCGAGAAGACCTGAATAAACGGGCGCAAAGAGTGATGGCTGTGCTTCGTCCTCTGAGGCTGGTCATTGATAATTACCTTGAGGATAAGGTGGAGGAGTTGGACGCCGTGAATAACCCGGAAGATTCCTCGATGGGGACGAGGAAAATTCCTTTCTCTCGAGTGCTGTATGTCGAAAAAGAGGACTTTCGCGAGGACCCGCCGAAGAAATGGTTCCGGCTGGCTCCTGGCCGGGAAGTGAGGCTGAAGCATGCCTACTATGTGACCTGTACAGATGTCATCAAGGATGAACAAACAGGTGAGATTGTGGAGCTTCACTGCACCTACGATCCTGAGAGCCGGGGGGGCTGGACCAAGGACGAGCGTCGGGTGAAGGGAACGCTCCACTGGGTTTCGGCAGATCATTCTTTCCCGGTTGAGGTTCGCCTGTATGACTACCTCTTCACCAAGGAAAATCCGAGTGAAGCTGAAGAGGGGGCGGATTTCAGGTCGAATTTAAACACTAAATCATTAGAGACGCTCAAAGGATGCCCGGCTGAACCAAGTCTCAAGGAGGCTCAACCGGGAACACGGTACCAATTTCTAAGACAGGGATATTTCTGTGCGGATACAGTGGATTCATCCCCTGGAGCGCCTGTATTCAACCGTACGGCAACACTTCGTGATACCTGGGCCAAGATAGAAAAAGCCCTCCGGAAGGCAGAAAAATGATTGCTCAAGTGCCGTAAATTACAGAAATTGAACAAGATAATCCGTCTGAACGCCCTCCTCGAAGCCCTCAAATCATCTCCTTCCCGCGTGAATAAAGTTTTTATCCAGAAGGACTCAAATAAGAAAAAGATCGCTGAAATCATCCAGGCTGCTAAAGTCAGTCATATCCCTTATCATTTTGTCCCTAGAGAAAAGCTTGACAAACTCGATCGAAGCCATCAAGGAGTTGTTGCGTTTGTCTCTCCTAAAGGATTCTCTTCTGTGGAAGAGATATTATCTTCAGCACAGGTTCCCCTAGTCGTTCTACTGGATGGGATAGAAGACCCTCAGAATCTCGGAGCGATCATCCGAACCGCTGAGGGGGCAGGAGTTGACGGTATTATCCTTCCCGAAAGACGGTCTGCGGGGATGACAGAGGCAGTCTCTTCGGTTTCAGCCGGGGCGCTGGAGTATCTTAAGGTGGCGAGAGTGAAGAATCTGGCCAGGACAATGGAGGCCTTGAAGCGCCGGGGCTTATGGTTGGTGGGCGCTGAGGGTGGTCAGGATGAATACTGGTATGAATTCGATTACTGCGTTCCCGTGGGGCTTGTTCTTGGGTCTGAGGGAAAAGGACTGCGCCCTCTCATTCGAAAAAACTGTGATAAAATCCTTTCCATCCCACTGTCCGGGCAGATGACATCTCTAAACGTTTCGGCGGCGGCGGCCATATTTCTTTTTGAAGTCACCAGGCAAAGAAAATTAAAAAAAAATGAATAAAATGAAGACGGAAGCAGTATTCATAATCAGAGACAAAAAGAGATGTCAAAAGAAACAGCGCTCCAGGGAGAATTTTATATTCCTCAGGATAAGATCATGATGGCAGAGAATAACGATATCTCTGAACGTGAAGTCATAAAAAAAGTTCAAAAGGGACAAACAGAAGCTTATCAAGTGATCGTGGAGCGCTACATGAAGAGGGCGTATTACATTGCCCTGGGTTTTGTCCGGAATGCGCAGGATGCCTTGGATGTTTCCCAGGAATCATTCATTAAGGCTTTCCGTAAGATCAAACGTTTCGACCCTGAAAAATCATTTTTTCCATGGTTTTACAAGCTTCTCAAAAATCTGTGTCTCGACCATATTAAACGCAGACGCCGCACTCAAGAAATTCCACTCGATGAAGCCCGTGTCCTTAAGGAAGAGAGAGAAGACAGAGAAATGAAGGAAATCCTCTGGAGAAGCATTGAAGAGCTTCCTTTTGAGCAGAGAGAGGTCATCATCCTGCGCTATTTTCAGCAGTATTCCTACCAGGAGATCGCAGAGATGACAGCAAGACCAGTAGGGACAGTCATGTCTTCTCTCTACTATGCCAAGAAAAGGCTAAGAGAAGCGATTAAAAAATTTCTGAGCCCTGAAAAGTGAATCAAAGGAGTCTGTTATGGACCATCAAAAGATAAAAGAGCTGATTTCCCCGTACTGTGAAGGCGAGTTGAACGAGGAAGAGAAAAAACGAGTGGAGAGACATCTCAAGGAGTGTCCAGAATGTCAGAAAGAATTCGAAGAAATGGGGAAATTTGAGGAGGTGATGGGCAAAATGAAATTAAAAAAACCCCCAAAGGAGGCATGGAAGATGTATTGGAGTTCGGTGTATAACCGTCTGGAAAGAAGAATCGGATGGATTTTATTCTCCATCGGGGCTATGATTATTCTCTTTTTCGGAGGCTACAAATTAGTGGAGAGCCTCATTCAAACCCCTGACATTCCGATTTTTTTCAAG
>CAYFVQ010000262.1:0-4274 GCA_964346585.1 uncultured Eubacteriales bacterium | reverse complement strand
GCCCGAAAAGGCCTCTCCCCCACGGCTCCTTTATCTTTTAAGAGGCCGGAAGCGCTGTAGATACGAGTCACTTCAATGATTTCGTCAAAAGTCATCGGGGCCAGGATAGTCGGCAGCCTTCGAGTGATCATGGTTTTTCCCGCCCCGGGCGGGCCGATAAGCAGGACGTTATGACCGCCAGCTGCCGCTACCTCAAAGGCACGCTTGACATGCTGCTGACCTCGAATCTCCTGAAAATCCACATCATATTCCGGTTTCGGCAGAAGCTCTCGAAGAGTATACTTGCAGGGGGATATATCCCCACTCCCACTGAGCAGATCCACAACGTTGACAATATTTTCCATCCCGAAAACATCGAAATCCGGGACTAGGGCCGCCTCTTTTTCATTTTCTTTGGGCACGATGATCCCTTTAAACCCTTTTTCTTTGGCCAATACAGTGGAGGAGAGAATCCCTTTCCCAGGCTTGAGACTTCCATCCAACGCTAATTCCCCTAAAAACAGATAGTTACGCAGGTTATCCGGAGGGAAGAGATCCAGATGAGCCAGAAGCCCGAGTGAAATCGGAAGGTCAAAGGCAGATCCTTCTTTTCTCCGATCTGCTGGAGCCAAGTTGATGATTATCTTGCGCGAAGGAAACTTATAGCCACAGTTTTTCAGCGCGGCCCTGACTCTTTCTTTACTCTCCCGTACCGATGCGTCCGGCAGTCCAACAGTCACAAATCCCGGAATTCCATAGGAAATATCGACTTCCACATCTACTAGATAGGCATCGATCCCGATCAAAGAGGCACTGGCGATCTTGAACAGCATTTCCGGTCATCCTGAAAGACGCGCGGACTTGTGAGGTTTTATCAATGAATGGCGTAAAACTATAGAAAAAATTTCTTTCTTATGAGATTGCCTCACTGTACTCAAAAAGACAAATAGATGCTCAATAAAAGAAAAAATCCTGTTTAAGTGAAGTCTTTGTGTTTGAAATGAGAATCTCTCTGTGCTAATAAAGTTATATTCTATGAAGGAGAAACAATATTCAGGATGGAAATGAGAAAGAAAATCAGGATTGGAGTAATCGGAGGCTCTTCACCAGATAAAGAATCCCGCCAGAATGCATTACGGATCGGCCAGTTGATCGCCGAAAAAGGAGCGATCCTCGTCTGCGGAGGGCTCAGCGGAGTTATGGAAGCGGCCTGCCGGGGTGCGAAAGAAGCCGGGGGATTGACAATGGGTATCCTTCCCGGGAATTCCCCTGATGATGCGAATATCTATGTGGATATCCCTGTGGCAACGGGACTGGGATACGGTCGGAACTCCCTAGTCGCCATGAACGCAGATGTCATCATCGCCATCAACGGACAGTACGGAACTCTGAGCGAAATCGCCTATGGGTGTATATACGGAAAAAAGGTCATCGGGATGGGAACATGGGATGTGGAGGGCGTGATTCAGGTCAAATCGCCAGAAGAGGCAGTGAAGGAAGCTTTGAAAGACTATTTTCCTTTGACTTCATGACCTATCAATCCTGGAGCAGGTGAGGATAATAAAATATTCTTATGAGATTGTCATGCAACACTCGCAATGACACAATAAAAGATGTCATTGCGAAAAGAGTGAAGCAATCCCATAAGAAAGGTGATTTCTTCGTATAGAATTATCAAGTTGAGCTTGCAGTAAAAGAAGGGTGAAATATTTAAATCAGAAAAATGCAAAATTATAAAATCACACTCAGTTATGACGGGACAGAGTTCTACGGCTGGCAGCGGCAGCCAGATAAGAAAACGATCCAAGGAACTCTTGAAGATTCTCTTACAAAGATCACTCAGAAAAAAATAAATATAACCGGGGCAGGCCGGACAGATGCCGGCGTTCATGCCCAAGCGCAGGCGGCCAATTTCAAAGCCAATCTCAACATGGATGACGATGATCTTTTTCGAGCTCTCAACTCGCTTCTGCCCCAAGATGTCAGGGTGGCCTCGCTCGAAAGGGCTGATTCGGATTTTCATGCGAGAAAAATGGCCAAATCAAAAATCTACAAGTACCGAATAATCAACTCAACAAACATCAGCCCTTTCATCATGCGGTATGTCCATCACTGGCCTTCCCCTTTACAGGTTCAAGCCATGAGAGAGGCGGCTCCTCTTTTCATCCGAGAAGCGGATTTCACGGCATTCTCTTCCAACCGTCTTCTTGATCCCGTCAGGAAAGTCACTCGCTCTGAACTCAACAAGAAAGGAGACGAAATCATCTACACGGTCGAGGCCGACGGATTCTTGAGGTACATGGTTCGGACCATGGTCGGCACTCTTCTTGAAGTGGGAAAAGGAAAGCTGCTGCCAGAGCAGATTGATGCACTGTTCAAGAAAAAGGAAAGATCTCTGGCCAGCCCCACAGCGCCAGCCAAAGGTCTATGCCTGATCAAAGTGAATTACTGATATCGATGCGGGAAGTGGAGTTGTCCTGTCGTGGCGAGCGACAACTGGCACTGCGGCAATTTCATTAAGAAAAAAAATAATGCATCTCTTTTCAGGAGATTAGCCTATTGTCAAAGGTTCAAAAATTATAGACCTTGCTCTGTGACTCGCTGAAAATCCCGTCTTGAATTGTTAGTATGAGCAACGGCTTGAGATTCGTAAGGGCAGAGTCATTCGATTCCGCCCTATTTTTTTGCACAGCTGTCTTTAGTTTTGACTCATCAATAATTTGATTGGCAATCAAAAATTTAAGTGTTGAAATTATGCAAATTTCCCTGGTGCACCGAGTCTGAATTGTTTATGAAAAAATCTTTGATCAAAAAAGACACATTTCTTCTCAATCGAATCAATTGGCTGAATTGTTAGCGTAGAGAGCAGAAGATATGATCAGTGAACAGCCCTGCTGCTGTGGCAGGGATTTATCACCAGCGTCATCCGGAGCGGACTTTGTTCTACTGGGTGCTGTTTCACTATTTTGACGAATTTGTTGCAGAATATGAGAATTGCTTCGAGAGAGAGTACGGCTATCTTCGTCCAGTTATTCAAGAAGTTGTTGAGAAGTACCGTGACTGCGGCAATCCCAAGTGTGGCTTTGCTACGTCCCCAAGCTCACGCATAAATCGAGGTGTCGAAAACCGCGGCCCGGGGGCTGCGGTTTTCTGTTATCAGCGCTGTAAACCGTTAGAAAATGCGGTTGGCGCGGAAGCTAAATGGCAGTGCCAAAACAGTCAATAGCTAACGGCGTTAGCATACGCAATAGCACCAGCACCAGCACCTGCCCCGCAGGAGAGCGAACTGGAGTTGACGGTTACGATCTCCAACAGGTCATGGATACCGGGAAGATTCTCGAAACGTGCAGTGACATTAACGCTATAGGTCGCATTCGCAAGAGTGTTAGCCAAGCTGCTGGCAGCCGCATCAGCAAAAGCTATGGACCAACCATAATAGTAGTAGGACTCGTAATCGTAATCCCAATCCCAACCCAAAACAAATGC
Source organism: uncultured Eubacteriales bacterium (assembly GCA_964346585.1). Classification (GTDB taxonomy): domain Bacteria; phylum Acidobacteriota; class Aminicenantia; order Aminicenantales; family Aminicenantaceae; genus SOIA01. Next base: position 809 of record CAYFVQ010000262.1, on the reverse strand, counting down.
TTCTGCATACGCATATGCGTACGCGTGGGCAGAAGCATGGGCAAAGGCGTTGGCTATAACATCCACATAGGACGACGCTTCAGTCGAAACGAAGCTGTGCGCATCCATCGTTAACCCAGCCTCAAACTCACGGATGTTAGCGCCACTCACAAATACCCCGGTGTCCTGTTCCGAAGCGCTATCCGAATAGCTCTCGGCGTATGCGGATGCGTATGCACCAGCGTCTGCCTCAGCTTCTCCTTGACCCCACGAATGGCCGATAGCATGCGCATAGGCAGAGGCAAAAAACGCATAGGCATCTGCCCAGACTTCCGCGTAGGCACTAACAAATTCTTCACCTTGGGCTTCTACCGAGGCTTGTGCGTTGGCGTTACTTGTTGACAGGTGGATTGTCGCGTTGGCGAGAGTTGAGTCTAATGCAATCTGGTGGACCGCTCCATGTTTGCCGTGCCGCGTAATTGTCAACTCCGTATCGGCACTTACTTCGGCCAGTACAAACGCCATGGCGAAAGCGGACGCATTAGCATTTGCGGTCGCGCAGTCGCTTATCCACCAGGGACAGTAGGGATAACCGTCGTGGTCATAATCGTAAGCATAAGCCCCAGCTGAACAGCCTACCAGGCTCTGAAATTGGGACGTAACAGTCTGCTGTGTGCTGCCAGGATTCTCTTCCCCTGGACCTTCGGAAGCTCCTAGAACGAATGCGAGCACCGCAAACGCTAAAACTGTGAATAATACTAATGACCTTTTCATTTTTCCTCCTTTCTGGAGGGAAAAATTCTCTCCTTTTCCCTCCTTTTCCCATTAAC
>CAYFVQ010000261.1:0-2273 GCA_964346585.1 uncultured Eubacteriales bacterium | reverse complement strand
CAGTTGTCACATCATGCGTGCAGTTCGCCACGGGATTCCGTCAGGATCTAAAAGCTCTCGGCCAGGAACTGAAGAACAAAGGAATTCTTTTTATTGTCAATGCGACTCAGTCTTTTCCATTCTTTCCGATCAATGTCAAAACCATGAACATTGATGTCCTAACTGCCTCGAATCACAAATGGGGGTTTACAGGACATATCGGCACGCTATTCTACACATCCTCCTCTTTCCGAAAAAAATACCCTTCTCCTTGGGCCGGATGGCTGTCTGTGGCGCCGGAAGAAGGGACTTTTATTCACACGGCCAAAAACGCTCCCTTTCGACTCCATGACACGGCCGAGAGATACATCATCGGCACATATAACTTGCAGCCTCTTTTGTCCTTTCAGACATCGATAGATTATCTCAAGGAAATCGGTTTCCTGAATATCCGGAACCGCATCATGGAATTGACAGATTATCTGATCAAAGGATTGAAAAAGCTGAACATCAAGATTATCTCGCCAGTCGCTCAAAAAAAAGAGAGGTCAGCCATCGTATCTTTCACGCTCGGGGACAAAAATAAACACTGCATCAAAACACTCACTAAAAATAAAATCATCGTTGGTGCTCGAGGAGAAGGCATCAGAGTATCCGTGAATATATTCAACAACTTCGAAGAAATCGACTGTCTGTTAAACGTTTTAAAAAAATTATGATTTTGGGGAAAAACATAAAAGGAGATGTTTTTAAAGGCCATCTATACACTTGCTTCAGACCGAAACGCGATGGCAATGAATTCAGAGATTAGCATCTCAGAAACACTCCCTATTCAATAATGAAAGGAGGAAAAATGAAAAAGAAGGTAATTCTCCTGTGTATGATTCTCTTTCTCATGGCATTCGTTGCCAGAGCAGAGAAAGGACTCAAAGTCTTTATCTCCGTAGATATGGAGGGCGTTGCCGGTGTCATTCATGGAGAAGATGTCAGCCGGAACGGCAAGGATTATTCTCTCTTCCGCAGACTGATGACCGAAGAGGCCAACGCAGCCATACAAGGAGCACTCGAAGCCGGAGCCACGGAGATTCTTGTTCGGGATTCGCACGGAAGCGCGCGGAATATTCTTCCAGACCGACTCCACCCTGAAGCCATACTTTTGAGGGACTGGGTAGGCAGTCCTCTGAGCATGATGGAGGGAATCGATGAGACTTTCGATGCTGTGATCTTTATCGGCTACCACGCTAGAGAAGGAACACCGGATGCCGTTCTCAAACACACTATGACCGGAAGAATCGATGTCTTCATCAACGGAAAGAACATGCCCGAAGCCGGAATCAACGGTGCGATTGCCGGGTATTACAACGTGCCGGTGGTTATGGTCGCCGGAGACCTCGCTCTTACTAAACAGGCTCAGGAGCTTTTTCCAGGAATAGTGTGTGCGTCCGTCAAGGAAGGAATCGGCAAGGCAGCCAAAATGCTCCACCCTTCAAAAGCTCAGGAGATGATCAAGAAGAAAACCAAGGAAGCCCTGACAAACCTTAAAAAAATCAAACCCTTAAAACTCAAAACTCCCATCACCATGGAGATCCGCTACAAACAGGAAAATGACGCAGCAAGAAATGCATGGTTCCCGGGAGCCAAACGAACAGGAGAAAGGACTGTCGCTTTCACACACAATGACTTCATGGAAGTCTTGAAGTTCTTCATGTTTGCCCATTAAAAAAAGAGAAGAGCTGCTTGAACTATGATGTGAGTTGAAAAGCGCGGGGATATTCTGGCTTTTTTATTCGTAACGCAGGCTGTCGACCGGGTCAGCGGTTGCTCTCGCCCACAGTGCGTCTGATTTAATCGGCTTTATCTTGATTCTTCAGCGCCGTTATCCCGGCACCTAGATCCATTTAGGGATCTTCCTCCCTAGGGCTTCTTGTTGTGATTCTATTTGATCTCAAACAAGTAGACGTCATCTTTTGGAAGGGAATGATCCACTTTGATCAATTTGTATCCTGCCTGTTGTGCGTTATGCACAATCTCGTTTGATCCTTTAATCTGGGCGTATCTTTTCAACTCGATGATAGCCAATCGTCCGCCGAACTTGAGGGAAGAGGTGATGTTTTTCAAAACCTCCACTGGTTTGTCGAGGTGACGGTAGGTATTAGTCAGATAAACAACGTCCAGTTCTTTCTTCGGAAATCGGGGATCGGTCAATGTTCCTTCGATCACAACCATGTTTGTGATGTTTTCCCTTTCTATCCGGTCCCTCATGTATTGGAGTGCCGATGCGGTGATGTCGTTGG
>CAYFVQ010000260.1:0-10880 GCA_964346585.1 uncultured Eubacteriales bacterium | reverse complement strand
GGAGATATCGATCCCTATCTCGTCCATGACCTTTACGGCATACGGATTGACCTCTGTAGGTTCTGTCCCGGCGCTGTAGACATCGTACTCTTCCGGATTAAGAGACCGGAGAAAGCCTTCCGCCATCTGAGACCGGGCAGAGTTATGCATGCAGATGAACAATACTTTTTTCTTTCTTGTGTTTTCCATATCTAGCTGAAAAAATATGCAAATTCAACCTGAAAGGATTGAAACTCAAGATGAGGGCATTATACATTGACATCCTCGAATACACAACGGACTCGGTTCGGGCATAAAATAAGAAATCCAAAGTGACAATCGAATCCAAATTTATTAATATGAACTCTAAACTGAGAACCCTTCGATTAAATCAGTGCAACAGTTAAAATGAAAACCCTTGTTTTAGGACTCGGTAATGAACTCTACGGAGATGAAGCTGCGGGTATTCACGTTGTCCGAAAACTGAGGGAAGACTTTGAGAAACCAGAAGAGACAGCCGAATGGCTCGAGAACGTGGAGCTTGAAGAATGCTCACTCTCGGGGCTTGCTCTTCTAGAAGTCATTGTCGACTATGACAACCTCATAATCATCGACTCCATAAAAAAGGAGAAGCCGTTGACCGGGAAAATCCATCTCCTTGAAAAAAAAGACTTGAGACATATCCCCGGTTCCTCTCCCTACTCTGTCTCTCTTCCACAATCCATAGAACTCGGAAAAAAACTGGGCCTCCAGGTCCCATCCAGGATAAAAATAATAGCTGTCGAGGTAAAAAATCAGTATAATCTCGGAGAAGGTTTGACCGAAGAAATGACCAAGGCCATTCCAGCGATCGTTAAAGAGGTGAAGAAAGTTCTTGAAGAGTTTGCTTAGCCAGTTTTAAATATCTTGGAGAAATTGGGGACAGTCCCCAATTTTGTACAACTAGAAAAATGAAGAAAAAAGAAATACTCGTTCTAGAGGAACTGCTCGGCTCGAACAAGAAAATCGCTACAGAAATCCGAAAAAGACTTGAAGAAAAAGGGATTCTCACGATCAACCTCCTCAGCTCTCCCGGGGCAGGGAAAACAACTCTTCTCGAAAAAATAGCCGAGAAACTGAAACCTGATTACAAGATGGCTGTCATTGAAGGAGACATCGAGACAGAACGGGATGCGGAAAGGATCCGGGCCAAAGGAATTCCGGCCTGGCAGATCATCACCGGTGGAGCCTGCCATCTTGAGGCGAAGATGGTGGGGAAACTCTTTCCTGAAATTCCGCCTGACCTCGATTTTCTGTTTATCGAGAATGTCGGTAATTTGGTCTGCCCAGCAAGTTATGACCTGGGAGAAAACATTAGATGCGTGCTCCTCTCCATCCCCGAGGGCGATGACAAGCCAAAAAAATATCCCAAAGCATTCACCACATCTGACTGCCTGATCATTTCCAAGTCCGATCTTCTTCCCGCCCTCCCTTTTGACTTAGAGCATGCGCAAAAGGAAGCTCTAGATATAAATCCTGAGCTAAAAATTTTCACCACGTCAGCTCTCAAGGACTCCGGGATAGCCGACTTAATAGAATTTTTCATCTCCTCTCTCAACAAACTGCGCCAAAAGAATGCATGAACTCTCCATTGTCGTCAACCTTTTTGAAATCCTGGAAGAAAAGGCTAAAGAACAGAAAGCCAAGAAGGTTATCTCTGTTCAAGTCAAGGTCGGCGCTCTTTCGGGTGTAGTCCCCGAGTTCCTGAAAACGGCCTTTGATGTCTATAAAAAAGACACTATCGCTGATAAGGCGGAATTAAAAATCGAAAAAGTCCCGCTGAAGATCAAGTGTCAACAATGCGGCACGGAAATTACTAAAGATGATTTTGTATTTATCTGCGATGAGTGCGCATCGAGTGAGTTGAAAACGCTCGCCGGGACAGAACTGCTTCTTGAAAAAATAGAGGTGGAAGTTTAGGAGAGAACATCGAAAAGAGGGATAGCTACTTTTTACTTTTTAAAATAAGCTTGGAATTGAGCTAAGAAGACATCATACGTTGTGTCTGAGAATTCATCCCTATGATGCTCGTAATTGATCTGAAGCTTTGTTTTCTGGGAAAAATACCAATTCACACCAAACGTCAGCACATCCATCCGGTTTCCGGCCAGGTCAAGATCCCAGTCATAGGAATCATAATTGATCAGGGCCTGAAGTTTTTCCGGGATGAATGAATACGCTCCACGGACATACCAGCCCGCACTCTCATCTTGATCATTTTTGGCAAAAATGTATTCCCCTTTAATGAAGGCTGGCCCTTTTGAGAAAAACACATCCACTCCTGTCCTGTCTCTGTTCACGTGCGCGGCACCGAAAATGGGCCTTTGATCGCCAATGTAATGCGAAACTCCGATGACAAGAGAATTAAGAGGGCGAAGAATCAATCTTCCGATTATGTCTTTTTGGTCATTCATGTCTGTCCTATTGATCCCTGAGCCGTTGAAAACGCCCAATGTGTATTCCAGTATCGAGAACTTTCCACTGGCTGCCACTCCGATGTCTCGTCCGGCCGACCCGATATCCTGACCAGGACATAGTTGCTCCACAGTCTGCGTGCGATTCACGAGATCAAGGGCAGAGCTGGATGTGAGGTTCTCCAGACTGAAGGGGACCTTGAACTGGCCAAAAGACAGCGTGGCATAGGGAATCGAAGATATCTCAACCGCCGCATCTAGCAAAATCGTACTCCTCGTTCCATCCACCTGAAGCTTGAAATTGACATTCTTGAGGATCTCTCCTTTGAATCCCAATCTAGCTCTCCTGATTCTGAACCCATCTGTACCTGTATCCCAATAATTGGTATACCTCACCTGAACATAGCCGTTCAATTCAACAGATGAATTCTCTGCAAACGCAGACTCTTCTTGTCCGGCTGAAGAGGGTAACACAAGAACAAACAGGAAAAAAACAACCCATAAGAACTCACGCTTTCTCACTTTTTTTGAATTTTCTTTTTCCATGGTACGTCCTCTTAATGGTTTGTGGAACTAGTTGAAATTACTTCATCCTCACTTTTTCAGGGATCAAATTAAAATCTACATCCCAGGTCAAGTAAAATTAGCCTTCTATTATAGCCATTATGAGCGCCCAGCTCAATGTGTTGTCACAGCCAAGTTCAATGTATTTGACATTTGGGATTGTCGATGTTAAAAATTTCTATATTTTTTTAGGAGGAAATTCAAATGATCAAAAACAGAAAGCATTGCTTTATTTGTGGGCTCATAATACTTTTTTTCTTGGGTTCGATCGGCCCTGCCTGGTCCCAGGAAAAGGGCTTAAAAAAAATAACCTATGAGCAGGCTTATCAGCGGGCCGAGCCCCGTCTCTTCCAATCCATGCCTTCCATCCGCGCCTGGCTGGATGATGAACATTATCTCCTCTCCGAAAGAGATGAAAAAACGAAACAGACAAAATTCTACAAAGTAAACGCCAGGTCAGGCAAAAAGGCCCTTTTTCTCGACTACGGAGAAATCCAGAAGAACCTTCCTAAAAGCATCCGGGCGATGATGCACGCAGACAACACGTCAGACTACAGCGGCCTGCTCTATTCATTCAGGGATGACCTCTATCATTACTCTGTTCAGACCAGTAAATTCAAACGCCTCACCTCCACGCTTGATCCGGAGAATAATCCCCGTTTCTCACCGAACGGGAAATTTGTCGCTTACACACGGAACCACAACCTTTTTGCCCTGGATGTGGAGAGTGGGCTGGAATATCAGCTCACAACAGACGGGTCGGATACGATATACAACGGCTGGGCTTCCTGGGTGTACTTCGAGGAAATCCTCGGAAGACGCTCCCGGTACGCGGCTTTCTGGTGGTCGCCTGACAGCACCATGCTGGCCTTCCTCCGTTTTGACGACAGCCCTGTTCCAATTTTCCCGATCTTTCGGGCCAGAGGAGCCCACGGCGAGCTGGAAAGGGAAAGATACCCCAAAGCCGGAGATCCCAACCCGAAAGTCAAACTAGGAATCGTGAAAGTCAAGGAAGGAAAGATAGTCTGGGCGGATGTCGATGAAAACGCCGACCACTATGTGGCCTGGCCTTTCTGGTTCGTGGACAGCTCAAAACTCACCTTCCAGTGGATGAACCGCGACCAAAACAACATTAAGATCTACACCGTCGACCTAAAGACAGGCAAGAAAGAAGAAATATTCGACGAAAAACAGCCCGCCTGGGTGGAATTCTTCAAAGACCTATATTTCTTCAACGACGGGAGTGGATTCCTGATTCGCAGCAACGTCGACGGCTGGGACCATCTCTACTATTATGACCTGGAGGGGAATTTAAAGAAGAGGTTGACTGAAGGTGAATGGTCAGTTCAGGGCATTTCTCTCGTGGATGAAAAAAGCAAAAGGATCTTCTTTTCCACAAACAAAGTCGAAACGACTGAAAGACACCTCTTCCAAGTGAACCTCAACGGTTCAGGCCTCAAACGCCTGACCAAAGAGCCTGGTTCCCATCGCGCACGTGTTTCTCCCGAGGGCAGTTTTTTCATCGACTCTTTTTCCAACAACACGACTCCATCCAAACAAAACCTTCATCGGAGCGACGGAACGCTCGTTCGGAAATTAGGGGACAGCCGGACCTCCCTCATGGAAGAATACGCCCTCGGAAAAAAAGAACTGCTGTCTATCCCCACAGAGGATGGATTGAATCTTCCGGCCTACTGGATCCTTCCCGCTGACTTTGACAAGACAAAAAAATACCCCGTGCTCTTCAGGATATACGGAGGACCAGGCGGCGGGACGGTTTCGAATTCCTACCCGTCTCTCTCCTATCTTTACTTCGCTCAAGAAGGGATTATCAGCTTCAGTGTCGACCACCGCTGTTCTGGCCATTTCGGGAAAAAAGGAATATCCCGCATGCACCGTAACCTCGGTAAATGGGAGATGCATGACCTGATTGAAGCTGTGAAATGGCTGAGGAAGCAGCCCTTTATAGATGAGACAAAAATAGGGATCACCGGAGGAAGTTACGGCGGCTACACCACCTGCATGGCCTTGACCTACGGAGCAGATTATTTCACTCATGGTTGGGCCAGCTCATCGGTCACCCGCTGGGAGCTCTACGATACAGTCTACACGGAACGCTACATGGATAGACCCATAGATAATCCGGAGGGTTACAAATTCGGGTCGGCATTGACCCACGCGGATAAATACAAGGGAGTCCTTTTTCTCACTCATGGGACCATGGATGATAACGTTCACATGCAGAACACCACCCAGCTGATCGATAAACTCATCGATTTGGGCAAGACATTCCACTTCATGCCCTATCCCAACCAGAGACACGGCTACAGAGAAAAGAAGAGAGAGCATTCCAACCGACATTTTGTGGATTTCTGGTTCAAGCACTTCCTCAACCGCTGATAAGATTCCAGAACAAGAGAGCTATCTTTCTTTTTTATCTTGGAGTCTGTTTCTGCATTCCTCTAATTATACTTATCTCCTTACCTGTTCCTGACTTTGTAGATGAGAAGGCAAAAAGGCCCTTAAACCAAGCATTAGCTGCTCTTGTCTTCTGTTTTTTGATTATGATACATTAGCTGCGAAACCAACAGAGAGGGAATGAAATGAATCTTATCGAAATATTATTAAAACTCGTGCTGGCTGTAGCCCTGGGTGGCCTCGTCGGTTTGGAGAGGGAGACCAGCCAGAAGCCGGCCGGATTCAGGACAAATATTCTTATCTGTGTGGGATCAGCTATGATGATGATCCTCTCTGGGCTCATTCTCGGTGGAAATGGGGAAGGAGGAACTGACCTGACACGAATCGCGGCGGGCGTGATCACTGGCATAGGATTTATCGGGGCTGGAACGATCATCCAAGCCCGAGGAAGCATCGTCGGGCTCACTACCGCGGCCACTCTCTGGGCCATGGCTGGACTCGGTCTCGTGATCGGAGCCGGGTATTATCTGGTCGCTGTCATCTTCACCGCGATAATCATCCTGACACTGGTTATCTTCCGCTATATTGAAGATCATTATCTAAAAAGATCGATGTACTTGTATCATCTTCAAGCCAAGTATTCCAAAGACCTTCTTATCAACATCAGAAAGTTGGCGCTTCATAATGGCTTCAAATTCGACGAGCTCAGCCTCAAAAAAGAGGGGCATTCTGCCATTGTTGACATGTCATTCCATACGACAGAAGAAAAAGAAAAGAGATTCAATCAGAGCCTTCTCAACCTGGCCGAAGTTTTAGAGATAAAGATTGAGTAAAGAACAGCTTCTTTTAGCCACTACAAACCAGGGAAAAGCCAGAGAGATCATAGGCTACCTCAAGGATCTTCCGATAGAAATCCATTCCCTCAAAGAACTGGGTCAACTCAAACCTTTCACGGAAACAGGTCGGACATTCGACGAAAATGCCAGAGGAAAGAGTCTTTTCTACAGCACGAACTGGGAGGGCCTCACATTGGCTGAGGACTCCGGACTCGAAATCGAGGCCCTCAGAGGAGAACCGGGTGTCCTCTCGGCCCGGTATTCTGGAGAGCGGGCCACTGATCAAAAGAACAACCAGAAGGTCTTGGAGCGGATGAAAGGAGTGCCATCCGAGAAGAGAAACGCTCGATTCGTCTCCTGTATGGTCCTTTCAAAAAAAGGAGAGGTCATAAAAGAGATCAAGGAGTCTGTGGAGGGCATGATCACTTTTGGAGAAAAAGGGACCCATGGATTTGGATATGACCCTCTCTTTGACTATCCGCCGCTGAAAAAAACCTTTGCCGAGCTCTTGCCAGAAGAGAAAAACAAGGTCAGCCACAGAGGCCGCGCTCTCAAGAAACTCAAGGAGTTCCTTCTGAGTTATCTGGGGTCAGACCCCTAAAGATTCTATCATTCTTGCCTTAGCTTTCTTCTTGAAAATCATGTATGCCTGTATCTCTCGCAAGGAACGAAAATAGATATTGTTGAAGTGGTTTCCAATGTTTCCCCAATTAGGGTCTGACCCCGGAAAATGACCTTATTTTTTCTTCGATGTTGACCCGACTGTTATCCTGTCTTTGATCTGCTTAAAAACTTTTTCTCCGATTCCCTGGACTTTCATTATCTCTTCGATCTTTTTGAACTTTCCGTTTGTCTTCCTGAAGTCAATGATTCGCTGGGCCACTTTCTCTCCAATCCGCGGGAGTTCCTGAAGCTCAGTCAAAGATGCGGTGTTGATGTTGATCTTCTTTTCACTTGTTTTCTGGACTGCCTGGCCCTGAGAAGGGAGAAGGAGAAAGAACACAAGTCCGAAGATCACACCTAAAACTACACTTTTAAGCATATACTTTCTCATAAAAACCTCCTTTCGCATTGTCCTTATGCAATTTTGGGGCCATACCTGTGAATTCTGCATTTTCATTATTTTCAGTATGTTATAGATGGCCAGCCAGAAGAAGTGTCAATAAACATTTACATCATCCTCATCCAATAGACAACAAACGTTTCCACAAAAAAGGGGACAGGCCCCTTTTTCTATGAGCTTTCTGAGCATAGCGGGGCAATCCCTATCTTCCTTAATGAAAGGACTGAAAGGGACAATCCCCAAAAAGGGGCCTGTCCCCTTTTTTCAACTTTTTTCAAACGTAAATCATTTCTTTTGAGCAGCGTGAAAGCCAAAGGCCAGATCATATTAATACTTGATAAAAGTGATAAATTATCTTATCTATTGATTAGAAATGATTATAAATGATATAATATGATTCCCAATGGTACAAAAAGATTATGTATTGACAAATCATGCCAAAAAAAGAATGAAGGAAAGAGGAATCACAGAAAAAGAAATTAAAAAAGTATTAAAAAATCCAGATTATTCTTACCCAGGAGCGAAAGGCGAAAAGAACCTGATAAAAAAAATTAACGGAAAAAAGATTAGAGTTGTTTATAGAGAGAGCCCAAGAAGAAAAATCATAATAACAGTCCTGTTAGTGGATTAGCCATAATTTGGAAAAAATTTATTGATTAAGGAGGCAAGAAAATGAAAGTGACTTTTGATAGAACTGCAGATGCGTGTTACATAAAAATATCAAACAAAAAAATCAAAAAAACCGTTCCCGTCTCTGATTACTGCAACATAGATATTGATGAAAATGAGAGAGTTGTAGGGATAGAACTTTTATTCGTTAGTGAATACATGAGAGATTTTAAATCTTGGCTGGGAGTGAATGACGCAGCTGAATACCTGAACAAATCCCCTATCACCATAAGAAGATGGGTGCAGGAAAAGAAAATACCTTCATATAGAATTGGACGAGAAAATTTATTTGTCAAAGAAGAACTGGATGATTATATTCAGAAACAGCGACGAGCCTAATCAATCTTAAAAAATTACTGAAGTTTTTAAGGTCTGACCCCAATCTATGATCAATCATAAAAAAGGGGCCTGTCCCCTTTTTTAAGAGCGGGGGTGGCTTTTTTTGTAGACTTTGAGGAGCTGTCTCAAATCAAGATGGGTGTATTTCTGAGTCGTGGCCAGGCTTTCATGCCCCAGAAGTTCCTGGATGACTCTCAGGTCTGCCCCTCTGCTCAAAAGGTGGGAGGCAAAAGAATGGCGAAGCGAGTGTGGGCTGATTTTCCGCCGCAGGGCTGTGATGCGAATGTACTTGTCCACAATCCTCTCCACTGAACGAGCTGTAAGTCTCTCCCCGCGATAATTTAAAAACATGGCTTCCATATCGACCTCACCCTTGTTGAGTTGAACCCTGGCCCGGATGTAATCAGTCAGGCTGTCCTCCGCCTTTTTCCCGAAGGGAACCAGCCTCTCCTTTTTTCCTTTCCCTCTGATCCGGATCAGCCTTTCCGTGAAATCCACATCATCCAGGTTGATGCCGACTAACTCGCTCACTCTGATGCCAGTGGCATACAGAAGCTCCAACACACACTTATCCCTTAAATCCAGAGGCTGTCGCGAATCAGGCAAATCCAGGAATTCTGCCATCTCATCCTCGGAAAGAAAAGACGGTACATGTTTCTCCTGCTTGGGGGTGGCTACGACCTTGGCTGGATTATCCTCCACCCATTTCTTCTTCATGCAGAATTGAAGGAAGGAACGGATAGCCGCCAGCTTCCGGGCAACCGTGGATTTTTTGTTTTTCTTTTCTTGAAGCCTAGCCAGAAATCCCCGGAGAACGATATTGTCGATCTCCCTTAACTTCACTTTTTTCTCCTCCAGATAACCGGCCAGCTGGAGCAGGTCTCTCTGGTAGCTGGCTATCGTATGGGGGGACGCGTTTTTCTCGTGTTTGAGGGAAGAGAGAAACTGGCTGAGTTCTTTTCTCATCTCTTCTATTTTAATGAATGCGGCCTATTGAATGGAAGAGGCTCTTTCCTCCCAACACCCATCCCCGCTCTCTACAAATCCAGGTTTGTACTCTGCAACGCTTACAGACTATCGTCTTCTTCAGAGGAGTCCGCTTTCTTTTCCCATATCTTCTCCCGCTCCACTGTCTCCTTATAATCGCATTCTTCGTTGCTGCAGTGCAGGAAAGGAGTTCCTCGGATGAGATTCTTCCGGAGTATGAATTCCCGTCCGCATTCAGGACAGGGCTTGTGGATCGGCTCGTCCCAGGTCGCAAAATCACATTCCGGGTACTTGCTGCAGCCGAAGAAGATCTTTCCCTTCCTCGTTTTCCGCCGAACAATCGACCCGCCGCAACCCTGGGGGCAGGGGATTCCTGTATCCTTTTTTTCCTTTTTGACATACTTGCATTCAGGATAGTTCGAACAGGCCACAAAAATCCCATACCTCCCCTTCCTCACAACCAGTTGGTTGCCGCATTCAGGGCACTTCTCATCCAGAGGTTTCACCTCTTTCTTGACCAAACTCTCCCTGTATTCGCAGTCCGGATAGCCGGAGCAGGCCTTAAACCGTCCATAGCGCCCCTCTTTGATCACGAGTTTGCGGCCGCATTCGGGACAGACGTCTTCTAACGGAATCCCCGTCGCCTTCACGCCTTCGACCTTGCTGGCTTCCTCGAGGTCCTTATCCAGTAAGGCATGATAGGACTTCAAATAATCGACCCAACTCAATTCTCCTTCGCTGATGCGGTCAAGCTCTTCTTCGAGCCGAACAGTGAACTCATACTCCATCAAATCGGAGAAATTCTCGAGCAGAAAATCGGTCACGAACAGTCCGAGGTCTGTGGGGATGAACTTTCCTTTTTCTTTGACCACATAGACACGATTCTGGAGAGTCGAAATGATCGGCACATAAGTGCTGGGACGCCCGACTCCTCTGGCTTCCAGTTCCTTGACCAGGCTCCCTTCAGTGAACCGAGGTGGGGCCTGAGTGAAATTCTGTTTGGACTCGAGGTCGATGAGTTTAAGCTCTTCTCCGGCTTCCACCTTTGGCAGGAGCTTCTCCTCTTCTTTCTCTTTGGCAGTCAGAGCTAAAAATCCGTCAAATTTGATGACTTCTCCCTTGGCCTGGAATTGATATTTCCCTGCGCGAATATCGAACACTGTCTCCTCGATCTGGGCTGAACTCATTTGAGATGCGATAAACCGGTTCCAGATGATGCGATAGAGATTATATTCCTCTTTTTTCAGGTAGGGCTGGACCGCTTCAGGAGGCAGCGAGAATGTGGTGGGACGGATGGCCTCATGGGCATCCTGCGCTTTTCTTTTGTTTTTATAAATCCGTGGTTTGTCCGGTATGTACTCTTTAGAATAATTATCTTGGATGAATTGTCGAGCTCCAGAGACAGCCTCATTGGAAACTCGAACAGAATCTGTCCTTATGTAGGTTATCAACCCCACTAATCCCTGCTCGCCGATCTCCATGCCTTCATACAGCCTCTGGGCAATCGACATTGTCCTTCTCACCGTGTAGCGGTAGAGACGGAATCCATCCTGCTGAAGGGTGCTGGTGATA
>CAYFVQ010000259.1:0-4496 GCA_964346585.1 uncultured Eubacteriales bacterium | reverse complement strand
CCTGACCGACGGCAATAAAGTTAAAATTACTGTCATGTTACGAGGAAGAGAAAAGGCCAAGCCGGAATTGGCTGACCAGATTTTTGAAAGGGTTTTTGAGGACACGAAGGATCTTGGGTTTCAGGATGGAGCTGTTCGGAGACAACCCTGGGCTGTTTCGACGCTGTTGAGTCCTACAAAAGCAGGAGGAAAAGATGCCAAAACTAAAGACGCACAAGGGAGCCAAAAAGCGGTTCAAGATAACGGGAAAAAAGAAGATAGTTCACAATAAAGCGTATAAGAGCCATCTTCTCACCAAAAAGTCAGCCAAAAGAAAGAGGATTTTAGGGAAAAAAGATCTCGTCAAGAAGCCAGACCAGAGCAGAATCAAGAAGATGCTGCCCTACGAATTTTAGAGACTAGACTCTCAAGAACCCCTCTGATTATTTTCCAAGGAGAGAAAAATGCCTAGAGTCAAAAGAGGACCCCGGAAAAAGATAAGAAGGTCAAAGATTCTCAAACAAGCCAAAGGCTACTGGGGAGCTCGCAGCCGCAATTACCGCACAGCCAAAGAAGCAGTGGAGAGAGCCCTTCTGTATGCGTACAGGGATAGAAGATCCCGGAAAAGAGACTTCAGACGGTTGTGGATCATCCGGATCAAAGCCGCAGCCGAGAACAACGGAATGTCTTACAGCCGTTTCATTCACGGCTTGAAAGAGTCGAATATCGCGCTCGACCGCAAGATCCTTGCAGACATCGCCGTTCATTCGCCCCAGACATTCTTGCGCATCGTCGAAAAAGTCAAAGAATCCACAGCTTAAAAAAAGGGGCCTATCCCCTTTTAAAAAAAGGAGGAGATTACAGTTGTCATTGCGAGGAAATGAATTTCATGGAAATGGAATTTTACTTGTCATTGTGAGCGCAGCATGTCAGTCTCATATGATTAAAAAGTAAGACGATGAAAGATTTCAAGGCACGAGTCGACGAATTCAAAAAAAAGTTCGACAAGGCAATGGCTGGAGTGAAAGATAGAAAATCACTCCAGGAAGTGCGCAACGCCTATCTGAGCCGGAAAAAAGGCGCGGTGAAGCTTCTTTTGGAAGAGCTGAAAACATTAAAGCCTGAGGAGAGGTCCAAAGCCGGCCAGTGGATAAACAGTCTGAAAAACCACGTTCAAAAAAAGCTTGAGACAGCCAGAAAAAAGGTCGGAACTCCTGAGCCGAGTGTTAAATCGGTCGACCTCACGCTCCCCGGAGAAAAAGGCTACTGGGGAGCTCCTCATCCTGTTGTCCTCTTCCAGCAAAGGATCGAGAATATATTCATCTCTATGGGTTTTTCCATAGAGGAAGGGCCGGAAATCGAGACAGATTACTATAATTTTGAGGCCTTGAACTTCCCGCCCCATCATCCGGCCCGGGACGATTGGGATACGCTTTACCTCTCAGATGACCTGCTTCTCCGCACGCATACCTCCCCCGTTCAAATCCGGTCCATGGAGAGGCGGAAGCCTCCCATACGAATCATCGTCCCCGGGAGAGTCTACAGGAGAGAAACACCGGATCCCACTCATCTTCCGATGTTCTACCAGGTAGAGGGATTAGTTGTGGACACGGGAATCACCTTTGCCCATCTTAAAGGAACACTGGAGCATTTTCTCAAGACTCTGTTTTATGAGAAATTAAAGATCAGGTTTCGCCCCAGCTTTTTCCCTTTCACAGAGCCTTCCGCAGAAGTGGATATCGAATGTTTGGTCTGTCGCGGCGAAGATGAGGGATGCCGGGTCTGTGATGGAACAGGGTGGAAAGAGATTCTTGGATCAGGGATGGTCGACCCACAGGTTTTGAAGAACGTCAACATCGACCCCGAGAAGTACTCTGGCTTCGCCTTCGGAATGGGGATCGAACGTACAGCCATGTTTGCCTATCAGATCCCGGACATGAGATATTTTTTTGAGAATGATTTAAGGTTCATAAGGCAGTTCACGTCAAAATGAGAATAAGTTTGGATTGGCTCAAGGATTTTGTTGATGTGGACCTTCCTCTTGCCAAGCTTATCGATAAGCTGGATATGATCGGGCTTATGGTGGAGGAGTGGGAGGAGGAAAACGCAGACATCATCCTCGACATCGAGACCTATGCCAACCGTCCCGACACACTCGGGCATCTGGGAGTGGCCCGGGAGATTGCCGCGACACTCGGGAAGAAGCTCAAACAGCAGGAATGGCCCTTGACTGAGATCGAGGAAGAAACCTCTGAACTGTGCGATGTCCAGATCTGGAATCCAGACCTCTGTCCGCGGTACTCCGGATTAGTGGTGAAGGGAGTAAAGGTCGGGCCTTCACCCGAATGGCTGAGGAAGAGGATCGAATCCATGGGCCTCAAACCCATCAACAACGTGGTGGATGTGACCAACTATGTTCTTTTCTCGACGTCTCATCCCATTCATGCCTTTGACCTGGCGAAGATGGCTGGTAGAAAAATTATCATCCGCAGAGCCAAGGAAGGAGAGGCCATAAGGACTCTGGAAGAAGAGGACGTCTCTCTCCTCCCCGATATGCTGGTGATCGCGGATGAAGACAGACCAGTTGCCATAGCTGGAGTCATCGGAGGACTCGAGTCCTCTGTGCAGGAGGAGACCCAGGATATCTTTATCGAAAGCGCTTGCTTCAACCCTGTATCTGTCCGGAAAACAAGCAAAACAACAGGAATTTCTACAGATGCCTCATACCGCTTTGAAAGAGGGGCGGATGTCTCCTTTCCGCCTCAGGCAGCTCTGATGGCGGCTTCCTTGATGACTCAGTTCGGCGGAAAGGTCTCCAAAGGCATTACAGATGTCTATCCGAAACCCGTTAAAGAGAGAACGGTTGTCCTGCGGAATCGACGCGTTTTTGAACTGATTGGCCTGGAGATTGATGAGAAATTCACAGAGAGAACTCTCTCGCGTCTTGGATTTCGAGTTGAACCGCAGCGGAAAGACGTCTGGCAGGTTCAGGTTCCTCATTTCCGAGTGGACATAGAAAGAGAAGCTGACCTCATCGAGGAAATCGCCCGTTTTTACGGGTATGATAAGATTCCTGTCCACTTTCCCCCTCTCAGGGTTCCGGAGCCCCCTCTCGACCAGAAAAGAGAAAAGATTGAAAGATCGCGTCAGCTTCTCCTCAATCATGGCTTTGACGAAGTGCTTAATTTCAGCTTTTCTTATCCTGAAAGAGAGGACCTCTTGCAGACTGGACAGGCGCCTGTTGAGATCAGGAATCCTTTTTCTTCGAAGGCCTCACTCCTGCGGACAACGATTCTGGGAGGATTGCTGGATAACATCGTCTGGAATAAGAACAGAGGGGCAGATGGAGTGCATCTCTTCGAGATGGGGAACATCTATTTCAGGGATAGGAAGAAAAGCCGCGAACAGCTGACGCTGTCACTAGTGACCACAGGCCTGGTCGGTGACGCTCATTGGCACAGGAAGAACGAAAAGACCGATTTTTTCCGCCTGAAAGGAGCTTTGGAAGCTCTGATGGACTACTTGAAATACGAGCCTTTTTCCTTTAAAGAAGATGACCATGTTTTTTTCGAGAGCGGGAATTCACTGGCTCTGGTGTTCAAGGAAGAAACGGTCGGATATTTCGGTTTGCTCAGAAAAAGTCTCCTCGATGCGTTCTCTCTCGATGAGCCGGTCTGGGCAGCTGAACTGAACCTTGAAACACTATTCGGGAAGCCTCCTCAGGTCTTTCAATATGCCCCGGTCACAAAGTTTCCGACCGTCACTCGAGATGTCTCCTTCATCGCTGACCAGAATATTTCCTTCCAGGGTATCAGGGAAGTTGTGGAGAAACTCTCTCTTCCCTATCTGGTGAGCTTCGACCTGTATGACCGTTTCTCAGGATCATCGATTCCAAAAGGAAAAGTCAGCCTATCTCTTCGGTTCGTGTTCAGCCATCCGGATAGGACACTCAAAACCGAAGAGGTCGATAAGCTTCAGCAAAAGATTATCAAGGCTTTAGGAACAAGCTTCGATTTTCAATTGAGGGAAGGAGGGAAAATTGACAAGTGAATTGGAAAGAATTAAAATACTCGAGGGAAAAGTCTCCCAAGTTGTTGAATACATCAATAAGCTTCTCAGTGAGAATGCCAGACTGAAACAGCAGCTCAAAGAACTGAAAGCAGAGAAAAAGGGTTTTGATGACCAGGCAAAGAAAATGGAGAAGCTTGACGAGGAATTGAAACAATTCACAGGTGAAAGGAAACTCTTAAAAGAGAAAATAGAGGCAATAATCGGTCAAATAGACCAAGTCGGAATATGACTGACAGAATAATTGAAATCGAGATTTACGGACATAAACATAAGATAAGAGTCAAAGGAGAAGAGGATGAGAAATATATTGGCCGGTTGACTTCATACGTTGATCAGAGAATGCGTGAAGTTGCTGTCAAAGCAAAATCGGCTGACACATTGAAAATTGCGGTTTTGGCCGCTTTAAATATCGCCGATGATTTTTTTGGCTGTCGGAAGAAGTTGGA
>CAYFVQ010000258.1:0-12787 GCA_964346585.1 uncultured Eubacteriales bacterium | reverse complement strand
TATCTTCCTTTGATTCGAATATCTCTGAATTCAGCCCGGATAATTTATTATAATCTAATTTTGCATTTTTTCTCGTTGCGAGATTCATAGCCAGATATAGAAGAGGATGAGACATATTTTGTGGAAATCTTTTTAATATTGATGAAATTTTAGAAAATTCTTTTTTTACCCAGGTTTTTCCCTCTTGAAGTTCGTAAGGAGTCATGTGCTTTGGTTTGAAAACAACAGTGGCATGATCATAATACTTCCAGTTAGCAGTAAGAAGCCGCCCTTCTTTTTTAAATTGTTCATATACCCTGGTGCCGGGATAAGGAGTTAAAATATTAAAGGAAACTGTGCTGATATTGTTTCTTTGTAGAAAATCAAGCGTTTCTGGAAAAACCGCTTTTGTGTCATCATCAAAACCGAATATCATAGAGGCATGAAAATGTATACCCAAGTCCTTAACCATTTTTATAGCTTCTTCTACTTTTCTAATTTCTTTAATAGATTTATGCATTCTTTTTAATTGAAACTCAGATACAGTTTCTAATCCAATAAAAAGAGCTCCACATCCACTTTCAGCTGCAAGCTTCATTAATTCAGTATCGCGCACAAATGAAATTGAAGCCTGTCCAATCCATTTAATTTCTAAGGGTTTTATGGCTTTGAAAAGATCTTTTGCATATTGAGGGTGTCCAATAATATTATCATCTAAAAATATATATATTTTTCCCTGAGATTCTTTAATATCACGAACCACATTGTGAACAGGGGCATGCCGGATTTTTTTCCCATAAATATCAGCAACACAGCAAAACTCACATTCATAAGGACATCCGCGGGTCGTCATTACTGGCAGAACATTAAATAGCCTTTTTTTAGTTAATTTTCTAAACTTCAAAGGAATGTATCTATCCAGAGCAGGTCTAGAATTTTTATATTTTCTTTGCAGCCTGTCTTTCTGAATATCTTCAATTAATTGTTCCCAAACATTTTCAGCTTCCCCAACAACCACGGCGTCAGCATAGGAAAGAGCTTCTTCAGGAAGAATTGTAGGATGGACACCTCCGAGGACTACTTTCTTTCCTCTTTTCTTAAACTCCTGAGCTAGATAATATGCTCTGGGAGCATTTGAAGTCATACAACTTATTCCCACTAGATCGCATTCCGTATCGAGATTTATATCCTCAATCTCTTCCTCAACTAATTTCACCTCATGTTCAGAGGGTGTAAGACCTGCTAATAAATGCAGAGATAGCTGAGGTATCATGTATGATTTAGGAGTCTTCGACTTTGAGTCTATACATGGTGAAATCAACAATATCTTCATCTTTCACCTTTATTATTTCTTGTCGTCATTAAAATCTCGTCCGCTAGGAATTTGTTCTTTGCTTGAAACCGAACTTCTCTATTTTCTCCTGATTTATCTTAAGCGACTTTTTACAAAGCTTATATCACAAGCTAAGCTCATATCATAGGAAATTTTTAATATCAAAAACCAAACTTATCCCCATGTGCCACCTGTGTGACAAGAATGACTAAAATGCGCTAAAAATATGATATGGGGACTAAAGGAAGGATCAAAGGCAAGTTGCTGATAATATTGATATTTCTCTCAAAATCAGGGAATTGCGGATCCGAAGATCCCTTTTTTCATCCGTTTTCTGGTCAAAATATTAAAATACAAATTTGGTGCTCTTGCTCTTCTCTCTATCGGATGTGTCAGCTTTTCTGTCTATGCTCCTTTTTTCCATCAACCAACTTTTTCCCCACTTTATAGCCAGAGGCAAGCCTTGCTCCCAAGCCGAAATAGGCGTACTCAACTCCCGAGGTAAACACCAGAGGACGAATTTTCTCCACATCAGGTTTTCCGTTGGTGAGGCAGTCATCGCTAACATGCACCTCTTCAATCTGCCCGATGCAAAGAACGTGAGTCTTAAAATCCACTTTCTGCACCAGGCGACATTCCAGGTTGACCGGACATTGCTCTATTAGGGGAGCAGTTTTTAATTTGGCGTAGAACACTGTGAAACCGCAGGCCGCCACTTTATCATATTTCATGCCCGACACCAGTCCACAGTAATCCGTTTCTGTTACAAGATCTTCTGAGGGTATGTTTACGGAGAAGGTCTGGTTCTCTTCGATACCCTGGTAAGTGTAGCGTTCACGGCGGATGGCTATGCTCAACATGGGTGGCGCAAGATTGGCAATCCCTGCCCAGGCAACGGTCATGAAGTTGGGTTTTCCTTTGACATTAGCACCGATCAGAAGGGCGGGCTTGGGATAGAGCAGAGTCGTGGGTCCAATTGTGATCTTTTTCATTTCCAAATTCTCCATTCAATGACAACTTGAAATGAGCTTATCACATTCAAAACGACGGGGTCAAAGACTGAAAAGGAGAGAAATATTAATGCGTTTTATCATCGCACGTTGTTATCCCCGTGTGCCACCTGTGTGACAAAAATGACTAAAACGGGCTAAAAATATGATACTGAGACTCAAGGAAGGACCAAAGATAAATCGTTGATAATATTGATATTTCTCTTGGAATCAAGACCTTAAGCATCTGGCAGTCCCTCGTCTTGCGACCTCTGCGCTCACCGCGATGTGAATAGAAATCTTTAAATCCTGAACGCATCCGGCAGGGACTGAATTTGCACATCATTCGGTTGACTCTCGTAACCTAAGTCAGTCCGGAATAAAAAAAATTTTAAAATTTTTGCAACTTTTTTCTAAAAAAAAGCATATAATAATATGTACATAAATTATGTACATAAATTCTTAATAAATGATCAAGGAATGAACAATGAAAATTCTGACAATCCTCGAACAGATCATCCTGGCTTCAATCATCACACTGGAAGGCGACGCCTACGGTGTTTCCATCCGGAAAAGGGCCAAGGATCTCTCCGGTAAAAGCATCATGTACGGCTCGCTCTACAATATTCTGGACCAGCTGCATAGAAAGGCTTATGTCACAAGGAAAAAAAGAAAGCCAACCCTCAATGAAAGCGGGCATGAGAAAATTTTCTATAAAGTCACACCATCTGGCATAAAGGCCCTACAGGAGGCGCAGACCATCCAGAATTCCATTTGGGACAGCCTCCCAGCTTATGCCAAGAAAAAGTAAAAATGAATACTCCAAGTCATCCACCACGGCTAGCGAAATGGATCCTATCTCAGCTTCGCTACTATTCACTGGAGCATCTTATTCAGAGCGATCTTGAGGACGAATTCCGCCTTTTGTCCCTCGAGGAAGGAAGACCACGGGCTGTTCTCTGGTACTGGGAGCAGGTCCTGTTCGCGCTTTGGACTGACTTCAAGCAGTCGTTCTTTTTTGGAGGAATCATGTTTAGAAACTATATGAAAACTGCTTTTCGGTATATAAAAAAGCACAAAGGATTCACATTCCTCAATATAATAGGCTTAGCCATTGGATTAACCTTTGCTGTCTTTATTCTTCTCTATGTGCAATACGAATCAAGCTATGATCGATGGCACTCGGACTATGAAAACATCTTTCGCGTCGTACAATGGCAGCCCGACAATGAAAGTGGGTATGTATCCGCGACTGTACAGGGTCCCTTAGCTCCGACTCTGAAAGAAGAATTCCCGGAAGTCGTCGCGTCGACGCGCTTGAGAATTTTGGACAATATTCTAATCGCTCGAGGAGAAACATCATTTTTAGAAAACGGAATCTGCTTTGCATCACCGGAAATTTTTGATGTGTTTTCCTTCGTGTTGCTGTCAGGGAATTCCTCAACATGTCTCACAGATCCCGCATCGATCGTTCTGTCAGCAACTAAGGCGATGAAGTTTTTCGGTGATGAGGATCCCATCGGTCAGGAACTGAGCCTAGGTCAGACAGGCCGAGTCATGCATGTTACGGGCGTTTTTCAAGATATTCCAAAGAATTCACATTTCACAATGGATTTTCTTATTCCGTTCCGCGTTTATGCCAATCTTCGACGGAATGATCTGAATCGATGGCATCCCAACTGGTTTTGCTATACATACTGCCGCTTAAGGGATGGAACCAATGCCAAGGCCTTTGAAGCAAAACTTGCCTCGGTCATAGAGAAATATGAAGAAGGAGAGATGAAACTTCTTCTTCAACCTCTTTCCAGAATCCATCTTTTCTCTCATGTTGGGCACGAAATTGGTCGAAACAATGATATCAAGTCTGTCCTGATTGCATCCGCGATTGGATTAGCGATGCTTCTCATTGCCTGCATCAATTACGTGAATCTTTCAACGGCCCATTCCATTCAGAGAAGCCGGGAAATTGGATTGCGAAAAGTCGTGGGCGCAAGTCGAAACGAACTCACACGTCAGTTCTTGTGTGAATCTTTTGCTATCACTGCGGTAGCTTTCGGTCTTGCCTTGCTGCTCGTGTGTTTCTTATTGCCCAGATTTGGTACCCTCATCGGGCAAGAGATTAGTCTGAGTTGGGTGATTAACTTTCCGACAATGACATGGCTTCTTCTGTTATTTATTGGAACGAGTTTTATATCAGGGATTTATCCTGCCTTCATACTATCTTCCTTGAAACCGATCTCTATTTTAGGCCATGGTTTTGCAGGAAGATCCCGATCTGGATTGCGCAATATTCTGGTAGTATTCCAATTTGGGATCTCCATCCTGCTTATTCTCTGTACACTCGTTATCGCGGATCAAAATCATTTCATTCATTCAAAAGATATGGGATATGCAAAGGAACATATACTCGTGCTTTATCTTCGCGACGGTGCCACCCGCAGGAATATTCAGGAGGTGAAGACAGAGTTGTTGAAACATCCGAAGATTGTGGCTGTCGCTTCTTCGGACGCATTGCCTAACCGGATTATCAATTGGGATGGATTGAATTGGCCGGGAAGAGGTGATGCAAACACTTTTCCGTGCTACTATGCTGGAGTGGATTTCGATTTTTTGGATCTATATAAGATTCAGATTGCTGATGGCCGCTCATTCTCCAGGGATTTTTCGGATCAAAACGGAGCATTTCTCTTGAATGAGACGGCTGTGAAAAAGATACAATGGGAAACACCCATCGGACAGGAATTGATTCATTCGGGTAAGCATAGAGGAAAGATCGTCGGCATTCTTCGTGATTTTCACTTCCAATCACTTCACAATCCAGTGGCTCCCCTTTATTTATATTTAAGTCCGAATGCATCCGGTCATAGGTATCTATCCGTGAAGATACATCCCGAAGACATTCAGGAAACTGTTGCTTTTCTGCGTGAGCAAATGGCTCGATTCTCACCGAGATACCCATTTGAATATCATTTTTTTGATGAGGTTTTCGACGGAGCCTATCGCACGGAACAAAAAACAGCAGGAGTATTTACAATTTTCAGCTTTCTGACGATTCTGATCGCCTGTCTGGGCCTTTATGGTTTGGCGACATTCACGACTGAGAGAAAAACGAAGGAAATCGGTATCCGCAAAGTGATTGGTGCATCGATATCCAGTATTTGTTTCATGCTGTCGCGTGGCTACTTTCGATGGATACTCATTGCCAATCTGCTCGCTTGGCCCATCGGGTATATTGTCATGAATGCCTGGCTACAGAATTTTGCTTACCGGATTAATTTGAGTGTCTGGATTTTCTTTCTTTCCGGTCTGGTGGCCCTTGTTATTGCCCTGTTAACCATCAGCTATCAGACCCTCAAAGCAGCTAAAGCAAATCCAGCCGACTCGCTGCGGTCCGAATGATTGCAGACCGGAAGCCTGATTGAGCCGGCAATTTAATAGAAAATGAATATTTCAGGTCATCCACCACGGCTAGCGAAATGGATCCTATCTCAGCTTCGCTACTATTCACTGGAGCATCTTATTCAAAGCGACCTTGAAGACGAATTCCGCCTTTTGTCCCTCGAGAGAGGAAGACCGCGGGCTGTTCTCTGGTACTGGGGGCAGGTCCTGTTCGCGCTTTGGACTGACTTCAAGCAGTCGTTCTTTTTTGGAGGAATCATGTTTAAAAACTATATGAAAATCATATTCAGAAGCATCAAAGGTCACAAGCTGTTCTCGTTCATTAATATCGCCGGACTGGCAGCGGGCATTGCCTGCTGCATTTTCATCTCTATCTGGGTCCGTAATGAGCAGAGTTTCAATCGATTTCATGAAAAGATCGAGCGGATCTATCTTGTCCGCAGCCACATACAGTGGGCGAATAAGACCACCCAGACCTCCGGCTCTCCCCCGATGCTGGGACCAGCCCTGCAGTCTGAACATCCGGAAGTTATAAACACAGTGCGCCTTTTCAACTGGCAGCCGGAACTCTTAATGAGAAGCGGAGAGGATGTTTTCAGAGAAAAAATCCAATTTTCGGATCCCTCTCTCTTTGACGTGTTCACTTTCCCGATCTTGAAGGGTCAGCTGCCGCGGGAATCCACGAGCCCCAGCGAACTGATCATATCAGAAAGAATGGCTGAGAGGCTGTTCGGTCAGAAGGACCCCCTCGGCAGGATCATCACAATAGACAACCGGATTGACATGACTGTCAGCGCCGTGATGAAGGATATCCCTCTGAATTCTTCCCTTAAATTCGATGTCTGGGTCCCTCTCACCATGACGGAGCGCATTTTTAACGTGCCGGAATTCCTGAACAGTTGGATAAACCTTGCTTTTCGCACCTATGTCGAATTAAAAAGCGATGTTCCACCGGAACTTTTCAGCGCCAAAATTTCAGGACGAATCAAGCAGGTCGACCCCAAGTCATCCATCGAGCCCTTCGTGTATCCCTTCAAAGACTACTACCTTGAGCTTCTGGAGCAAGGAAAAAAGGTCCGCATGTTTTCTATCATCGCGATCCTCGTTCTGCTGATGGCCTGCATCAATTTCGCCAATCTCTCCACAGCGCGTTCGGAGAAAAGAGCCAAGGAGGTCGGGATACGCAAGATCGTGGGGGCTCAGAGAGTCACTCTTATCAGACAGTTTCTGGGGGAATCCACTCTTTACGCGTTCATATCACTGACTCTGGCATTGAATCTGGTCATTCTGCTGCTCCCTCTCTTCCGTAAGATGACCGGGCTGGACATCACGGCCGGAAACGTCTGGCTGGTGACTCCCTGGCCGCCCATTCTCGGATTGACCATCCTTACGGGACTCATTTCTGGCCTATATCCTGCATTTATCCTCTCGGCCTTGCCGCCGGCCCGCACTGTAAAGGGGAAGCCACTGCTCACTCGAAGGGGAGGTTCTTTTCGCAAGATTCTCGTCCTCCTCCAGTCTTCCTTATCCATCCTTTTTATCATATGCTTCGTCGCTATTTCATCTCAAATCCGTTTTATGAAGACCCGCAATCCCGGCTATTCAATGGAATCGGTTCTCCTCATCCCCATTCAAGGGGAGCTGACGAACCGCTTTGCAGCGCTGAAAACAGACATGCTGAAAAATCCAGGTATTGAACAGGTGTCTTTGACTACGGACTCGCCGCTCTACATCGGCTCCATCGTCACAAACGGCACCTGGGAGGGAAAGGACCCGGACACGAATCCTCCGATTACTTTATTTGGTGTGGATTCCGATTTTCTGGATACACTTGACGTTAATCTTGTCCAGGGAAGGTTCTTCAGCCCTGCAACCTCTTCGCAGAGCTTGGATGTGGTGATCAACGAGAAGCTGGCTGCCTTCATCGGAAAGGAAGAAGTGATTGGAGCCCAGATAACAACTCTGGATATAAATTTAAACGTCATCGGGATTGCCAGAGACTTCAACTTCAGGCCTCTCGACCAGGAACTTGAGCCCCTGATCATGTTCCACAACGATGAGATCATGCCTTATCGCTTTATGTTGCTGAAGCTTGTGCCGGTTAGAATTCCGCAGATAATCGCTTATCTTAAAGAACTGCAGAGCCGATTCAACCTGGATGCCCCCCTTGAATACAAGTTTCTCGATGAAGAGGCTGCCGCCCAATATGCGGACGAGGAAAGACTACGCAGGCTCGTCAGTGTGTTCATGAGCTTGGTTATTTTGATCTCTTCTTTGGGATTGTTCGGTCTGTCGGCATTCATGGCGGAAAGGCGGTTCAAAGAGATCGGTATTCGAAAGGTCCTCGGTGCCTCCGCCTCACAGGTGACAGCGCTTCTATCCATGAATTTTCTGAAATGGGTTCTTCTGTCCAATCTTCTAGCCTGGCCTGCTGCCTATATATTCATGTCCGGTTGGCTGCGAAACTTCGCCTATAAGATAGATCTCAGCCTCTGGATATTCGCCATGTCGGCGGGTATCCTGGGTGCCATCGGACTCACCACCGTGTCCATTCAAGCCTTGAGAGCGGCATTAGCCAATCCGGTTGATTCACTGCGGCATGAATAGAGCGAGACCTGTTCAGTATCCAACAGGATTTCATCCGGACGACAGGGAAGAAGCAAGAGAGCGAGGCTGGCTCTAGTTTGAATCAGCATCCTCCGGGTTAAGAGCCCTATGTGTGAGTCGACCGACTCCCACATGCCACGGGTCTGATAAAAAATATTGAAAATTGCTGGGGATATGGTAAATGGATTGAAATCAGGGATTAAAAGCTGCAGGTAAAACAGTGATCCTATTTTCTGTAATTGTGACCTAAGATTAAATCAACGACTTTCATTGAAATTTCATCTATTGACTTTGGATTATAGGCAAGTGATATTTCAGCTCTCTCAGGATAATTTTTAATTTCAAAGAACTTCACATTTTCTTTGAATACAGCCTTGGGCCCGATTGGAATGATGGAGTAGCCAATATTATTTTCGACCAATTTCACTATGGAGTTTATTTGGAGGGCTCTATGGATAACCTTGGGGGAGAATCCGAATCTATTACAAATACTCATAACACTTTTGCTCAGCGGCGGGGGACATTTGGGAGAGAAACCAATATACGGCTCGTCCGCCAATTCTTTCAAAGGTATTTTTTTTCTTGCGGATAGAGGATGAGACTTTGAAAGAATCAACGAGAATGTCTCCTCGTATATCGGATTAATAATTATGTCTTTGACTTCAATGGGAGTCCGGACAAATCCAATATCGACAAATCCATTACTTAATGCTCTGATTTGGCTCTCAGAGTCTGACTCTAACAAAATCGTTTCAATTTTGGGGTAGGCTTGCTTAAGCGCAGCTAAGATATCTGGAAATATGGAATGCATGAAATCTCCGACATATCCAATTTTGACTTGACCAACTGCACCGTGTTTCATTGATTCCAGATGGTTCCTTATTACATCCAATTGACTGAATAGTCTGTCTGATTCGCCCTTGAGATATTCTCCATATGCTGTAAGCTGGACATTTCTTTTCGTTCGATTAAAAAGCCTGACACCCAACTCCTCTTCCAAATCCATTATTTGTCGACTCAATGGGGGTTGGGAAATATGGAGTCTTTTTGCTGCCTTTCCATAGTGAAGTTCTTCCGCTAAGACCGAAAAATATTTTAAAAGTCTCGTTTCCATTATAAATACCTTTTAAGTATTATTTATTACTAATAATGTATTTCACATATTAATAATTTTTATCTATGTTGTCAATAGGCAAATGATTGAAGAGTTGGAGAGTTAGACAGAACCCAGGTATTAAAAATATGAAAATATGGCCAGGTGATCTAAGGAATACTAGATAATGTGCAGGAATCCAGGATCATATATCGGCAGATGCCTGAAAAAAAAAGGAAAGCTAATTTTTTGGGGTCATAAGAGCTACAAAAGAGAAGTAATATGACCATTGGAGTGGTATATTAACAGCCGAAGCCCAATAGACTGTTAAGTAAAAATCATTGAAGATCGGAGGAAAAAGAAATGCGAGAATTTGAATTCAATATCGTTGACGTTTTTGCGGAAGAAAAATTCGGCGGGAATCAACTTGCTGTTTTTAAAAACACCCATTCACTCAACACATCAGAGATGCAAAAGATTGCCAAAGAAATGAACTATTCAGAAACTACATTTGTGTTGTCTGATAAGACGCGGAATGAAGGATACGATGTCCGGATTTTTACACCTAAAACAGAACTGCCTTTTGCCGGGCATCCTACATTGGGAACAGCCTATGTGATTCATGAAGAGGTCATTAAAGAGCAGATGATTGAGATAAAGTTAAATCTTAAAATCGGTCAAATTCCTGTCACTTTGGAATTCGAAAACAATCAAGTGCACACTTTGTGGATGAAGCAGAACCCTCCAATTTTTGGCAATCAGTATGGGGCAGACAGAATGGCTGAAATTCTGGAGCTGAACATTGAGGATATTGAAGAATCTTATCCCATTTGTGAAGTCTCTACCGGATTTTTTTGTTTTATCGTTCCAGTGAAGACATTAGCTGCTGTTGAAAGAGCACGTGTTAACCTGAAGAAATTCAATGAGTTCATAGAAACGACACAGGCAAAAACGATTCTTTTTTTTACCAAAGAGACATTACAAAAGAAAAACGATCTTCATGTGAGATTTTTCGCGCATTATTTAGGAGTTCCTGAAGACCCGGCTACTGGAAGTGCCAATGGGTGCTTAGCGGCTTACCTAATGAAATATCGCTATTTTGGAACAGAAAAAATTAATGTACGGGTTGAACAAGGCTACGAATTGGGAAGGCCCTCATTGTTGTTGTTGGAATCGGAAGAGAAAGCGGGAGAAATAAATGTGAGAGTCGGAGGCAGGGTGTTTATGGTCGCTTCTGGGAGGTTATTCTTGTGAGTTCTTAAAGGAAACATCAAATATGGTAAAAGTCGTGAATAGCAACCCAAGTTTTGAAAAATTTAATGATAGATATTCAACAATAATAATCGGAAAGCTAAACGACCAATATGTCATGGTCATGAAGCTGGAAAGGAACAAGTATCCCTGGCAAACACATAAAAATGAAGACGAGTTCACATTTTAAAGGATAAAAGGAGTATTGAAATGAAAAAAGAGATCAAAACAGAAATGGCCCCTCAAGGGATCGGTCCTTTCTCGCAAGCCATCGAAGCCAATGGATTCGTATTTGCGTCAGGCCAGATCGCTCTCGATCCGAAGACCGACGAGTTGAACTCAGGGAGTGTCGAAGAACAGACACGCTTGGTCCTCAACAATCTTAAATCTGTTTTTGAGGCTGCGGAAACATCGCTTGATAATGTAGTGAAATGCAATGTTTATCTTCAAGACATGGAAGATTACAGCGGTATGAACGCTGTATACGGAGAATTCTTTAGCTCTCCCTATCCCGCTCGCGCGGCCGTTCAAGTCGCCCGCTTACCTAAAGATGTTAAAGTCGAGATTGAAGCCATCGCGGTGAAAGGAAGGGAAGTCTGATAAAAGTTAAAAAATGGAGGAAATTTATCGTGGTTAACAAAATCTTTGTTGCTCGACCAGGAGGGAAGTTTACATGAATGTAAATAAAGCTATTTACAGAAGCCAAGCCGAAGAGATCATTAAAAACCTGAAGAAGCGGAACATGGAAGGGGCATATTTTGAAAAAGCTGAGCAGGCTGTGGCTTCGATTCTCATGGAGATTCCAGATGGTGTATTGGTCGGCCTCGGTGGATCGGAATCGATCATTGAATCCGGATTGGTTGATGCGCTGCGGAAGAAGAATATCAGATTATTAGACAGATATAGAGAAAACGTAAGTGAAGAGGAAGTATGGGAGATGAGAAGAGAGGGTTTGTTTGCGGATATTTATGTTTCGAGCAGCAATGCGGTCACCATGGACGGAAAGATTGTGAATATGGATGGAATCGGAAATCGTGCAGCTGCGATGATTTTCGGTCCGGGAAAAGTGATCCTTCTGGTAGGCATGAACAAAGTCGTTAAAACCGTAGAGGAAGCTATAGCCAGGATAAAAAATTATGTGGCTCCGCGGAATGCCATCAGGGTCAACATAGATACTCCCTGCTCAAAAAAAGGATTCTGTCAGGAGCCTCACTGCATGTCCCCTCATCGGATTTGCAGTCAACTGGTGATTCTTGAATCCAATATGTTTCCAGACCGGATTAAGCTTTTTCTGGTGGGTGAGCAGCTCGGGTTCTAATGGCGTATAAAGGTTTTAATTATTTTGGAATTACCTTTTTGGACTTGCTTTAAATCCCATACAATTTCCATACTTTTCACATGCTAATGCCCAAGAAAGGCTTTGGTTCATGAATCTATTTCGGTGTTGTTCGACATTAAATTGCTTCGGTATTTGACGGATCAGATTTTGGCAAATGTTTTGCAAGCCATGCTAAGGCAAGCTGGTCGTCTTTATTCTCTTCGCAGTATTTTCTTAATAATTCAATAGTTTCCTCTAAGCCTGTATGGAACGATAGAGTATGATAGTTCCCTCTGCTTTACTCGAATGGTCTTATTCTGACGAGAAGTCAGACAACCGGCTGCAATTTCCCGATCATTGAACCGGCAGATTATCTTGTGTTAAGCTTATTCCAAGATGTCACAGGGCAACAAGACAGGTAAGTTTATACCGGTATGGCTGCTGATGGTCTTGTTTTTATTTCCCGCGTTGCTAAGGCCGCAGCAAGAGACCGTCAATCGTTTTTCAGCGAGTATGGAGAATCCAGTCACTTTCCGAAATTGGATGGTTCTCGAGATGAGGCCTTTTCCATCTGATATCAGTGGAATTCCAAAAGAGAAATGGATCCTGCTGGCCCAGTATGCCCAGAAAGCCCATTCCAACACCGGGATCTGGTGGCTGAAGGCGGAGATCGTTCTGGACGACCTGCCGAAGAAGGATGTCCTGGCTCTTTATCCTCGCAGCTATGTTTCTCCTTACGAGATTTATTGGGACGGCCGGCTTGTCGGAAATAACGGTCAGCCGGGAGAATCCGAGGGAGAAGAGAAAGCCGGGAAAAT
>CAYFVQ010000257.1:0-22345 GCA_964346585.1 uncultured Eubacteriales bacterium | reverse complement strand
CCGTGCCACCGCCAGGTCGGTGAAGCATCAATCAAATCCATGATCTTTTCCCGGAGCAGCACAGGTAACGGCTTTCGCCATATCTGAAGGAGTGAGTAGGCAAGCAGATTGACCCTCACATCGTTATATTTATAGTGTGTCCCCGGCTCTTTGAGCTCACGATTCCTGAGGTCATTCCATGTGGCATTTCTTGGGGGTCGATCTGCCCAATCCGGTTTTTCCCAGAGAATCCCTGACCAGTCTGAAGTCTGCTGCAAAAGGTGATGCCATGTTATTTTTGAATTATGTTCAGAATCGAATTTTCCATCCTTAACATAATCTTTTACCGGATCATTGACATCATGAATTAATCCGTGATCAAGTGCCAGTCCAGCCATTGTGGACAGGAAACTTTTAGTCACACTGAAGGTCATGTCGACTCTTTGGGTATCTCCCCATTCGGCAACGATATACCCGTTTTTAAGAACGAATCCGGCTGCTCCGCCTCGTGATTTTGTCGGACCGATTATGGTCCCGTAAGGCTCTCTGCCAAAAGCCTGGGTGATCGCTTCTTTCAGGTCTTTTGGGCCACGCCATTCATTGGCCATTGCATAATCAACGGCTTCCTGTAATAAACGGGAATCCATTCCCAATTCTTCAGGCGGGCGCTTTTCCCATGTGTCGCCCTTTCCGGGGAAGTATGCCGATCTTTGTTCTACTGATCGTCCTGCTTCACACGGATAAGGAGAAGAGGATAAGCCTTGAATAAGAAGTAATAATAGCAGAAATATGTAGGCAACGATGTTTTTGGATAATCTGATCATGGTACCTCCTTTAATCAAAATCACTATAGAGACGGATGACACGGCCTCGAAGTTAACAAGAAAGTATGATTTTGAGACGCTTGGCCTATTTTTTTTCTGTCGGGATTGCGATTGAAGTCTTATGCCTTGAGATAAACGCTATCTGTCCCCAAATGGAATTAAATGGGCTTTTTGCGTTTTTCGAGGGCAAGAAGGAGGGCACAAAAAACGACTGAGATGATGATAATGCTCAAGAATAAAAGGAAAAAAGGAAGAGCTCGAGTCAAGGCCGGTGTATCGAAGATATTTCCGAATTTCAAGACACCTTTGATTCCCAGAAATATGATTCCGGCAATAAAAATTCCAAAAGACAACACTTGGGGATAGATCAAAGGTCTCAGGGCTTTTCTCACCATCCGTTTATCAGGTCTTTTCAAGGCGTAAGCTCTATTCCATACGTCATCCGCATCAGGGAGGCTCTTTTTCGGCACATCGGCTTCCCAAGCTTTCTCCTTGAACTGATTCATCCAGGCCTGAACAGTGACAACATCCTGACAGACCGGGCATTCGGAAAGATGTTTTTGGAGTTTGGGTTCGAGCTTTTCCGCTCTCAGGCCTGCCATGACTTCTTTTTCCAGAGGACATATCTTTTTTTTCATGGTCATTCTCTCCCTTGAAGCCTTTGTGTCTTCAAGATCTTGGCTAATTTTTCCCTGGCTCGGAAGAGTTGGACTTTGAGGCTGTTTTCTTTGGTGTCTGTCATCTCTGCGATCTCTCCGTAGCTGTATCCCTCTACATAGACCAGCCAGAGAAGCGTCCTCTCTTTGGGCTTAAGCTTTTTGAATGTTTTTTCCATATCCAGAGAAAAATGAATTTCGGATTTTGGGCCTTCTTTCTTGTTGTCACTCATATACGTCCGTTGCTCCTCTTCAATGGCTTTTTTCTCTACTTTTATCCGTCTCGCTTTGTCGATGATAAGCCTGTAAGCGATTCTGTAGAGGTAAGCCTGCATATGTTTCTCGTTCTGGAAGTTAATCTTCGCTTTGAGGAACTTGTAGAAAGATTCCTGGAAGATATCGTCAGCCATTGGTTCATCGCCACAGATCTTATAAATGTAAAACCAGAAAGAACGGGAGTAATTCTCATAGAATTTTTCCCATATTTTCTTCCGATTTTCTTCCATATACAGGGAACCGATTTGGTTTATTTCTCGGTCTTTCTGCAGGAGCGCGATTCTCAGCGGATGAACAATGCTGCTCAACATGAGCGCTCAGCCTTATTTATCCCCATCAATTATGCCCCATTTCTTGCTCAATGTGTAGGAAATAAAAGTTGAGACAAGAAAACCCACTCCGAGCGCAATGAAAACAATACCGAATGCCAGGAAATACTTCATCTCTTGTGTAAAGATTTGCCCGACCAGGATGAGAGAGATTCCAACTAAAGTAATTATGACTCCTTTAGATAAGGAAGATAAGATTTTCTGTCTGGGAGTTGGGCCGTTATAGGAAAGAAACTTGAGAAATGTATTTCCTTCCTTGGATTGGATGAAATCGTTAAACTCTTGAACAGTCGTGAATTTCTCCAAGATTTTATTCTGGAGCTGGCTTTTTTGCCTCATTTTTAGCCATTCCAGGATACTCCAGAACAGCCATGCGCCAAATATGAACAAAATTGGAAAAACAACAAACGTTAAAATCACATCTTCTTGGGCCATCATGACCTCCATAAAATTAGAATCACTACAAAGACGGATAACTTGTCCTCAAGGTTAACAAAAAAATTTAATCCGATGAACATTTTAAAATCTTATGGTCATGGATAAATACGGTATGGATAAATACGATAAGGATTTGTGGCGAACGCAAAAAGGAAATTCTTATCTCTATTTAATCCTCTGCTTTTACTTATTGCACCTTATGCTCTAATTGTTCTCTAATTTTATCCAGCTCTTCCAAATCCCACTCCAACTCTAATTCCTGGAATATAACCTTGGCTTTTTCTAAGTATTCCTGAGCGTGAATGCCATTCAGTTGGTGAAACTTACTATTTTTCTCTAGCAGCCTTTTCCCGACTTCCATGTATGTTCTGGCAAGTTCTGGGCGGGCACCAAGCTGTTCACCCGCATTTATGCTTTTATTCCACCAGACCAAAGCTTTTTTTGGCTTTCCATTGAGCCAATAATACACGCCCATTAATTTAAACGCCTCTATTTTATTCGCTGCAAATTTCATAGAGTTACTTATGGCAACCTTCCCACTCCGGTAGGCTTTCTTTTGCAATGAGGATATTAAAGATTTATCATCGGAGCTAAAGGATTTGTTCAACATATAAATATCAAAAAAGAATTGGCTGATTAAGTAATTATTGATGTATAAGGGAAGAATCCGTTTCTCACGAGAAATAAGTTCCTTTGTTTGCAACAGTGATTCTTGCGCGCCATCGATATCGTTTAACAGAATTTGTACATAAGTTTTCATCCCAAGAACGAATATACTCCATAATTTGATACCCATTCTATTGAAGAAAATGACTGCTTCATCTATTTCATTTTGAGCCTCATACAGTTTTCGGCAACTCAATAATAACTTTGATTTTACACTATACTTCCTTCCTATTGCCTGTTCATGACCATAAGATTCACCAAATTCACTTAATTTCTCTATTAAGGCATCCACACCACTAAAATTGCCCTGTCCAATTTTTAAAAAACTGTTCCATTGGGTATAAGAGGACGTATAAAAAACATCTCCAATTTTAGTATTATGGTCAACTAAGACTTCATCATATTCAGGTTCTTTGTTCCACTCCCCTTTTAAGAAATTATGCATTAATTCAAGATATCTAAAACGAAATGCAGATTTTATATCATCTTTACTTATATAATCTTTCGTATAGTCTAATATTTTCCTGCTTAATTTAAATGAAATACCTGTTATTAAAAACAGAAAAGTACTTGCGATATAAATTGAAACTCCATTTTTCACTTTGGTTATATCAAACTTATTGAGTCTTCTCATTATCCCTATAGACTCCATGAAAAATCTGGTGGGATCGACTTGAGCGAATGCGGCTCCTCTTCTCTCTATTAAATTAATAATTTCAACATCTCTGTTCTCTGGAATTTTTTTCACCCGTTTGGATGGAAAATAAAGGTTTTTGACTACACTCAACAAATCAGCGATGAGATTCAGCAGGGCTATTATCTTGCTCTTCGGTCTTCTTACCCCCCAATATTCTAAAACTCTATCCAAGCATTCTAAAGCTTCAACCATACGGCCTTTATTATAGAAAGCAAGAGCAATGTTTTTCTCCAACATGGCTATTTTCCCGGGATTAGCCGCATCTCCGTATTTCTTCAAATAAAGATTCAGAGCTTCTTGATAGTAGTTCAAGGCCTCATTGGATGCCGCTGCTTTTAAAGCCTCTTCTCCAGCCCTGATCAAATATTCTTCTGCTTTCTCCAGATTCTCGCCTCTACTGTAGTGAAGGGCAAGCATCCCATAAAATTCATGCAATCTTTCTGAAAAAACATCTTCAATAGCATTGGCCACTTTTAAGTGAAGCTCTTTTCTCTTATTCAACAAGATGGATTCATAGGTCACTTCCTGGGCCAGGACATGTTTGAAGAGGTATTCAATCTCTTCTAATCTAATTCTTTCCCGAATGAGCTGAACTCCTTTTAAAAAATCAAGCTTATAATCGATATCTTTAATGGATTTCGCTACCTTAGCTAAGATTTTATAAAAGAAATACCTTCCGATGACCGAGGCCTCCTTGAGTAAATCCTTCGTTGTTTCATCAAGCCTGTCTATCCTTGCCATGAGCACATCTTGAATTGAATCAGGAATCACCACCGAATCGATTTTTTCTGTGACTTTGAATTTTCCATCCCGAAGTTCGATCACACCCTCATCAAAAAATGACCGGACAACTTCTTCAATAAAGAAAGGGTTGCCTTCGGCACGATTGGCGATGGCTGCCCTGATATCTGGAGGAAGCCCCTTGACTTTTATCAGGTTCTGGATGAGGGTTTCACACTGTTTTTCATCCAGAGGTTCTAAAAATATCTCTGAATGAATCTTGCCGTATCTCTCCCTGATTGTTTCCAATATCCGTTCACCTGATTCCTGATAGCCTGGACGAAGTACATTTATGAAAAGTATTCTGTGTTTTTCCGCCAACCGAAAAAGCGATTCAAGGAGTTCAATAGAGGACATATCAGCCCAGTGCAGGTCTTCGATAACGAAAACAGTGGGGCGGAGTTCAGCACCCTTTATCATCAGCTCCCGTATGTTTTTTAGGATGAGCTTCTCCATGGCCTCCCCTTCGATGCCCTTGATCCGATCTGCATGTTTGCCAGTGAGTTTCATTCCTAACAGGACAACGACGAATGGAAAAATTTCCATAGCGCCCTCTGGATAGATATTATGAATCGCTTTTTCAAGCTTGGACATCGACTCTATTTCGCCGTCCCCTTCCTTTATGCCTGCCCAATTTTTTATGATATCAATGATAGGATGATAACTTAAGTTCCTGCCGATGGATAACGATCTCCCTTCAAGAATCTCCACTTTTTTGAGGTCATCTATGGCTCTTAATTCAGTTATGAGTCTGGATTTACCGATTCCAGCTTCACCAATCACACTAACAATCGAGCCTTCACCATTAATGACTTTTAGCACATAAAGTTTTAATTTATCTAATTCTTTATTTCTACCAACCATCTCTGAGTAAATTATTCGTTCAGAACCAATCGCAGGCCGATAGATTCTTTCTTGAGTGGATAAAAGCTCGAAGACCTGAATGGGTTTTGTTTTGCCTTTTAGAGTGATGGATTTTAATGGCTTATAGTCAAACTCATTTCTTGTATATTTATGAGTCGATGGACCGACATAAATCTGTCCCATGGAGGATAAATCCTTCAAATGAGAAGCCAGGGATACGGTATCCCCCATAACAGTATAATCTCTCTTTTCATCCGTACCCATTGCTCCGGCGATCACCGTCCCTGTATTTATTCCGATACGAACATCAATAGGGATGGGCATATTCATTTCCTGATTAAATCGATGCAGTTGATTCCGCACATCAATCGCTGCATTTATCGCTTTTTTGGGAGCATTCTCAATAGCTGCGGGGACACCGAAAAGAATCTGGATACTGCTCTCCATTATTCTGTCTATTGTCCCACCGTGCTTTCTAGCAATTGAGCCTATCATTTCAAAACAACTGTTCATGATTGAGGCCGCCTCTTCGGCTTCCATTCTTTCCAGAATTTCTTTGTATCCAGAGATCTCGGCAAACATCACAGTTGTCTGCCGGCGCTCTGGTCCCTTTTTTATCTCAGCTTTTTCCTTTTCCTCAGCTAGGACTTCCTGTTCCTTCTTTTCAAGCATCTTCTTCAACCTTTTCATGTTCGTCAAGAATTGTCGGGCTGATTGATAGCGGTCTTTTGGATCCTTCCGCAAACATTTAAATATCAGCCTCTCCATTTCTTTTGGAATGTCCTCTCGAAATTCTATTGGCGGCGTTGGAGATTCATTGATAATGGAATAAATCAATGCGGCGTTATCTTCTTCTTTGAATGGCAACTGTGAGGTTGACATTTCATAGAGTACAATCCCCAAGGACCAGATGTCTGTTCGATGATCAACCGATTTACCTTGAGACTGTTCGGGAGACATGTACGCCAAAGTACCCAAAATTGTCTTCGCCTTCGTAAGCTCCGTTTGCCCGACTAGTTTAGCTATGCCAAAATCCATTATCTTCGCCTGATCTTTTTCTGTTATCATGATATTTGCACTCTTAATATCACGATGAATTATTCCCTTCTCATGCGCCTCCTGTAGACCTTCAGCAATCTGAGTGGTGATACCCAGAATCTCATCTAGATTCAAAGGGCCCGATTCAATCTTCTTTCTTAAGCTCTGACCTTTGATATAAGACATGGCAATGAAGGATTGCTCTTCAGCTTCACCAACTTCATAGATAGTACAAATGTTAGGATGATCCAATGCCGCAGCCGCTTGTGCCTCACGTTCAAAACGCATCTTTTCCTTCTCATCTTCCAAAGCGAACGGAGAGAGAAATTTCAAAGCAATGGTACGTTTTAGCTTGGTGTCCTCAGCTTTATACACTATGCCCATACCACCTCTTCCTAACTCTTCAATAATCTGGTATTTACCAGCAAAGAGAGCACCTGTTGTCAGCCCTTCCATGGGTATTTTAAAAGTCTTAGTGCGAGAGACCTTAATGTCCTTGGGAGAAAGAAGAGGGGTAGTGCAGTTGCCACAGAAACGTGCATTATCGGGATTTTCGAACTGACACTGAGGGCACTTAACTGCCATTATTTTCCCTAAAAACTGCTCGGATAGCATAATAATTAATAAATAAATAGTCAAATCCATAACTGCTTTGTTTGCTAGTATCTATTAGAGCAGAGATTATTTCACATGGGTTGGCTTATGGGGGAATATGTGTAAACTCTTCGTTCTAGATTTTCGATCAGTGATCCAGTCAATAAAATCAGAATAAATTCGATTTAAAAAAACTAATTCTGGTTTAATCTGATTAACCAGACCAAAGACATAAATTAATTGTGAGTTTTGGTTTCTATTTTTTAGGCTCAAACAGAAGGAAAACTAATGATAAAAGATGTTCCTTGATTCTCCTCACTCTTGACTTCAATCTCTGCCCCATGATTATCGGCTATCCACTTCACGATGGAGAGCCCCAAGCCCGCACCACCGGTTTCCCTGGAACG
This sequence comes from uncultured Eubacteriales bacterium, assembly GCA_964346585.1. GTDB lineage: Bacteria > Acidobacteriota > Aminicenantia > Aminicenantales > Aminicenantaceae > SOIA01. The sequence goes on along the minus strand of CAYFVQ010000257.1, from coordinate 14,797 downwards.
AGACTTATCCACGACATAAAACCGGTCAAAAATGTAAGGGAGATATTCATCAGGAATACCGATTCCAGTGTCACGGATTTCAAGCTTGGTCGTATTTTTGATTTCTGTCAGGAAAACTTCAATCCGGCCTCCCGATGGTGTGTAACGGATGGCATTATCGATGACGTTGGTGATCATCCTCTCCAGCAATTCCTTGTTTCCCTTCACCTTCGCCGACTTCACATTTTCGGCTAATATTGTCAGCCCTTTATTCTCAGCTGGCTGATTCCGGATTTTCACGACGTTCGCCACAATCTCTTCCAATTGGACGGTTTTATTAAATTTGGACTTTTCCAATGCTTCCGCCCTTGAGAGAAACAGCAGGTCGTCAATGAGTTTTTCCATCCGAGAAGATTCTTCTAGCGCACTTTTCAGTGTCTTCATATACTCTTCTTCTGTCCTCTTTTTCCGCAACAGCACTTCGATTTCACCACGAATGATGGTCAGGGGAGTTCGGAGTTCATGGGAGACATCCCCGGAGAATTGGCGGATTTTATTAACAGATTTTTCCAGACGGACAATCATGTCGTTAAAAGTCTCAACAAGCGCTCCAATCTCATCCTGACGGTTTTTCACATCGATTCGGAGAGAAAGATCTTCAGTGGTGATCTCATTCGCGGTTTTAACCACACTTTTTACAGGCTGGAGAGCCTTCCTGATGATCAAACTGCCTCCCAAAGATGCGAACAAAAGGAGCATCAATCCCGCGGCGACCATAACGATCATGAGCTGGTTCAAAGAACCAGAGACGTTCTCTACTGATACTCCCACTTGGAGGACGTTCGGCCCTCTGACGGGCAGCAAAAAAACCCTCAAGGTGTAAGAGCTGAGATTCTCTTCACTGAAAGTAGTAAAAACGAGGCTATCGAAATCCGATTTATCGGCTCTAGAATAAAGATGAGTTTCGAGTTGAAAGGCCCCCTCTGGAATTCGACCTGACCGAATGATCCGTTCGACTTGTCTTTCTCTGTGCTCGGCAAGCTGCACAAGCTGGATGAAAGGCTCATGAGAGGAATACTTGACCTCCACAGTTTGAATAGCATCTTCCCACGTGACTCCTTTCTTTCTCCGCCACTTTTCATTCGTCTCATCAGCGATCTCCATCAGGACTTTGTCCAAGTCATCCATAAGCCTCTCTTTGAATCCCTGGTAAAGAAACAATCCGGCCAACACGACGATGACTCCCAGGATGATTATGTACCAAACCGTCAGCTTAAACGTGAGAGATTTGAATCGCTTAACTTTCATCTATTTTATACCCGTGACCACGTAAGGTCTTTATCAGCTTGATTTTGGCTTTCTTGTCGATTTTTTCTCTCAAATGGCTGATATAAACATTAACCACATTGCTTGTGCCTTCATAGTTCCTATCCCAGACGTGCTCGATGATCATCGATTGCGACACGATCCGCCCTTTGTTTCTCATAAGATACTCCAGGAGCGCATATTCTTTTCCGGTGAGAAGTATAGTTTTCCCAGCTCGACTAACAACCCGCCGCAAAGGATCCAGTACGAGATCGCCCACTTTCAACACTCCGGTCTTGTAATCTTGACTTCTTCTGAGCAGAGCGCGAATCCTGGCAAGCAGCTCTTCAAATGAAAACGGTTTGGTCAGGTAATCGTCAGCGCCTTCGGAAAGTCCGATGATCTTATCATCAAGGGAGTCTTTAGCCGTCAACATGAGAATCGGTGTGAGAACAGAATTTTCACGCAGTTCCCTGCAGACCGTAAAACCGTCTTTTCCTGGGAGCATGATATCAAGAATGATCACATCATAAGGATTTACCTGAGCTTCATAGACTGCTTCTGTCCCATCACGGCACAAATCCACCGCATACTGTTCTTCCCTTAGGCCCTTTTGTAAGAATGCCCCCACTTTTTTGTCATCTTCAACCACAAGGATCCTCATGAGCCTATTATAAATCAATACTTGTTCGAAAAGAAAAAGCTTTACCTCCTTCCGCCCCAACCACCGCGGAAGCGAGGTCTTCCAAAACGAGGATTGACCACGTTGCTGTAAACGGATCCGAACGTGTAGCGAATTCCCAATGAAATCGAATAGTCATAGTCTGTCGCCAGTTCCCTTCTTCTCAACAACACCTCATCGATGGTGGCATCGCCCATGGGCAATGACAGCTGGTCATGAATCCGTTCGTATCTTCCGAATATATCCAGGGAGAGTCCTTTAAAGATTCGCAAGTCGAGATTCGCCCCGACTTCCAACCGATTTTTCTTGAAGTCATGGAAATAATGTGATCCCTCCAGAGACACAGACGCGTTCCCCCATGGTTCTCTGGCTTCAAATATCATCGTTAGCGATTGATTATACAGAGTTTCTGAGGTTTTTTCATAAATAGTCTCCTCGATATAATTCGCAGAATTCCATCCAATCCTGTAGAGAAAACGCAGCTGTCTGCGGGTAGACTCTGAATAAGGGAAAACGTTGTATTCCAGAGCCGGAGCCACAGTAAAAAAATAATCCAAATTGCTGTAGGTTGATGATTCTGCTTCCACCCAGCCACCTACAGACCAATGGTTACTAATGCTTTTGACAACCATTCCAGAAAAATTTTTCTGGTCCGAAATACTCGTGATCGTTTCATCTTCGTATTCAAATATTCTTCTATCAAAATCAGCAGAGAGACCCAGCCGAATTTTGATATTAGGCGTAACTTTATTGGCCGAAAAATTCACATCCAGTGAACGTGAACGCCGGCTACTCTCTCCACTCAGACGTCCGTCTGCACTGATGCTGAAAACCCAAAATTTCCATGGGTCCTTCACGGCTGTCGGTTCGAGTCTTTTTCTGAAATCTAAATAAATATACTCGCAGATGGGAGTGCCCACAAGATACGGAAATAGGCCTCTTTCCAGGACTTCAAGCTGTCCCCGACGAATCTCATCTCTGGTATCAGTCGGGCCTGAAGCATGGACTAAAGTATGATCCTTTCCGGAAAAGTCTTTTAAACCGATGAATGCAAAAGTGTACTCCTGGCCTCCACTCCCGGTTCCCTGCTGGGTAATCAGAACGTGAATATCCGCATCTTTTCTATCCCGGACATAATTGACATAAGTCAGATTCTCTCGAAAATAATCCCTGTCACATCTCTGGCAGTCAATGAAAACCTTCGGAGCGAACTCCCTTAAATCATTAAGGTCTGTTTGCTGATTCTGTGCAGAAACCAACGCAACACAGACGGTACTGAAGAATAATACGACTAAGGCCACACGTGATTTGTGTCTGGTCATTCAGACTCTCCTTCAATGAATTTGAGAAATCATGCGTGAAATCCAATATTTCCAAGGTCATCACATAAAACAGAATAATATTATAAACCTCTGAGGATTAAATTAACCTTAAAACAAGATTAAAAAATTTTAATATTCAGAAAAGGAGGATAGAGTGGACTTATCCCCTTGTGACACAAGTGAAACAAAATGGATTGAGAACCGCTACAACTTAAGCAATGGGATTGAAGTATGCCTTTAATAGAAAATAAGGGGAAGATGTGATGTTACCTAAATAAACTTTTCACGCTTTTGCAGACGGAGAAGAGCAAACAGCGTTGCGACCACTGATCCCAGGACAAGATAAAGCCTGTTGTAGAATGTCGTCTGAGCCCAGAGCATAGACCGGAGAGCCTCCGCACTGCGGAAGGGATTATGGAAGAGATACCAGCTGCTATTCTGAATCTCATCCCCCAGCACCCAAAAGAACATGAGAAAGATAACCATGATTACGGCACTGACATTGCCGCTAGTGGTCTGGACGGAGATGAAAAAGGCCAGGCTCCCCAGGAAGATTATCGGCATCATCACATGTGAGACCATCCGCAAGACAGGGAAATCTGCCAGAGTGATCCGGCAGAGGAGAACCAGAGCGAACATCATGACGGCAATGATGATGTAGAGCGTTACCAGTCGTGTCAACCAGACTTTGTAGCGGTAATCTGGGATACCGAAAAGTGTTTCCACCATGCGGGTGTCCTGATCCCTCTGGATGCCGTACACCGAAGGATAGAAAACAAGCAGAATGCCGGGCGCGAGAAGATAGTTGTACAGCCGCTCCGAATTTGGCGTCCCGCCCCTTCCCAGCAGGCCGATCAAAAGGACCAGAAAAAAAAGACCCAGGGCCAGTCCCAGGAAAATGACAAACCGCCCTCCGAATATGTGAAGAGCGTTGTATCTTAAAAATGCGGCGACGGTTTTGACTCTGTTCACGGCTGGCCTCCTTGCTTCAGCTCCTTCCGGCCCATCAGCCACATGTAGGCATCCTCCATGGTGGGAATCACCTGTTTGGCCTCTGCTAAGGGCTGTTCTTCGGCCAGTATTCGTACCCTGACTTTACCTGCGTCCCGCATATGATGGACAACATTGGCGGTCCGTCTGACCTTGTCCAGATCACTTTCCGGGATGTGGGCCTGCCAGACGTTCCCGCGTGTCCGTTCGATCAGGTCCTGGGGGGAGCCGATGAATTTGACCTTTCCTTCAAAGAGTACGGCCAGCTTGTTGCATGAGCTGGAGATATCTTCGACGATGTGAGTGGAAAAGATCACGATACGGTCCTTGGCCAGTTCGGACAGCAGGTTGCGGAATCTGATCCTCTCCCTGGGGTCCAGTCCTGCGGTGGGCTCGTCCACAACCAGGATCCTAGGCAACTTGAGCAAGGTCTGGGCGATCCCTATGCGCTGCTTCATACCCCCGGAGAAGGTGCTTATCTTGTGGTTGCGGTTTTCCGAAAGATGAACGGAATCCAGGGCGGCTTTGACGATGCGGTCCCTTTCCCGTTTCTTCCAGATTCCCTTGAGCATTGCCTGATAATCCAGGAACTGGGTGGCGGTCATGTTTTCATAGGTACCGAATTCCTGGGGCAGGTAGCCGATAAGAGCCTGAAGCTCCTCCCTGTTCTCCTCCAGATCCAGGTGGTTGAAGGAGACTTTACCACGACTGGGTCCCAGGATGCCGCAGATGATGCGCATCAGAGTTGTCTTCCCCGCGCCGTTAGGGCCCACCAGCCCGAACATGCCGCTTCCGATCGAGAGTGAGATGCGGTCCAGCGCCTGAAAGGGCTTTTTCTTTCGGCTGAGCAAAGGGATGCTCTGGACGAACCTGTAAAAGGTACGCCTCAGTCGGCCGAACCGGCCGGTCAGGCGGTCTATAATGGTACCTCTCTTTTCCAGACGGTTGGCCACGGCCTTGAAGAGAATAGCCAGATACCAGATCAGGCCAACGAACACAGCTGAAAATGTATCCTGCCACTGTCCCCTCAGCCAGAGGAGCACAGGGATGGGCAGTCCCCAGCGAACCACCATCTCTCCGATGTTGAATATCCGGTCAAGCAGGCGCCGTTCCGGTCCCGACGCGGGTTTGAAGGTGCGGAACAGATTCTGACTGGCCAGATAGAAGAGGGCGACCAGAACCAACCGCCACAATCCCCCCCTGATGTAAAAGAACAGGAAATAGACTAAAAAGGCATAGAGGGGAAGGATATAAAGCCAGCGGGCCATACGCTCCTTAAAAGGAAGACTACCTGACGATCTCTCCCGCTCTATGCGCCCTTTCCTCCACTCCTTGGAGAATTTGGTAAAGTCATCATAGACCTTGGAAACATTGCGGATGGTGATGGTAATGGGTGCATCATCAGCGAAAAGCCGGATGCGGCTGCGGCGGAGGCTGGTCCGGACAAACCAGGTGCCGGCGGGCACAGCGGCCAGAAGCCCCAGTATATAAGCGGACTGCCAGAGTACTGAATCGATGGTATTGACGATCAGCACTAGGCCCAGGATGAACAGGGCTAGCATCAGGAGCTTGGTTTTGAGCGGTAGCCTTTTCAGCCAGCGCAGAGTGTTGTCCAGGCCGAAGGCAGCCGTGGGGATAATCACAAGCGTGAAGAGTGTGGCAAAAGCCAGCCCGCCGATGACAGTGATGGCAAAGGGCGCGCCGATCTGGGATATGTACTCCGCTCGGCCCATAGCGATGGGCAGCATGGCCAGGATGGTGGTCACAGCCGTGATCAGGATGGGCCGGACCCGGATCTGACCAGCCGCGATCATGGCGCGCGACAGGCGGAACTTTCTCCGCTGCAGTATGCGTGAGTAATCGATCAATATGATTCCATTGTTAACCACAACACCCAGCAGTATCAGAAATCCGATGAGCGCATTGGCGTTGTAGATGGAATTGCCCGTTACGATGAGGGCCAGGAATGCGCCCACCGCAGCCAAAGGCAGAGTGAACATCATCACCAGCGGTGTGATCAGGGATTCGAATGTAGAAGCCAGGACCATGAAGATGAGGAGGATCCCGATGCCGAACAGGAAGTAGAATTCTGAAACATCGCTTTCGTCATGGACCACCTCTATGGCCACGCCTGGCGGCGGGTAGATGCCTGCCACCATGGTCTCTACTTCCGCCCGAGCCTGCTCCAGAAGGGAGCTGGAGTCTTCGATATCCGACTCGAACCGGTAGGTCACTGTGACCTGCTTTTCCTGATTCGTCCGGATAATCCGAGCGTAGCCTGCTGTATACAGGAGCTGGGAAATCTGGGTGACAGGGACCATGCCCTCTGTGTCGGCCGGGATCTGGAGCCTGCGGAGGTCCTCCGAGGTTTTTTCCTCTTCCTCCTCGGTCTTCAAGATGATATCCACCTCTTCCGGTCCGTCCATGTATTTAACGGTGGAGGAAATTTCTTTCTGGAAAGTGTTCAGTTCGTTCATGACGGTCTGGAGTCCCACTTCGAAATGTTTGAGTGCCGCTTTGTCCAGGAGGAGATCGATGCTGGGCTGCTGATTGGAAACGTTCAGGTTGACAGATCTGACTGTGTCGAGGTTTTCGATATTGTATTGGATGTCCTCGGCGATAGCCCTCAGAATTTCCAGGTCCTGACCGCTGAGTACGACCTTCTCCTGGCTGGCCCCCATACCGAGAAGCCGCTGGAAATCCTGGCCACGCCCGCTACCGCCCTGGAAGCCGACGCTCTGCGTGGGTTCGTCATAGGAAAAATCGATACGGGGGAAGATATCATCCAGCATCTCCTGAATGGAGTCCTTGATTTCTTCAAGGGAGCGTCCAGCAATTTTTTCATAATTCTCCTTCAGCTGAAATGCCAGGACGACATTATCCTCTTTAATGGAGGATGTCCGTTCTTCGATCTCCTGTATATCTTTCAGCCGCTCATCCATCTTCAAGGCCTGCTCGTCCGCCGTTTCCAGGGTTGTTCCGGAAGGGAGGATGGCATATAGATTGAATGTGTCGAGCTGGACCTCCTGGGGGACGTTGATACTGAGCCCCAGGCAGATGGCCAATGTGAGAAAAAAGGCGACCACACACACAGCCAGCGTTCCTGCCGGAAAGCGCAGGCCTGTTTTGAGAGGCACGGTGTAGATCTGCATAGGCCGCTGTTTGGGGCTGCGCACGGGTGGAGGCGTGTGCTGTTTTTTCCCGGAAAGAATCCGATAGGCGATGGTGGGGATCAGAAGGAAAGCCACCATCAGCGAGACAAGAAGAGTGGCGATGATGGACACACCAATCTGCCAGCCCAGCATTTTTACAAGAGGATTAGTTGAGAACAGAAAGGGGACGAAAATGCAGATAGTGGTCAGTGTCGCGGCAAAGATGGCCCGCAGCACCTCATTGGTCCCGTCCACAACGGCATTGCCTGCATCCGGATTCCTGCTCAGGTGACGGTTGATATTTTCCAGAACAACAACGCTGCTGTCCAGCAGCATCCCCACAGCGATGGCGATTCCCACAAGCGTCAATGTATTGATGGTAATCCCCAGTGCGTAAAAAAGATTCATGGATATCAGGACAGAAATGGGGATGTTGAGAGAGATGATAAAAACAAATTTGAGCCGTCGTATAAAAATCCAGAGAACAGCTATGGCCAGAAGGCTTCCCACAAGGCCCAACATAAGGATGGACTGGATGTTGTCTTCGATCACCCGGGCTTCGTCCACCTGAATGACCAGCTCGATTCCGTCGGAACTGATCTGGCGGTTAATATCCTCGATGGCCTTCCGGGTTTTGGCGGCGAGGGAAAGAAGGTTTGTATCCCAGCTGCGCACCAGCGAGACCGTGACGGCCTCCATGCCGTTGATTCGCGAGATGGATTCTTCTTCCGCCCCGCCTTCCCTGATCTCAGCGATCTGTCCCAGTGTTATAGGGCCTGAGCTCTTGACCACAACATCAACCAGATCGGGAATATCCGTGTACTCGCTGACCAGATTGACGAAATACTTCTGGCGTCCCTCCCTGGCGGTCCCCAGATACTGTTTGAGTCCGCCCTGTTGGTTGATACGGGAAGCAACCTGGTTGACCGTCAATCCGAACTCGGCCAGCAGCTTGCTGTCCAGCACAACTTCAACGGAGCGTCTGCGGCCTCCATACACGTTGACGTTGGCCACCCCATCAATGGTTTCCAACTGAGGAATGACCTTTTCATCGATGACGCTGCGGATCTGATCCAGGCCGCCCTCCCCCCGGGCTTGAAAAGAGAGAAACTGGTTGGAGAGTTGCTCGGGATCGGTCTTCACGACATTCGCCTGGAAGGAATCATCCAGCAGAGCAGCGGCCGCGGAGACTCTGTCCTCGAGCTTCAGATAATCGAATTTCTGACGGCTGGATGTGTCGTAGTAGACATATATTCTGGCCTGTCTGTTGCTCACAAAGGATTCGATCTTTTCGATGTTTTCCAGCCCGGCTATAGCGCCTTCCATCGGGATCACCGCATAACGTTCCACATAGGAGGGATCAGCATTCTGCGGTCCGGATATATTGATGATCAATTGAGGAAGCTCTGTATTCGGGAAGAGTTCGATGGGCAGCTGTTGGACGGACACGGCACCCAGCAGGCAGAGTCCGATGATAAACATGAAAACCGTGACCGGCCGATTTATAATCCGTCGAATCATGAGCTACCCCTTCTCCGTTTTCATCTTCATACGGCCGCCCAGAATCCGGTAAACCGAGGGAATGACCACCAGGGTCAGGAGAGTGGAGGTGACCAAACCACCGATGACGGCCACGGCCAGCGGGGCTCTGAGTGCTGCCCCTTCCCCGATCCCCAATGTTAGAGGGAAGAGGGCCAGGATGGTGGTGGCGGATGTCATGAAGATGGGCCTGATTCTCAGCTGCCCGGCTTTGATGATGGCGGTTTCCATATCCATGCCGCCGCGCCGCTGCTGATTGATCAGGTCCACCAGGATGATGGAGTCGTTAACGGCGATCCCGGCCAGCATGATCATGCCGATGAAAGACATGATGTTCAAAGGCATCCCAAGAACAATGAGCAGCCCCACCGCTCCCACCATTGCCAAAGGAATGGTCAGGAGGATAACAAAAGGATGGCGAAGGGATTCGAACTGGGAGGCCATAACCATGTAGACTAGGATAACAGCCAGAAGCAGGGCAAACAACAGACTGCTGAAAGATTCTCTCCTCAGTTTTTCTTCACCTGTGACAGCGAATGAATAATCCTGGGGCAGGCTGATTCCTGCCAGCGCCTTTTCCACACGGGCTACGATTTTATCAAAGGCCTCTTCCCCACTGAGTTGGCCCGTCACCTCTGCTGTCCGAACCTGGTTGTTTCTCAGTATTTCCCTGGGGGATACTGAACGCCTCAAGACCGCCACATCGTCCAGCCTCAGCTTCTGTCCTCCGGATGCGTCCAACAGAAGTCCTTCCAGCTCCTTGAGTGTTGGTTCGGGCGAGCGCAGCATGATATTGATGTACTCGCCCTCGTCCTCATATTCACCCAGTTCCTGTCCGGAAAGCAGGCGGCTCAGTTGAGCGCCGATACTGTAGGGAGTGAGGCCATAGGAGGTGGCAGAATTCCTGTCGATAACAACTTCCACTTCAGGCCGTCCCTCCTGAAAGCTTGTTTCCACAGCGGTCAATCCCTTCTGTTGGTCCAAGATGGCCATCACCTGATCCGACAAGGACCTTAAAGTGTCCATATCCTTTCCCCTGACTTCAACAACCAGGGGAGCATCTACCGTTCCCAGTGTGACCTGCAGGGTTGTTTGAGCTCTCATGATCTGGGCTCTAAGGCCCGGAATATCAGTCAGCTGATTTTTGAGCCATTCCTGCAGAAAATCCAGGTCTATGGAATCTGGTTTGACACCGATCAAAAGCATGGCACTGTTCTCCCCGGCCAGCACATCCGATTCCGTCAGAGCAGTCCCCACCGGACCCACGCGGGAGAAGATGAACTGAAGGGATTCCCCATGGTTTTCCTCCAGCAGCGATTCCAGGCTGCGGACCGCGGATTCTGTCCGCTCCAGGTTTGATCCTTCCGGCAGAAGGAGGGAAATTTCTAGCTCATTCCGGTCCGCTTGAGGCAAAAATTCGCTTCCCATACGAGACGCCAGAAAGCCCGCTGAAACAACCAGAAGAAGAGCGAGGACAACCACCAGCCATCTTTTTTTCAGAACGCCGGAGAGAAAGCGGGTGTAAAAGGGAAATTGAAGAGAGGCTTTCTCTTGCTTTCCTTTGGGGACTTTCAGGATCCTGGAGCTGAGCATGGGAATGACGGACAGAGCCACGAAGAGGGAAGACAGAAGGGCAAAGGCCACTGTCCAGGCCTGTTCCTTGAACAGTTCACCAGCGATGCCCTGCAGGTAGACGATAGGAAGAAAAACAATGATGGTCGTCAGGGTGGAGCTGGTAATCGCTCCCCCCACTTCTCCCGTTCCCCGAACAGCCGCCTCCTTAAGCCCCAATCCTTCCTCCAGATGGCGGAAGATGTTTTCCACCACCACGATGGCGTTATCCACCAGCATACCGGCTCCCAGCGCCAAACCTCCAAGGGTCATGATGTTTAAGGTCAGCTTGTTAAAGTACATCAGATTGAAGGTGGCGATGATGGAGATGGGAATAGCGATGCTGATGACAGCAGTAACACCTATCCTGCGGAGGAAAATGAACAGGATTAAGACTGCCAGAAAAATGCCTATCAGTCCTGTCTGCTCGACTTCTCTGACTGCAGATTTGATGAAACCTGCCTGGTCCTGGATGATGCGTAGTTCATATCCGGGAAGTGACCTCTGAAGGCTTTCTATCTGGCTGTGGATATGCTCGGAGGCTTGTGTTGTGTTGAACCGGGCTTCCTTGAAAATCTCGAGGGCGATGCAGCGCCGGCCGTTATAATGAACGATGTTCTCCGGCTCGCTGATCATATAGGCCACTTCTGCAACATCTTTTAAAGTTATCGGTGTTCGTTCGGTTGTTCCTTCAGTCTCATCGGACTTATAGGCAACAATCAGGTTCTTGAGATCTTCCAGTGATTCCAGCTCGCCCACTCCGCGTATTGTGTAGCGCAAACCCATCTCGATGATGGACCCGCCGGATATATTCTGGTTACTGGACTGAATGTCGGAGGCCAGCTGGTCCAAAGTCAGACCGTAAGCTTCCAAGGTGTAAGAATCCGTCCGGATCTCAATCTCTCTTTTCCGCTCCCCCACCAGTTCCACGGCCGCCACTCCAGGAAGCCTGACCAGGTCGTTGCGGATGTTGTTTTCCGCAGTCTGCCGCAACCTGTCCAGATCATCCAGGTCCTCATGCCAGAGGACGGCAGTGACAACGGGTTGGGCATTGGGATCCAACTGGCTGACACTGACTTCTTCCAGGTCTTTTCCCTGGGAAAAATCAGTAACAGCCTTCTGGAGTTCAAGGTAAACCTCGTCCATGTCCGTGCTCCATTCATACTCCACAGTGATCAGAGCCCTTCCCACGCGGGATATCGAAGAGACTCCCGTGACCTTGCGGCCGCGGGCCGCCATCGCTTCTAGAGGAGAAACAAACTGCTCCTCCATCTCTTCCGGAGGGCGCTCCTCTGCCTCCAGCGAGACATAGAGCCGCGGATTATTCAGACGAGGGAGGAGGTCCATCCCCAGCCTCTGGAAGGCGATGTAACCGAGAAGGCAGATGGCGAGGATGACCATGATGATGGTCGTGGGGTACCTGACTGAGAACTGTGCAAGTTTCCTCATACTATTTCTTCTCCGGGTTTACTTCAAAATCAGAGTCCATGTATCCATCGGATTTTAGTTATTCCAGGACCTTAACACGGGACCGGTTTCTGAGGGTTTCGAAGCCTTCGATGATCAGGCTGTCATCCGGATTGAGCCCCTGAATCACCTCCACGGTGTCGCTGGTTTCGATGCCCAGCTCAAGTCTCCGTTCCAGTGCGATCCCTCTCTGGACAATGTAAACGGTTTTGCGTCCGCGCCTGTCCAGGATAATGTCTTTGGGGATGACGATCACATCCGCCTTTTCCTGGACGATGATGTCCGCGCGTACGAACATTCCGGGTTTAAGAAGGAGGTCCGGGTTGGAGGCTTCGATTTTGATCTTGAACATCCGGCTGGTGGGATCCAACGCCGGTGAGATCTGAGTGACCTTTCCCTCAAGTTTCTGCTTTTCCCGACTGTAGTTGCTGACAGTGACATTCTGGTTCTGCTGGATGTGGTCCATCTCCTTACCGGGGAGGGTCAACTCGGCATACAGACGGGAGTAATCCATAAGAGTGGCCACTTCGGTGTTGGCATCCACCCACTGACCGGAAGTGTAGTGGGGGAGATTCACGATGACTCCATTAAAGGGAGCGCGGATCTCCAGTTTGGCCAGGGATATTTTAGCGTTGTCGAAGCTGTAGCGGGCGTCGATCAAGGCTTTTTCCGCATTCTTCACCTCGCTCAGAGTGATGCCGCCTTTTTCGTAAATGCTCTGCTGCTTGGTGAATTCCCTCTCGGCAGACTCGAGGCTCAGCTTTTTCGAATCCATGGCGATCTGATTGACATATTCAGGATTATCCAAAGAAAAAAGCAGAGTGTTGGCAGCCACTGAGTCTCCCATGACAAAGGGCTTTCCCGTCTTGGGATTTCGTTGAAGCGTGTACCGCCCGGCCTGTTCTGTCTTGAGGATGGTTTCCTTGGCGGCATAGACCGTTCCAGTAGTCGTCACGAATTCCTGAATGGAGGATTTTTTCACCTCCATCACCCGGACGGGGATGGTGGTGTCGGTTTGCGCCGTCATCCGTTCCTGCTGGCAACTAGAAAGCACTATAAATGAGATCAATATTATGAAGAAAATAAATCCTGGTATGACTTTTTTCATCCTTTAATCCTCCTATTCCTTTATATCTTCGAGTTCATCCAAGATAGACCGGTTGGCCTCAAAATCCCAGAGGGTCCTGATCTTCAGGTCAAGCAGAGCCAGTTTGTTGTTGATCAGAGCCTGGACAAGACTGAGCCTTTGTTGGGATAGCTGGAGCTGATAGAACTGCAGATCCTTGGACGAGAGATCGCCATTGCGGTAGCGCTCCAGGTTGATGGCATAGGTGAGCTCCGCGTTTTTTATGCTTTTCTCCGCAATTTCTATTTGACGTTTCTGGTTCATCAAATTCCTATAGGCTTCGCGAATCTCCGTTTTAATGCTTTTTATCTCTTCTTCAGCCGAGAGCTTGACCGTCTCGATCTGGGCCCGAGTGGCGGCCAGGTGATGTTTCTTCTGTCCCCAGTCAAACAGGGGGATGTCCAGAGTGAGAGAAATCAGACGGTCGGTGTTGGGCGAATCGTAGATGCCCGCGAACTGTGGATTGGTTCCTGTCAGCCCGAAGGAAAGATTGAGGGATGCCTCAAATTCGTTCTCGGCTCCCGCCACGATGAGATCATGCATGGCTCTCTGAAGCTCGATGTCCATCTGCCGCAGCTCCATCCGGTTTTCCAGCCCGTGGGCGATAGCCTTTTCCAGATCCACTTCCACAATTGTTTTCTGAATGTCGGCGGAGACATCGATCATATCCTCCAGCTCCATCCCCAGCAGGATTTTGAAGGTATCCAGACTGTTTTCATGCTGCATGCGCCTGTTTTCTAGCGAAGCCAGGCTGTTGTCTTTAGTGATATCTGCCTGATAGAGCTCTTCTGGGGCTGATATGCCGGCATCCACCTTGCTCTTGATGATGTCGAAACTTTCTGTGGCGTTTTTGTATTCCTCCTGGGAGATCTGGATGCTCATCCTGGAATAATAGAGATTGAGAAACTGCTGTGTCACCTGTCTTTCGATCTGAAGCTTCTGGATGGCATAGGCCAGCTGTGCATTCTCAAGGGAAAGCTCCAGCTCCTTGATCTGCATCTTTGTCCTGTTGTAAGTGAAGAGGGGTTGGCTGAGGGTAACGGTCAGACTGTTGGAGAAAGTGGACTCCTTCACCCCACCCGTAAAAGTACTGGACGACTCTTGCCAGTTGAACTGGTCGGTGACCCTCAACTCAGCGTCCGTCCATTTTATGGGCTGACGGATGGTGAAGGCGGTCGAAGATCTTGTCAGGGTCTGGGTGTTGTAGCTGGAGGTGAGTTCACTGAACACCCTGTTGCTGGAAGTGCGGTAGGGCGTTACGCTCAAACTGAACTGGGACTTGAGCCCGGCCTGCTGAGCCCAAAGGTTTCGTCTGTTGACTTCCAGCTGAAGGGAGGCCTGGCGTATGGCCGGGCTATTCTGGAAGGCAATGTTGAGGGCCATTTCTAAAGTCAGTTCTTCACCGCTTGCCAGAACTCCTGCACCGAAGATAAGAGCGAGACATAAAACGGATACCAGCCCTTTCTTTTTCCTGAGAATGGAACCACGTGTCTGGTTTAAATTGTTCCGGATTGATTTATTCATATACAACTCCATTACCTGGCAAGACCCTCCATCCTGCACAGATGTATTTATAAGCCTAATTCTGTTCTGATTTTACCCACTTCACCGCATCGGCCGTGAG
>CAYFVQ010000256.1:0-1660 GCA_964346585.1 uncultured Eubacteriales bacterium | reverse complement strand
TGGTGTTTCTTAAAGTTGATTTTAGATAATTTTTGAACATGATCAAACTCCAGAGAATCGAATTTTTAATAAAGTAGGGGAGGGCCCCACAGATCTGTTTCCAGTAGAGGAGGCGGGCTGAGAACACGCCGTGCTCCTTCCTCATCCAACAGAATTGTTCCTCAAGGTCCCCCATGGCTCCATAGCGGATGTCCTTTTGGATGATAAACTCCAGTATCCTGGACGCTATCCGTGGAGGTTTTACTGTCTGTCTGTTCATTCTTCTTTGAATTCAAGCTCCTCTATGCCATCCCATATCATGGAATTGACTCGCTGGATCTCACGAAGGGCTTTGATTCCTTCCCTTGACAACCGGTAATAGACTTTGCTGCGGCCTCCACGTTCCGGAGTCGGCTCCCCTTTGAGGATCAGAACATAGCCGTTATTGTGCAGCCTTCCCAGGGGACCGTAAATGGCCCCCAGCAGCCATTTTTTGCCCGTTGCCTTAATGACTTCTTCCCGGATGGCCATACCGTAGGCTCTGTCTTCCAGCCGCCATATGGACAGCAGAATGATTTCTTCGATACGCGATAATAGTTTCATTTTTTCTCCATGCTCATATATCTATACGTTTTTTGATAAAATAAGTTTACATTTTTATTAAAAAAAAATAAAGATTTTTTTTAAAAAAAAATAAGGTTTGCTTTTTTTATGTTCAGTAAAAATCAAAAGAGACCGTAACTTTACTTTATTCCAGCTTGGTAAAAGTCAGGAATAGTGGAAAATTTAAAGGAATTTTTTTCAATCACAAAAAGGAAATTCCTATATTAATTCATTGGGCAATCCACCTATATTGATCATTGGCGCTATGGCGAAACGTGTAAGCAGACTGTATGTTCAAAAGAATATTTGAGCACTTTTGTGATGTTAACGAAAGAATCGAGAGGAAAGTGGACTTCATCCTGAAATTCGTCTAAACTGTATCTTCTTGGACTGCAAGATCCTTTTATTTAATAATATAAAGTTGTAGAGAAGATGGAATGAATGTTGTGTTAAAAAAAATCAGAAATTTTGTGTGTCTTGCCGCGCTGGTGGCGCTGTCGATGACGGGTTGTGCTATGGGCCCCAAGGTCCAGCCCAAACCCGAGCCTATGGAGGTTACTCCGACTCCTCCCGGATTCGTAATGAAATCTTTTCACCGATCGATGAAAGAGGAGATGCGAAGATCCTACGATCGCGCGAATGAGATCGTCATCGGCGTTTTTACTGGTTCTCATAAGGACAAGAAGAACGGCATTATTTACTATTTCAGCGATTTCATTATGTTCGATAAGGAAACACTCTCATGGGGTTCGATCCAGAACGTGGTCATGCAAGTTCAGCAAGATAAGTTCAAACCGGAGATCATCCGGCGGAACGAGTTTAAAAGGCTGATCGACCTCGACAAAACTGGCATCTGCTGGGATTATTATGAGGAAAGCCGCTCGGTCTTTCTTGTCGAAGGGAAAATGAACCTCATTTTTCTCGAAATGGGATTTGACGAGGCCAGCAGCACACCCTATCGACATTTGCTCGATGCCTACCCGGTGACCGATGAATGTAGGGCCAGAGATGTGTTCGACTTGATGATTCAGGAGTTCATTGCCGAACGGTTATAAATCCTCTGTGATCGATATCCCCT
>CAYFVQ010000255.1:0-3533 GCA_964346585.1 uncultured Eubacteriales bacterium | reverse complement strand
ATCTATTTTTCAAAATACCTTGATGGTAAATATCAAAAACCCGAAAGCTTAGGCACAGCAATCAATACTGAAAAAATGTGTGAGACTACGCCCTTTATATCGCCCGATGAAAACTACATCATTTTTTCCAGGTGGGATATGGCCCATAAGAATAGTTTTATGCAGCCATATATCGGTTTTCGTAACAAAGACGGCACATGGGATTCTGCCATAAAAATGGACAATATTGGTTATTGCCTTTGTCCTCAAGTCTCTCCCGATGGGAAATACTTTTTCTATTTAGGGATTGTAAACGGAGAATTTAGAGTCATGTGGCTCTCTGCAAAAGTCATAAAAGATCTTAAACCAAAAGAATTTAAGTAAAGGAGGAAACAATGAAGCAGAGAACAATTTTTATCGCCATTCTATTATCCCTTATTTTTACAATTGTTAGTCATGCTCAACAGGGTGATATCCCGATTCTCAAAGGCCCTTACCTTGGCCAAAAACCACCGGGCATGTCCCCGGAATTATTTGCACCTGGAGTCATTACAACCGATGGCAGTGAAGGATGCTCGGGCTGGGGGAAGGGCATGGAATATTTTATTTTCCAGAGATGGATAGATAGAAAGCCTAGGCTCTATATCATGAATCAAAACAACGGAATATGGAGCCCCCCCGAACCTCTTCCGTTTCTTGATAAATATCAGGCTGGCGATTTTACGATTGCCTCCGATGGAAAAACTATGGTATTTGCATCCAGAATATCCATAGATGAAATCGGACCGGAAAGTGAAGGAGCCAACATTTGGAGCGTTAAAAAAACAGAAGCCGGGTGGACTGAGCCGGAACATATCGGGCTGGAGATAAACACAAAGTATCATGAGAGCTATCCCTGTCTTGCCGCAAATAATAACCTTTATTTTTTCAGCAGAAGACCGGGGGGATACGGAGATTCGGATCTATACATGTCGCAATTTAGCAGAGGAAAATTTCAAGCTCCGGTGAATCTTGGTTCGAAGCTCAATACTAAATACCACGAATGGGATACCTACATCGCACCCGATGAAAGCTACATGATCTACTGCTCGACGATGCCTGGCGGTTTGGGAGAGGATGACCTCTATGTTACCTTCAGACAAGAGGACGGTTCATGGAGTGAACCTGTTCATATGGGGGCTGAAATCAATAGCGACAAATCCGAGAACAGACCGTATGTCAGCCCGGATGGCCGCTATTTATTCTATACCAGTACCAAGAGGGGTAATAGAGATATCTACTGGGTGAATGCAGGAATCATTGAAGATTTAAAACCGGATGAATTGAAGTAAACAAAAAGGGGAGATGTTTTTATGAATTCGATAAAATATGTTCATACCCTACTTTACGAGGAAAGAAAATGACAAGGAAAAATGTGCCATCAAAATCTCCGATGGAAGAACTGATCGGATTCTCGAGAGCAGTGAGAGTGGGAAATACCATTTCAGTGGCGGGGACAGCAGCTATCGCTCCGGATGGCTCAACAGCGTGTCCTGATGATGTTTATGGCCAGACAAAGTGCTGTTTTGGAATCATGAAAGCAGCTATTGAAGAGGCGGGTGGAAGACTTGAGGATGTTATCCGCACCAGAATTATGCTCAAAGATGTATCGAGATGGGAAGAGGCGGCCAAGGCTCACAGCGAGTTTTTTTCGGTGATTAAACCTGCGTGTACGTTTGTAGAAGTCAAAGGATTTGTCAAGGAGGATTGGCTGGTTGAGATAGAAGCGGATTGCGTGATTTGTAAGGCTTGAGTAGTTTATCCTAAAACCGATTTGCTGTGTGGACGCAAAAATCACAAAAAATCTTAAAATCAGAGAATTGGAATATAAAAAGGAAAAATGAGCCATATATGGATTTTATTCGCATTTAAGGAGAAAAAGAAATGTATAACCGGAAGAGTATGATTATCCTGGCGGCTTTGGGCCTTGTTTTCATTCTTCTCCAGACCCAGGATGTCAGAGCTCAAAAACAGTCAGCGGAATCATACATCCAGGAAAACATCAAAAAGCTCAAGGAACGGTTGGGCGACAAGTTGCTCAAGACTGCTGATGAAGTCATCGCAAGACATGTGGAGGCCATCGGCGGCCGCGACGCGATACTCTCAGTAAAAACGTTGATGTTCAAGGGAAGAAATGTGCGGTTCGGACAGGGGGACAGTCCGCTTGTCCGCTATTACAAACAGCCATACTTTGTCCGCCAGATGCAGTCTCCTGAAAGCACAAGTTATTTGCTCAGCGATGGAGAAAAAGTCTGGCAGGTCAGTCCATCCGAACGCAGGGAGGTCTCTTACTGGTGGACGAAATCTATGCTTCATATGAGGATCGACGACAATTTTATCGATTACAAGAAGCAAGGGATTTCCTACGAGTATATCGGGCTTGAAGGATTTGAAACTGAACCATTTATCTACTACCACCTCCGCCGGACATTCCCGGATGGAGAAGTCGAGGATCTTTATTTCGATGTCGAGACCGGTCTGCTGCATGGCATCTGGCCGACAAGCACCCCTAGGGGAGAAAATCCCCGCTTTTATTACGATTACAGGGATATCGGCGGTATACTCTATCCCCACGCGAACATGAGAGTTTTTAATACAGCGAATCCCCCTCATCTATTCATCATCGAAGAGGTCAGAATCAATGAAGACTTCGGAGAGGATTTCTTTACAGAGTATAAAAAAAAACCGGTGAAAAAGTGAATGCAGGTGGCTTATATTCCGTTTTGCAGGGTGTTCCTCACATTGTTGTGAAGAAAATCGAGGGTGAAGAACACCTTCAACAGCAGAAAGAATCATAGCTGATCTTGAACGATAAGAATTAAAATGGAGAATAAAAATTATGAAGGATAGAGCAATTTATCTTGGAATTTTATTGTCCACAATATTTGTATTTACCAGTTGCGCACAACAGGATGATTTCCCGGTTCTCAAAGGGCCCTACCTCGGCCAGAAGCCACCGGGGATGACACCGGAGCTGTTTGCTCCCGGGATCGTGCCGACCGAAGACAATGAAGTGCTGTACGGATTTTTCAATAACGGCGCCATGTTCCTTTTCGATCGTACGCCGGCTGATCTGGAAGAATGGTCGCCTGCCGTCTATCAGATGGCTTTAAAAGACGGAAAATGGACGCCGCCCAATGCAATGCCATATCAGGGCTCGCCCTGGTATCATTATTATACGACAGCGCCGGAAGGGGAAGAGGTGTATTTCGCCTGGCAGGGTTCTCTAGAAGACAGATCCTCATCCGCCGATGTGAATATCTGGTGGGTCCGGATGACTGCCTTAGGATGGACCGAACCGAGGAAGCTGCCCTTTCCGGTCAATGACATTGATTTGGATACCTATCCGAGCGTCACTGAGGACAAGACGCTCTATTTCTTCAGCTCTCGCGAGAATGGATTCGGCGGCCATGATATTTATCGGTCGCCATTGATAAACGGCAAACATACAACAGTTGAAAATCTCGGCGCGCCCATAAATACAAAATACGATGAGCTTGATCCCTTCATTGCTT
>CAYFVQ010000254.1:0-6127 GCA_964346585.1 uncultured Eubacteriales bacterium | reverse complement strand
CTGACATTCATAGGAGGATTGATTGGCTTCGGGATCGGTTGGGGTATTAATGCTGGACTCACAGCTCTGATTGCTGTTTTGCGGACTCAGAATGCACAGCTCATGATGCTTTTTTCACCCGAGAATTCATTGGTCGCATCCATAGTCACTGTATTTTTGATGGTGGCAGCAGGCTTCTTGGCCGGGCTGACACCAGCGCTCCGGGCAATGCGGTTGGATATCGTCGATTCCTTACGTTATGAATAAATGTGGGGTCAGGGCTCGACATTAGACATTTATTATTAATCAGACCCACTTCTTTTGAAATCATATTTTGATTTCCCTGGTGATCAGATGTCTGATGTCGAGCCCTGACCCCCGCTATAGTATTGCTAAAAAGGGAACAAAGCCGGCCCTCAAAACCTATCCTAAAGTCTTTGAGTTCACAAAAGAAATACTTCCATTAAAGCCCGAGCTCTTGGTCGATGCCCTGCATGGCTTCCAGACAGACGGATATGAACTCGTCCAGCTCCAACGGGATATTCGTGCACTGTTCGATGTCCTCTCTTCTCGCGCCTCTGGCAAAGCTTGTTTCTTTATAACGCCTCTGAACGAATCCGACATCCACTTCCTTGAGCTTTTTGCTGGGATGCATCAAAGTGGCGGCGATGATCAATCCGGTCAGAGGGTCGATTGAAAAAATGGCCCAGTCCATTTCGCTCTCGCAGGGAACCTGCCCCGCATGGGCTTTAACCGCATGGATGATGTCTTCCTCAATCCCGTGTTCAGCTAAGATTTTGACTGTCTCTGTGGTGTGGAGCTCCGGGCTTTTCTCCGTGATCTCGTAATCCATGTCGTGGAGGATTCCAGCCAGTCCCCATTTCTCTTCATCCTGACCAATCCTCCTGGCAATCGCCTTCATACAGGCTTCAACTGCCAGAGAGTGTTTGACCAAGTTTTTATTTTTGAGGTGTTCCTTGACAAGCTCTAAGGCTTCTTCTCTATTCATTTATCCGACTCCTTTCACTATTTTATTTCAATTCTTGACTGTTTTGCACGGTAAAGGGAATCTCTGCGAAGACATTCTCTTTCCCGTCAAATACTCTGACACCTATAACATAATCTCCAGCTTTCTCCGGAAACCATGCCCACGAATTTTTCTCGGAACCCTCCTGAACAATGATTTTCTCCTCTCCCTCTTTTAGATAGAATTCGTACTTGGGCATGAAAAAGCCTCTGATAGACACAGTGAAACTGACCTCCTCTCCCACTTTTTGAGGCGACTGTTTAGATGACTTCAATGACACTCTCAATATCTTCTTCAGGAATAAGAGCTTTCCTCTATCCGTCTGGTTCTCATAGAGACTGATAAGGAGAAAAGGATCGAACCACACTGGGTTGGACCGGAGCTCCTGCTTGGCATCAAACTCACCGGCTTTCTCCCCTGTTTCCACGTCGAAACTCATCAACACAGAAGAAAGCGAGGAGACCACAACTTTTTCTCCGGAGATTTCAAGCCGGTAAAAACTCCTGGAGGGAATCATCTGCCACCAGAGAATGTGCCCTCCTTTTTTTTTCAAGCAGTACACCACATTATTCCAGCTGAGGAACAGAATCCTTTTTCCGGAAACAACAGGAGAAGTTAAGATTTTACCTCCTGTCTTTATTTTCCATCTTTTTGTTCTCCTCTTTAAATTATAACAGTAGAAGTAATTATCATCAGAACCGAAATAAACAGAATTCTTCTCAACGAGAGGAGCACCCTCTATTTTACCGCCCACTTCAATCTTACCGATGAGACTCCCTTCCTCAGACAGGATGTACAGATTGTGGTCATCACAGCCAAAGACGATTTTATTGTCTGCGAAAACAGGAGTTGAACGGATAGCCCCGTCAGTCTGGAATTTCCAGAGTTCCTTCCCGCTGGTTATATCAAAGGCATGAAGAGTTCCATTTTCCGTACCGATGCACACAGCGGATGCACATTCCAAAATCCCGGATGTGATGCCCTCCACAGTCTCAATCTTCCAGATTAGGCCCCCCTCTTTGCTCAGACAGTAAAGGGTGCTGCTTCTGTCATAGACATAAATATTTTTCGCACCGAGAGATGGAGAGCTCATTAGCTCATCGGAAACCTTTCTTTCCCATACAATTTCACGCTTTACGCCATCCAAACAGTACACCACTCCACTCCTTGTGGAGAGGTAAAGTCGATCCTCTTCCCTTTCTATATGGTCGTTGACTCTTCCCTGGAAGACAACCTCTCCGGATTTCGCTACAGGAAAAAAGATACCGGAGGGATAAGAAGGAGCTTTTCTCCTGAATATTGAACAAGAACTAAGAAGGAAGACAGCCAGTATCCAAAGGACGATTTTTTTCACTAGAGCCATAAGATGCGATGATAGCACTTTCCTTCCTCTTTACTCAACAATCTCTCTCAAAGCGAAGGAGGTTGATATCATTCCACAGAGAGAAAAATGATTAGCTTCATTATGCTCTACGAGTTCACGACAAATGTCAAGTTGCTGAAAACTTCTCCCTTTTTGGCTTTTTCCCCTTATACAGCCGTCCTTCAGGCTTAGAGGTTCTTCCGTCCATCATCCCTTTTTTCTGTCATTTTAAGTCTTATTTTTCAGATGATTCACAGAGTGAAAAAAGAGTGTTGGATAGGGCAAGTCCGGAAACCCGGATAAGGAAGACTCTCCCGTTTCAAAAGAGATGGACTGAAACGCAATTTGAAAAAGGAGTTTAATCCTGTCAAAATATTATTGGTAATAGAGGGAAAGTGAAAAGACGAGAATTCATGCAGACGGCCCTTTACAGCAGTTTGCTCTTGAATTTCGATAGCCAGCTATTCAGTTTTGAGAACACAACTCCTGATCTTGCTGTCGTCCAGGGTGGCACACCAGACCTGATCACACGCAAAGCCATAGAACTGTTGGGTGGAATCAAGCGATTTGTCTCCAAAGGGGATATCGTAATGATCAAGCCGAACATTGCCTTTAGCCGAACACCTGAACAGGCAGGATGCACGAATCCGGAGGTTGTCAGAACGCTGGTCAAACTCTGCTTTGATGCCGGGGCCAAGGAAGTCAAAGTCATGGACAATCCTGTTGGCTCAGCTCAATCGACTTATAAAAGATCAGGAATCGAAGAGGCCGCAAAAGAAGCGGGAGCACTTGTCCTCTACCCCGAACCAGAGAGACTCAAATCAGTCTCCATCAAAGGGGCTTATCTTGATAAACAAAAAGTCTTCACAGATATCATTGAGGCGGATAAAATAATCAACGTCCCGATTCTAAAGACACACGGCCTCACTCGATTAACCATGGGCATGAAGAACTGGCTGGGTGCCATAGGTGGAAACCGTGATGCCCTTCACTCCCGACTGGAACGCGTCATTGTCGATCTTTCCAGGTTCTTCAAGCCGGCTCTCATAGTCCTGGATGCATACCGGGTGCTCGCTAAAAATGGGCCCGCCGGGAGGAGTCTTTCTGATGTGGTTCTTCTCAAAACTGTTGTGGCTGGCAGGGACATTGTCGCTGTGGACGCAATGGGCGCATCACTCTGTAAAGTCAAGCCAAAAAGTTTGGGCTTTCTCAAATTGGCGTATAAACAGGGCCTTGGAGAGATCGACCTAAACAGTTTAAAAATTGATATAAGAGCGACTCGGTCTCCCTTATGATTTCATTTCAGTGCCACGCTTTGAAGGGGAAAACTAATGATTAACTACATTATGCTCTATAAAATCCGGAAAAAAGTCAAAAAAATCATAAAAGAAAAAATCGCTGAGGATGAGCTGGCAACAACTCCGACATCCTGCATCGGCTGCGTGGCCGACGACATCAGCTGGGAGATCTATTACCTTCTCAAAGAAGAGAAGAGCGAAAAAAGTTAAAAAAGGGGACAGGCAACTTTTTCAAAAAAAGTAGCCTGCCTCCTTTTTTTTGTTCTCACCAACATTATATTAATAAGGTTGGTGCTGCAGCGCTTTCATATAATCAATGACATTATAAAAACGACACTGAATTACTGAGCGCGTACACCTTCCCATTTTTTCATCACGATTTATTCTATTTATTGTTACTCTCTGTTTTTTCTTTTTTATCCTTTTTTTCCGTTCGACCTTCCTGCTCCTTTTTTTCCTTCCCGATTTTAGCCTTGATCGAATCCCACCAGTCTATTCGCTTCTGGATATCCTTTTCCAGGCCAAGGTTCCCGGGCTCATAGTACTTCCTTCCCTTTAATTTTTTGGGGAAAGTCTCCATATCCGTTGTCGAATAAGCAAAATCATGCGCATAGGCATAATCTTTTCCGTATCCCACATCTTTCATCAAACGTGTGACCGGATTTCGAAGATGGAGAGGCACAGGCTCAAAAGGACTGGCCTCAACATCCTTCATGGCTTTCCCAAAGGCCACATACGCGCGGTTGCTTTTGGGGGCTGATGCCATGTAAATCACCGCTTCCGCCAAAGCCAGCTCCCCTTCGGGAGAGCCGATGAAATCATAAGCCTCCTTGGCATTGAGGGCGATAGCTAATGCCTGGGGGTCAGCCAGCCCGATGTCTTCTGAGGCAAACCTCACCAGTCGCCGGGCGATGTAAAGTGGGTCTTCTCCTGCGGCGAGCATCCGGGCCAGCCAGTAAAGGGAGGCATCCACATCACTGTTCCTCAAGCTTTTGTGGAGGGCAGAAATCAGATTGAAGTGCTCCTCACCTTTTTTATCATAGAGAAGGATCCTTTTCTGCAGGGCTTCCTTGACTTCCTTGATGGAGATCTTTTTGCCTTTGACCAGACTGGCAGCTATTTCAAGAGTATTCAGTGCTCGACGGGCATCGCCGTTCGCATAATCAATGATCATCTGGGGTGCCTGGCCTTCGAGCTTGAGATTGAGCTGGCCGAGCCCGTATTTCTCATCGGTTAGAGCGTCTTTTATGATCTGGATTAAAGTTTCGTTGGATAAGGGATTCAAGACCAGAACCTTCATCCTCGAAAGGAGCGGAGCGATAACTTCAAAGGAGGGATTCTCTGTGGTCGAACCAAAGAGAATGATGTCCCCTTTTTCCACATACGGGAGGAAAGCGCCCTGTTGGGCCTTATTGAAACGGTGGATCTCATCGATAAAAATGATAGTGGGTTGTTTGTAAATCTTCCTGTGGCTCTCTGCCCTGGCCATGACTTGCTTGACTTCCTTGATCCCTGAGAGAACCGCACTGAAAAACATGCAGGGCAGGTTAAAATGCTCTGCCAGGATATATCCCAGAGTGGTCTTACCAGAGCCCGGCGGTCCCCAGAAGATAATGGACACCAGACGGTCGGCCTTGATGAGCTGAGAAAGAATCTTCCCTTCCCCGATGATATGCTCCTGTCCATAAAACCGGTCCAAAGACCTGGGTCGCATCCTCTCAGCCAGAGGCACGTGCTTTTCGTCAGTTTTAGCTGCCATGTTTTCAACCGTTCATTCGGATTATATCAGAAAAAACCATCCGGGTCAGGCTTTGGCAACATTGTTCATTTGAGTATTGGAGTCAGTCTTCTTCAACTTGCATTCCGCTCAAAATGAGTACACTCGAACGAGACATTGAATCAACAAATCTTGAAACCTTTGAATGTTAAATCCATTGACTTTTGGTTTCTTGACGAATAAGAGATTCCATGCTAATGTTACGAAGGCAGGATGAAAAGCCAAAAAATCCCGGATAAAATGGCTTACCGGCTCGAAGAGGTCAGCCGGATCACTAAAATTGACCCCGAAGTTATCGATGCCTGGGAAAACGAGCTTTATTTTCTTCATGCCGGCCAGACAGGCACCGGAGACAAGATATTCAGAAAAAAGGACTTGTCCATCATTCTTCGGCTGAAGGAGCTGCTGGAAAAAGAGGGAATGACTCTAGCCGGAGCAAAGAGAAAAATCGAAGAGGAATTCGGGATAAAGACATCCACTCCTGTGCATCCTGACCGTCTGAAAAAGGTCCTATATCGAGTCAAGGACCAACTTCAGGAAATCGCTTCGTCGTTGGACAAAAAATCGGAAAAAGTATAAAAAATCCTTCCTGATTTGCTATAATAACTCTTTCTGGTCGGGACGTGGCGCAGCCTGGTAGCGCACACGCTTGGGGTGCGTGGGGTCGGCGGTTCAAATCCGCT
>CAYFVQ010000253.1:0-3881 GCA_964346585.1 uncultured Eubacteriales bacterium | reverse complement strand
ATCTCTTCATCCAGCGGCTTGGCGAATCTGGCATTCACTACCGCCAGACTCATCCCGTTTTTTTCCAATTTCTTCGCGACTTTCAGCGCGGGATAAACCATGCTGCCAAAGGCGAGAAGTAAATCTTCTCCTTCTTTAAGAAGCTCACTCTTGCCGATAGGAATCTCCTCGAATTTTTCATCCAGAGAAACCCCCACTCCTTTTCCTTTCGGAAAACGAACAGCCGCAGGATGATGATAGGAAAGCGCGGATTTAACCATGTGCTGCAGCTCATTTTCATCCTTAGGCGCCATAACAATCATATGGGGGAGGTGTCTGAGGTAGATGATGTCGTTAATGCCCTGATGAGTGGGGCCATCATCCGGAACGATTCCCGACCTGTCCAGGGCGAAAACCACGGGGATATCCATCAAACAGACATCATGGTAAAGCTGGTCGTAGGCTCTCTGGAGAAATGTGGAGTAGATGGCAACCACCGGTTTAAACCCGCTCACACCCAAACCGGCGGCAAATTCCACAGCGTGCTGCTCGGCAATCCCGACATCGAAAAACCGGTCCGGGAATTTCTGTCCAAAAGATCTCAAGCCTGTCCCATCGGGCATGGCGGCTGTGATGGCCACGACTTTCTCATCCTCTTCGCCTAATTTCATGACAGCCTGTCCGAAAATTGAAGAGAAGGTCGGCCGTTTATCCTTGTTCAAAAGCTCTCCGGTCTCCACATTGAAGGGGCTGGCGCTGTGAAACTGCTCCGGGTTTTTCTTGGCCGGCGCATACCCTTTGCCCTTTTGTGTAACACAATGAATGAGCACGGGTCCGTCATAATCTTTGGCTTTTTTGAAAATCTCGATCAATGATCCGATGTTGTGTCCTGAGACAGGTCCGATGTACTTCACTCCAAGTTCTTCGAAAACAAGTCCAGGGAAAAATGTCTTTTTGATCGCCTCTTCTATTGCGCCGCCCACTTTGATCATGGGCTTTCCCACTGCAGGAACGACTTTCAGGATGGACTTGACAAGATCCTTTATCTTCAGATAGTACTGCTCGGAAACGATATAGGACAAGTATTTTGATATCGCCCCAACATTTTGAGAAATGGACATTTCATTATAATTGAGGATAATGATCAATTTCTCCTTGAGATGCCCGATCTGATTGAGCGCTTCCCAGGCGATGCCTCCGGTCAAACTCCCGTCTCCGACCACGGCCACCACATGAGAATCCTCTTTCTTCTTATCACGGGCAATGGACATACCCAGGGCAGCAGATAAGGCCGTCGAGGCATGCCCCGTATCATAGACATCGTATTCACTCTCTCCCCGGCAGGGGAATCCGCTCATTCCGTTGTACTGGCGGAGATTTGAGAATATGTTCTTTCTGCCAGTTAAAATCTTGTGGGAGTAACACTGGTGGCCGACATCCCAGATGATCTTATCCTTGGGGACATCAAACGCGTAATGAAGAGCAAGAGTCAGCTCGACCACTCCCAGGTTGGATGACAGGTGGCCACCTGTTTGAGAGACAGTGTTGATTATCAAGGTTCTCATCTCTTTGGCGAGCTTGGTGAGGTCTTTCATTTTGAGTTGCTTTAAGTCTTTAGGATTTTTGATCCGATCAAGAATCTGACTCATTTTTCCTTCCTGTGTTCGAGGTTGAGGAGTAGCGAAGCCAAGTAGTGAAGCTCCTCTGATTCCACTGAAGCTTCCTCCAATGTGCTTCGCGCCGTATCTATAAAATTATTCAATCTGTTTTTTGCGGTCTCAAGGCCAAAAAGAGAAACATAATTTGGCCGGGAAAGCGCTCCTTTTTCTGCCTCATCTCCAGAGTCAAGAATATCATCCCTGATCTGAAAGGCCAAGCCGATGTTGCGCCCGTATTGAACGATCGCCTCAAGCTCTGAATTTTCGGCTCCGCCGAGAATGGCCCCTGTCTTCACGGCAACCGTGATGAGCGCGCCTGTTTTTTTGAGGATGAGGTCATGGAAGGTCTCCTCTGTCAGCTCTTCTGGGGAAAGAGTCACATCCATGAGCTGTCCACCGATCATCCCTTTGACACCGGCGAAATGGCTGATTTCCTTTATCACTCTTCCTTTTCTCTCCAGGAAATCCCCGCCCAGAGAAGGTTGCGACATGACTTCAAAAGCCAGGGTCAGAAGGCTGTCTCCAGTCAGTAGGGCAATGTCCTCACCGAAGGCTTTATGGCAGGACGGTTGACCACGGCGGAAATCATCGTTATCCATAGAAGGCAGGTCGTCATGAACGAGTGAATAATTATGAATCAATTCCAGAGCACAGGCAAAGGGAAGGACCATTTCAAGAGAGGCACCGAAGCACTCTCCTGAGGAAAGAGCCAGCAGAGGCCTGTATCTTTTTCCGCCGGAGAGGACGGCATGTTTCATAGCCCTGAAAAGCAGAGAATCTTCCTCAGACAGAATGCGCTCCAACTCACGTTCTACTGTCTCTTTTTTCTGTCTCAATCTTTCTTCGACATTCATAGTTTATGTATTTTTCTGAATGTTATGAATATTTTTTCATTTCTTTTATGAGATTGCCACGCTTCACTCGCAATGACACGAATGAGTCCATTCTGCATCCATCACTATTTCTAGCAATGACAATATCCGGTTCCTCTCTCACCAATTTATGTTCCTCGCAATGATAAAAAAGGGGCCTGTCCCCTTTTTAGAAGGGGAGTTCGTCATCTTTTTCGTCATCGGGGGATTCTTCCTCTGAGGAAGCGTCTTTTCCCTTCCTGGGCGGTGCGTCTTCTTCTCTGGCAGGGGCATCTTGCTCCGCAAGGTCAAAGGGCTCTTCCTTGACTTTTCCTTTTTCATCCTTCAGGAGCACACTGACCTTCTTTTCGGCCTTCTCCAGCTCTTCCCTCAAAAAACGGGCCAGTTTGACTCCTTTCTCGAACTGAGACAGCGACTCACTCAAAGACAGTCCGCCCTTCTCCAGTTTTTCGACGATCTTCTCCAAATCTTCCAAAGCTTTTTCAAAGCTTGGTGTTGTCATTTTTTTCCTCGTAATAATCTTATTTATGGGATTGCCACGCTTCACTCGCAATGACAATCCTTTCTATGAGATTGCCACGTCGCTGCGCTCCTCGCAATGACATGTTCATTTCGTTCCTCGCAACGACAAGTTCAATCCGCTCCTCCTAAGGACAAGCTCCATTCGTTCCTTGCAATGACAAGTTCAATTCGCTCCTCGCAATGACAAAAAAGGGGCCTGTCCCCTTTTTTACAATTTTCATTTCTTGTTGCCTTGGCTGGCTCGGGATTCAATACGCTTGGCTTTATCGACATCTTTTACCTGGCAGGTGAATTCCCCCTTGAAGAAAGAAATCGTCATCTCTTTCTCTTTCTCGACTTCGTCTATCTGGCGCACCAGGAATTGACCGCCATCCTTCCAACAGAGAGTATACCCTTTTTTTAGTATATTCAGAGGGCTCAGGTTATGCAACTGGACGGACAGCGTCTCCCACCTGGCCTGCAATTGCTGGAGCATTCCTCTCAAAGCATTCCGGATCTTCTCCTCCATGAGTTCCGCCCTTGATTTATCTTCGGAGATTTTCTGCTGCATGTTCTTAATGGCATTCCAAGCCTTCATTTCCAGGTCATCGACTTTTTGTTCGAGATTCAACAGGTTAATCCTCATATTCTGGAAGGCTCTGTGCTGAGTCAAGCTGAAAACTTCATGCTTCCATTCCTGGAGGACAAATTTCTGATTGTGGACCAGCCTCTTCTCTAAGTTCTCGATCCGCTCTCTAAGCGATTCCTCCTCCTCGATCACCATCTCCGCGGCAACAGAAGGAGTCGAGGCCCGGATATCGGCCACAAAGTCAGCGATCGTGAAATCTATCTCATGACCCACAGCCGAAAT
>CAYFVQ010000252.1:0-7676 GCA_964346585.1 uncultured Eubacteriales bacterium | reverse complement strand
GAGCTTTCGCTTAGGACCAGAATCCTAAAAAAAACCTTGAAGGGTTTGGCCTACGAATCCAACAATACATGAAATACACGCAGTCTGAGAAAATGGAGATAATCCGCATGGTCGAAGGGGCTTCCTTGAGCGTCAAAAAGACTCTGGATATGGCCATAGAAAGGACAGGAGTCGAGCATGTCCATGTGGTCTACCGCCCGAGATTGCTCTCCGATAACGGATCGGCTTATATCTCCAAGGAGCTGAGAGACTATCTTGAGGACGTTGAGATCCGGCATATCCGGACAAAGCCGTACCACCCCATGACTCAAGGCAAAATCGAACGCTATCACCGGTCGATGAAAAACATCATCCTCCTGGATCATTATTACACTCCATCGGAGCTGGAAGAAAGAATCCGGGAATGGGTCGATTATTACAACAATCACCGGTATCACGAAGCCATAGACAACGTTACACCGGCTGATAAATACTTTGCCAGGGACCAGCAAATCCTGAAAAACCGGATGAAAATCAAAAAGCAAACCATCCGAGAAAGAAAGAAAATCAATAAAATGATAATGCTTGAGTTCTTGTCAAATGGAATCAATTAGGTTTATCATGAATTACGAAAACTGTAGCTTAAAATGTAAGCACATTTGTCCGAAACCACTTGAAGACAAACACTTTGGACCTCGTGGGGCGGCCAACCTTCTTTTCAGAATCACGACAATCTATACAGTCCTGTTTATGGCCACATCACTCGGATTCTGGATCATTTCTGCATCAGGCGAACAATCTGCACTCAGAGGAGAAGAAGCCCCAGTCACCGAAGCACCGGCAGTTGCAGGAACAAAACAAAAAGACGCCGCTGAGAAACCTTCTGCGCCAGAGATAAAACAGGAAAAAGAACAAGCAGGCCCAAAAACTGAGAAGAAAGCACCAGAGAAAAAAGACTAAACTCTTACCGCTTCATCCATCTGGGGGCATTTTTTTGAAAAGCCTCCCAGGTCTCGATGCCGAAGTGGTGGAATTGGTAGACACGCTAGCTTGAGGGGCTAGTGAGCATTCATTCGCTCGTGGGGGTTCGAATCCCCCCTTCGGCACTCTTCCTCTCAATCAATCAGCTGAATAATTTATTTCAAATTGTATGTCATCGAATGATTCGGACACACGCTTAAACGACTACATATAAATAATATCGAAATCATCGATGGGTGTGGGAAAGTACCGGATGAGCCTGGATTTTGTCAAGGATTGAATGAGGAGGTTTTTGAGGAGGTTCGAGTAGATATTTAATTGGCTGTACTTATTTACCAAAACTCACAATCATGAATTTCAAAGGCGTTGCATTTCTTTTCTCTGATTTTGCCCTCATCCTAAAGATGCAATTTAATGTTTCCCTCCTTCTATCATTTTTTTTGCGTGTTCCATGATAGGGAGAATCAGTTTTGTACACAGAGTCACGGCTTTTACCGATCCTGGAAAATTGATGATAATGGTCTTACCTTTCATTCCGCTGAATGCGCGTGATATGACTGCATAAGGAGTTTCCTTTAATGACTCCCTCCTCAGGAATTCACTAAGGCCAGGGAGTTCTTTCTCACAGATCTCTTTGGTTACATCAGGAGTAATGTCCCGAGCAGATAAGCCAGTCCCTCCAGTTGTTAAGATATAATCCTTATCCAAGTTTTTAATGATCTCATCATGGATGGCTTTTCTTTCATCCGGGACAACAGTCAAGACCACGTTCGCCGAAAGATCGCTATCCTGGATAAGCTGTTTGATCTTTGGGCCAGAAAGATCCTCGTATTCTCTGCGAAAAGCTCTATCGGATACTGTAATCACCGCGACTTCCAACATGGATAACTCCTCCTTTTATAACTCTGGCGAATACTCCCATTTCAGGCATGATACAGCGCCCAACCTGGTGAAAAATGGCACAGTGTGAATGACATTCTTTGCCCTTTTGAGTGATGGACATCACAGTCTCTCCAATGAGAATTTTTCCTCCAATATCAGCATCAGACCAATCCATTCCACGCGTCACAAGATTTTCACCAAACGCCCCTGGCTGCAGGTCTAATCCCTCAGCTTTCATCCCATCGATCTCCTCTCCTGCCAGAAGAGAAACCTGGCGTTGACCTTGTCCAGAATGAGCATCATTTTCAATCCCGAAATCCTTGATCAGTCGAACCCGATCCACCGATTGTTTTTGAATCCCTTTTTCTTCCGAAACACACACAGCCTCAACGACGAACTTCATGCTTGACCTTTTCCTTCAAAGATATTTCACCGATCACCATGTTCTTATCCACCGCTTTGCACATATCGTACACAGTCAATGCCGCAACTGCTACTCCAGTCAAAGCTTCCATCTCGACACCGGTACGGCCGTGACAGACTGCTCGGCACTCTATGTGAACACCATCCTTTTTAACAGATAGCTTCACATCCACATGATCGAGAGTCAGATTATGGCACAACGGTATGAGCTCAGCTGTTTTCTTAGCTCCCTGAACTGCAGCGACTCGTGCTAAGGATAAGACATCTCCTTTTTTTATCTGATTCTGTTTCACCAGTTCAATCGTGTTCGGCTGAAGATGAATCATCCCCACAGCCACGGCTTCCCGGCGCACGACATCTTTCTCACTGATATCTACCATAGTTGCATCTCCCGAAGAAGAAACATGCGTGAGTTTCATCCTACCCTCCTATTTCCCAATTGCCTCTGACCGTACACTGAAACCCCTTTTCAGGCTTATGATCTATCGCTCTTCTTAGACTGGTAGCGATGTCGTTAAAATCGATGGAGAATTCAATATCAGAAAACAGACACGGTCTCAATTTTCCATCGGCTGTCAGGCGGATACGATTGCATTTTTCGCAAGGCAATGGCCGTTCTGCTTCATACCTCTCCCATGTATCCAAACGTTCGTCCAGAGAATAATGGTTGATCCGTTGAAGATGAAATCCCTGGTTTTGGCAGAAATGGGCCATGGCTCTTATTTCAGTGTCATTAAAGCTGGGAATCACGACCATGTTGAGTTTGGTGTTTTCAAAGCTTGCCTTCCGGACAGCTTGGATGCCTTCTTCGACCTTGCTTAGATCCCCTCCTCTGGTTAAATAACGATACTTCTGGGGATCCAGAGTATCCAGTGAGATATTAATCCTATCCAGACCAGATTGCTTGAGTTCCAAAGCCTGGGAAGCCAGAAGAACACCATTGGTCGTAAGAGTCACTTCTTTTACTCCATCAACAGCCTTAATCTTTTGGACAAGTTGACTCAAGCCTTTCCTGACAAGCGGCTCTCCACCGGTGAGGCGGACCTTTAAGATGCCCAAATCCGCAGCCACTTCAACTACCTTGATGATATCCTCAAATGAGAGAAAATGGTGTTTTTCTCTCAGAGGAACACCCTGTGAGGGCATGCAATAGATACATCGCAGGTTGCAGCGGTCCGTGACCGAAATCCGGAGATAAGTGATGCGCCTATTGTATCGGTCGAACATCTATCTTGCTTCCTCCTAAAATTTCAGTGACTCCCCTTGGAATGCACATCAGCCCGTTTGCTTTGCTCAAAGCGTGAAAGTGGGCGGATCCATGATAAGAAAGAGGCTCGGCCTGTCTTCCGTCATAAAACACAGGAACGAAAGACACCCGAGTTGTCTTCTTCCTTCTTATATCGGTCTTCAATTCAGCTTGTATGAATTCAGGCTTATACTCATGACCCATCATTCTGTACAGAAAGGGCTTTATGAATATTTCAAAAACGACAAATGTCGATACGGGATTCCCTGGAATTCCGAACACCACATCCTGTTTGCGCGTGGCAAACACTGTGGGCATCCCAGGTTTGATAGCCACTTTTTCAAAATGAAGAGTGAAGCCAAGGTCCTTCAGTATTCCAGGGACATAGTCAAAGTCCCCCATAGACACACCTCCTGAGAGCATCACTAGGTCACTGAATTTGAGCAAATTTTCTACAGCGGCCTCGATGTTGGAGATGTTATCAATGACGATACCGGCAGGATGGGCGACAGCCCCCATCCTGCTCACCTGAGCGGCGAGTGAATAGGAGTTGCTGTCATAAATCTGTCCCACGGCAAGACGTGTACCCGGCTTCACAAGCTCTGAACCGGTGGATAGAATGCTGACAACAGGCCTTCTGTATACTTTTACTGTAGAGAGTCCCATCGAAGCCAACACGCCGATCTCTGGCGCACGAATTCTGGTCCCTTTTTGCAAGACCACATCACCAATCTTGCTATCCTCTCCTCGAAAGCAGATATTTCGATTCGGATCTTCATCCACGATCCGCATGTAGCCGTCTTTTTCGACAGTCACCTCCCTCTTGACAACTCGGTCTGCTCCATTTGGGACAGCCCCTCCTGTCATAATCTTGGAACATCGGCCTTTTCTAATCTTTTTTGCAGGAATGATCCCCGCAGAGATGGTCTCAATGATCAGAAAACGCTGCGAGTTATCTTTAGAGTTGACAGCATATCCGTCCATCGCAGATTTATCGAAAGGAGGCATGTCAATTTTTGATTCGACGTCCTGGGCTAAAATCCGGTTCAAGGCCTGATTTATGGATTCTTTCTCCTCAACAGGTCTGAGAGGAATACCACTCAGAATTTTTTGTGCAGCTTTTATGGTTATCATTTTTCCTTCCTTCAGTGTTCAAAAACTTTAACCGCAGCTGTTTTAAATGTCACCCAGAGGCGACTCCCGGGTTCCACTCCCATCTCCTGGCATGAATTGTACGTGATGTCCACATACAGGAGGATCCCCACATCCACGACGACCTCCACATAGCTCTCGCGCTGAATCATTTTAGTCACCTCGCCCTGGAAAGAGTTCCGGGCCGATGAAAAGATCTCTTTCTTGGAGAGGATTATATCATTTGATCTAATAGTGATGTACGCGAGATCCGAATGTGAAACCAAAGTAGAGATCTCGATACCATTGATCTGCATGAGATTATTCCGAATCTTTCCGGAAAACACATTCTTGAAGCCTAAAAAATCCGCAGCAGCCTTATTGGCCGGATTCCTGAAAATCTCTTTGGGAGTATCCAATTGGATCAACTCACCGCTAATCAGAAGCCCGATCTTATCACCCAGCGCCAGCGCTTCCTCGAAATCATGAGTGACATGAATGAATGTTGACTGAAGTTCCTTGTGCAGACGCATGAACAACCTCTGTGTGTGGAATCTTGTACTCCTATCCAAAGCAGCGGTGGGTTCATCAAAAAGATAAACTTGGGGTTTCAGGATCATTGCCCGAGCGATGGCTACCCTCTGTTTTTCTCCTCCGGAAAGATTTTTCACGGATCTATAAAGCAAGTGGCCTATCCCCAGATCCCTTGAAGTCTTTTCAACAGCTGTCTTTATTTCATTTTTATCTCTCTTCTGAATACTCAATCCATAGCCGATATTCTGAGCCACATTCATGTGAGGGAACAGCATATAATCCTGGTAGATCAGTCCGAATCGTGATTTTTCCATCCCTGTTATGTTCCCGGAATCGGGTTTGACGAGCCCGGCGATCATCTCCAACAATAACGTTTTCCCTGAGCCACTGGGCCCCAATATGATAAAATATTCGCCCTTTTTGACCTCCAGGTTTATTCTCTTAATCTCAAAATCTTGGTAACTTTTCTGTATGTTTTCTAGCCTGATCACCGCCGATCCTCCAGAACACGCAGAAGGGTAAAAACCACAAGGCTGATTATGATCAGTAACACTGTAACAGGGACGGCATATTTGAGCCCGAAATTCTGGAACCGTTCAAAGATCAAGACAGAAGCTGTCATTGGGTGATAAGCAAGGATGACAACAGCGCCGAATTCGGAAATTCCTCTGGCCCACATCATAATCCCCCCCGAAATAACAGCTTTTTTGGCCATGGGCAGACTCACGCTGGTGAAGGCCTTCCAGGGTGAAGCCCCAAGAGAAATCGCAGTCTTTTCAAAACGGACGTCTATCAGTCTAAATGCCTCTTTAGCGCTGTTGATGAGAAAAGGCACAGAAACAAAAAACATGGCCAGAGAGATGGCGATTTCTGTCCCGACAACAGAAATTCCCGTCCAGCGAGCGAACAGCGATTGCCTGCCCCAAACCATGAGAAGGGCGATCCCGGCCGCAGTATGGGGGATGATCACCGGAATATCGATCAACCCTTCGACGATTTTCTTTCCGAAGAAATTCGATCGCGCCAGCACAAAAGCCAAGGGTACTCCCAGGAAGAATGCGGCAAGAGTAGCCCATAGAGAAGCCCGGAGTGTCAGCAATACTGAACCAAGAACTTCCTTTTCAACCGCTGTTTTCGCCAAATCCACTGGATCTACAGCAATCACCATCCTGAAAATGGGAACAACGATAAACAGGATCAAAAGTGTTCCCAAGGCGGAAAAAAGTATTTTGACCTTCATGGTTCTAGTTTTGGACCAGCGCTTTTAAAGCCTCAGGCAACGCACCAAAATGATCCACCCTGGAGGGAACTATCACCGGTTGACCGCAGCTTTTCATGATCTGCTGTCCCTCCGGGCCAAGAACAAAGGCTACGAATCGACTCGCCCATCCTGGAGATCTTGCCGCCTTTGGGATCGTTATTCCATAGACTATGGGAGATCCTTTACGTACGATCTTTTCACCAGGTACAGAACCCTTAAGCTCTACCCAAGCTTGTTGATAATAATCAGACAGATCTGAGTTTTTCAGGTTGATCTCATCGGGAAGAATGAGATAACGTCCTTGATGCTGCTCGGCGACACTCCGGTAAATAAAAATATAATCCAGTTCGCCCAACTCCAGAACTGCCAAAAGGTCAACCTCTTTGGGTCGGATGTTTTTAAGCGGCCGAGACTGAACCAATAACTCATAAAGTCCCGGGCGGCGGTAATAGGATTCTGCCAATTGCCAACTGAGCAGCGTACGATAACCACAAGGATCCGCATCAGGATCAGAATGACCGTACTGGACCTGAGGATTCAGGAGGATGTCCGGCCAATTATGGTCTGTGATCTTCCCCGCATCAAGGCTTCTTTCTGTATACATGATCACCATCTCATTCGTGGCAAAATCTATGCAGAAATCCGCATGGTGGGGCATGAGCAATTGTCGAATCACCGACGAATCCGCAGAGGCCATAACATCTGCAGGGACATTCAGCTCTGTAATCTTTCTGGCACACGTCCGGCTCCCTGCGGCTTCCATTTTTATTAAAACCTCTGGATGGTTATCCATGAACGCCTCTGAAATACGTCTGAATGGAACAGAGAGCGAGCCCGCATGGAGAACGAGAAGCTTCTCTTGATTGGACTTGCAACTCCAATGGAATAAAGCCAAAAGTGCACAGACAAAAACGATCCATCTATTCATGCACAGCACCTGCCCTACTGCTGAAGAGGGAATTGAAGAATGAGTATTGGCGGCGTCTTCTCCTTTCCAAGCACGGGAGGCAAAACCGTTTTCAGTCTTACCCTATCGGCCTAAAGGCCTAGCTGTAGCCTTAGCGCTTTAAGCTCGGAGCACGGCAAATCTTAGCTTAAAAAAAAAGTCAAGTCAACCAAGTGTATTCGTTCACTACATAGGTGACACATTGCCTCTTGGATTTTTAAAGTTGAGCTGATAGTATTCAAAAGGAGTTAAATAATCAAGAGCTTG
Source organism: uncultured Eubacteriales bacterium (assembly GCA_964346585.1). Taxonomy (GTDB): domain Bacteria; phylum Acidobacteriota; class Aminicenantia; order Aminicenantales; family Aminicenantaceae; genus SOIA01. Next base: position 26 of record CAYFVQ010000252.1, on the reverse strand, counting down.
GTGGGGTCTTATGTGGTTATACACAT
>CAYFVQ010000251.1:0-3161 GCA_964346585.1 uncultured Eubacteriales bacterium | reverse complement strand
ACCGCTCTCTTAGAAGGACGTATTATGGATAACACAACCGGGAATGTCGTCAACCGGAACTTGAGAGATTACAAAATCGCCACAACACTCGATATGCCTGAAATCATTCCGATCTTCGTAGATTCGATTGATCCTTATATTAACAATCTCGGGACCAAAGGGCTCGGAGAACCACCGCGGATCCCGATATCCGGGGCCATAGCCAACGCAGTCTATAACGCAATCGGCATTCATCTAAGAGAAATCCCGATGACTCCTGATAAAGTGCTCGAAGCTCTGAAAACAGAAGGAGGTGCGGGATGATGAAACAATTCAAGATAGCCGAGCCCCAGACCTTAGAACAGGTGACATCCCTCTCTCCTGAAGAGAGGACGTATTGTCTGATGGCCGGGGGAACAGATCTCTTGGGAGAGCTCAAAGACAGGATCATTGAACCTGAAATCGTTGTCGACCTCAACGCTATCTCTGGCCTTTCTTACATCAAAAAAGACAGAAGCGGCGTCAGAATCGGAGCGCTCACACGTCTGGCTGAATTGGCTGAAAATCCCCAGATACAGAATGAGTATCCTGCGCTCCATGAAGCCGCCCTTTCAGTGGCGACTCCTCAACTCAGAAACGTAGGCACAGTGGGAGGGAACCTCTGTCAACGGCCTCGATGTTGGTACTACCGTGATGCTCAAATGAGATGCCGGAAAAAAGGAGGCAGCCGGTGTTTCGCCTCCAAAGGGAAGAATAAATACCACGCTATTCTGGGCGGAGGAACCTGTTACATCGTCCATCCCTCTGATTTAGCTCCGGCCCTTATCTGCCTGGATGCAAAAGTCACAATCAGCGCCCCGGAAAAGGATAAGACCATCCCTCTGGCTGATTTTTTCACCCTCCCCTCTGTCAACATACGCAAAGAAAACATTCTGGCTCCGAATGAAGTCGTAAAAGAAATCATGCTCCCTCCGGCCAAAAGAGGAGAGAAAAGCACTTACCTCAAGTTTAAGGAAAGAGGAACATGGGATTTTGCGCTTGTTTCGGTAGCAGTGAAAGGCACGGCTTCCGGAGGGATCTTCAGCACTATTAAGATCATGTTGGGAGGAGTGGCTCCAGTTCCCTGGAGGTTGGAAAAGGCTGAATCTTTGATCAGAGGGAGAAAGGTTAAACCCGATTCTGTGAAGCAAGCAGCCAGACGAGCCTTAGCCGACGCCCGGCCTTTAGCCGAGAACGGGTACAAATTGGAGATCGTTGAGGCAATTCTTTCCCGAGCTGCCTCTTCGCTGGTGTAAGTTTTATCGTCCAGAAGAATTGGAATACACAAGGGTTTGAAAATCAAACCTGATTGAAAATATTTAATTCAAGTACGACCCCAATAAATAAAAAGACAGGGGAAGCCAGATGACAGAAATCATTCAATTCAAACTCAACGAAAAGTCTGTCCGTTTGACCACGGATGGGGAGCGAATGCTCCTCTGGGCGATTCGCTCGGATTTGGGCCTGACAGGAGCCAAGTACGGATGTGGTGAGGGTTTTTGCGGTGCCTGCACTGTATTGGTCAACAAGGAGGCCGTGCGTTCCTGCCAGTTCCCTCTCAAAAACGTTAAAGGAAAAGAAGTCCTTACGATCGAAGGATTGGCCAAAAATGGAGACCTCCATCCCTTGCAAAAAGCATTCATCAAACATGGCGCTCTGCAGTGCGGATTCTGCACTCCAGGGATGATCCTCCAGGCGTACAGCTTGCTGCTCAAGAATACTCGTCCATCCCAAAAAGAAATCATACAGAGCATGGATGACAACCTGTGCCGCTGCGGGTCGCACACACGGATCGTTCAGGCCATCCAGACCGCTGCCAGAGAAATGAAAGGAGGAAAAAGATGAAAAAAGACGATCTTCTCGACCTTGATTTTAAAGACATCACCCCCTCCTTTCCGCTCGACCGACGGGAGTTCCTCAAGCTATTGAGTGGAGGGATCACTATCCTTTTCATCGTCGGAGACGCTGAAGCTTTCTTTCAAGAAGCCCGACGCAGAGGTTTCCGCCCCCAGCTGCCCGAAGATTTCAACGCCTTTCTCCGAATCAAAGAAGACGGGAGGGTCTCGTGCTTCACAGGAAAGATCGAACAGGGACAGGGCGTCATCACTTCTTTAGCCCAAACACTGGCGGATGAACTTGATGTGACTTTGGATTCAGTGGACATGGTCATGGGAGATACAGACCTCTGCCCATACGACATGGGAACTTTCGGGTCCATGACCACTCGCTTTTTCGGCCCTCCTCTCAGAGAAGCCGCTGCAGAAGCCAAGGCTGTCCTCAAAGAGCTGGCATCTGAACATCTCCAAATCCCTGTTATAAGGCTGGAAACAAAAGATGGAGTCATATTTGATAAGACTCAAAAGAAGAAGCAGGTGACTTATGCCCAGCTCACCAAAGGAAAAAAGATCGCCAGAAAATTAGAGAAAAAACCCACGCTAGAATCTGTATCAGAATTTACAATTGTGGGTAAGCCTGCCACACGGATCGATGCGCCGGAAAAAGTGACGGGCAAGGCCCTGTTCGCTGGAGATATCCGTTTACCCGGCATGATGTACGCAAAAATACTGAGACCTCCGGCACATGGAGCAAAATTGAAGAGTGTCGACACCTCCGCCGCCGAAAAAATAAAGGGTGTTCAGGTTGTCAAGGATGACGACCTGATCGCGATCCTTCATCAGGAGCCTGATGAGGCTGAAAAAGCAGCGGCTAAAATCAAAGCCCAGTATGAAATCCCTGAGGCCACGGTGGATGATAAGACTATTTTTGATCACCTGCTTAAAGTCGCCCTAGAAGCAGAAGCGGTCTCTGAAGGAGGAAACCTCAAGACAGGAGAAGAGCTCTCTGACGAAATATTCGAGGAAACCTACTTGAATAGCTATGTCGCCCATGCCCCGATAGAACCCCATACGGCCGTAGCCAACATAGAAGACGACAAAATCACTGAAAGGGCCAGCACTCAAACTCCCTTCTCTCTCCAGAGTCAGATATCTCGAGAGTTAGGCATTCCCTCAAAAAATGTCCGCATCATCCCACCTTTTGTGGGGGGAGGATTCGGTGGAAAAACGAGTAACCGGCAGGGTGTGGAAGCGGCCCGGCTCACCAAATTGACTGGAAAGCCTGTCCAGGTGGCCTGGAGCCGCGCG
>CAYFVQ010000250.1:0-3374 GCA_964346585.1 uncultured Eubacteriales bacterium | reverse complement strand
ATGTTCAATTTTTTCAACAAGGAGTTATAATTTAATCTGAAATGGCAGACATCAAAGAAAAACTCCAGCGCCTGAAAAAAGAAAGGGAAGCGCGCGCAAAAATGCAGCCAGTCAAGGGTGTTCTGGAAGAAGTCGATGGAAAAGACGAGCTTTTAGGTGAAGAAAAACTCAAGCAGTTGAAGAGAGAAAGGCAGGCCCGCTCGAAAACCGATATCATAAAGGACGCCTGGGAAGAGATCGATAAAGACGAGAGCCTTTCCGTCAAAGAAAAACTCCAGCAGCTGATCACCCTCACTGGCAGCGAAGGGCCTTCTGAATCACAAGCCTCGGCCTTTGAGCCCCTTGAGAGAGAGCCCATCCAGTTTTTTGAGAATCCTTACCCTCTTGATGTCAGATACGGAAAAATCACCTTATCTACGGGTCTGGATATAAAGGGAGATGTTCTTACCTGGCTCAGCAAAGACGCCGAGTTTGAAAGCCTGGACCTTTCCACGGCTCTGTTCATCGATCTTGAGACAACAGGCCTTTCGGGTGGAACAGGTGTTGTGCCCTTCCTGGTTGGGATGGGCTACTACAGGGATGATAAATTCTATGTCTCTCAGTATTTTCTCGGAGAGATGGGTGAAGAAGAGCGGATGATTCAGGAGCTAGGCCAGTTTTTTTCCGAGATGAATTTTCAATCCGTTGTCTCCTATAATGGGAAGGGATTTGACATGCCTCTCCTCGAGACACGGTTCATCCTCCACAGGCAACCTTTACTCCTTAGTGAACTTCCCCATCTGGATTTTCTCTTTTCCGCCCGGAGTCTCTGGAGGCATAAGCATGAGAACTGCCGTCTTTTTCATCTGGCCCGAGAGGTCGTCAATGCGGACCGCGCCGAAGATATCCCCTCTGCCGAGATTCCCTGGAGATATTTTCAGTACCTGAACACGGGGAATTTCGAATTGATCGAGCCTATCCTCTACCACAATCAAGAGGATATTCTTTCTCTACTGGGTGTGGTTGTTGCTGGGGCTCTTGTGTTTTCGGAGAAGGGAGAAAAGGGGTTCGTGGATGCCATGGACCTCTACGGAGCAGGGAAGATCATGGAGAAGGTGGGAGAAGTCGAGAAATCTTTGGATTTCTTCCAAAAGGCTCTGGACGGCGAATTGTCGGATGAGATATCGCTGGAGGCCAAGAAGAAAATCTCTTATCATTTCAAGAAGAGTCAGGATTGGGAAAGGGCGGTGATGATGTGGAGAGAGATGACTTCTGCAGAGACCGCATCCATGAGTCAGCTTCTCTCGTTTAGAGAACTGGCCATGTACCTCGAACATAAAGAGAAGAAATTTGAGGAAGCGAGAGAAGTGGCCGAAGAAGGGTTTGTTATGTCGATGGGATTCTCTTCCTATTACGAAAAAGACTTTTCCCACCGCCTTGAGAGGCTGAAACTGAAAATAAAGAGGCAGAAAGAGAAAGAAGTGGAGTCAAAGGAAAAACAACCCAAGAAAAAAGAATCCACGAAAAAACAGTCGAAGGAAAAACAGTCGAAGATAAAAACAAAAGGAAAATAAATGTCATTGCGAGGAGCAAAGCGACGTAGCAATCTCATACACATGTCATTGCGAGCGCAGCGTGGCAATCTCATAAAAAGATGAGGTTATTTCTTAAAAGTTAATCATGGAACTTAAAGCATTCAAGGATTATCTAAGCTCACAAAAGCTTAAATTTACCCGTACAAGACGATTGATCTTCGAGGAAATATTTTCCGATGAAAAGGTTCATCCGGATGCCTACGAAATCCATCGAAGGCTAAATAGTAAAGGGGAAAAGGTTTCCCTGGCCACAATCTACCGGACCTTAAACTTCCTGGTGAAGAGTGGATTGGTGAGTGAGTTAGATTTTGGAGAGAATCACAGTCACTATGAGCCTGAAATCACCAAAGCAGCTCATGGTCATCTGGTCTGTCTTTCTTGTGGTGAAGTTAAAGAGTTTTCCCATGAGAAAATCCAGGCACTCCTTAAAAAGATAGGTAAAGAGAGCCATTTCAAGACAGATAAGTTTTCCATCCAGGTCTTTGGCTACTGCAATCAATGCCAGAAGAAATAAAAAGGGATTGGCTACTTTTTCTTCTCGGACTATCCTTTTTAAGGTTTATATATTTGTAATTACTTAAAAGAGGATCTGCAGCAATGAAGGCCATGTTCTTAAAGAAATTTGCTCCGATCAACCAGAATCCTCTCGAACTTGTCGAATTCTCCAATCCTGATCCAGGCCCTAAGGATATTCTTCTCCGCATTAAGGTTTGCGGCGTTTGCCACACAGACCTCCATACAGTCGAAGGCGAGCTTCCCGAAGTAAGGCTGCCCATCATCCCCGGGCATCAAGTAGTGGGCGTCGTAGAAAAAATGGGGAAGAACACCTCTCGATTTAAAGAAGGAGACAGACTCGGTGTGGCTTGGCTTTATTCCTCTTGCATGAGTTGTGGATACTGCACTCGGGAAAACGAGAATCTTTGCGAATCCGCTCGCTTCACAGGCTACCATGTCAACGGCGGATACGCTGAATTCATAGTCGTTCCGGAGAAATTCGCGTATGTCATTCCCGAAATTTTCTCTGACGAAGAAGCCTCGCCTCTTCTCTGTGCAGGAATCATCGGTTACAGAGCTCTACGTTTGAGCGAGATTAAACCCGGCCAGCGACTCGGACTCTATGGGTTCGGAGCATCGGCACATGTGGCCATCCAGGTTGCCATACACTGGGGTTGCGAAGTCTATGTTTTTACGAGGAGCGAAGAACACAGAAAACTTGCACAAAAGCTCGGCGCTGTCTGGACAGGAAAATCCAAAGATGAACCTCCGACAAAAATGGACAGCTCCATAATATTTGCACCTGCAGGCGAATTGGTCCTCGATGCGCTAAGAGTCCTGGATAAAGGCGGCACCGTGGCCCTAGCAGGGATTTACATGACACCCATCCCTGAGATGGATTATGTGAAATACCTCTATCATGAACGGACCCTCCGGAGCGTAGCCAATGCGACACGGCAGGATGGAGAAGAGCTCCTTAAAATCGCGGCTGAAATCCCTATCCGGACGACCACTCAGGCGTTTCGCCTGGAAGAAGCCAATAAAGCCCTGAGGTTCTTGAAAGAAGGGAAAATAAACGGCGCCGCTATCCTCAAAATCTCTGATTAACGCTATTGTTATAGCGAGCGAAGCGTGGCAATATCAAAAAGAAAGATTATCATTATGGGCGAAGCCTAGCAATCTCACATTATAAAACTTAAATAATCCCTCAAAATCTGGCATAATATGAAACACTCTTTTTCAGTGCGCCCGTAGCTCAGCTGGATAGAGCGTCTGACTACGAATCAGAAGGTCGGCAGTTCGAAT
>CAYFVQ010000249.1:0-16959 GCA_964346585.1 uncultured Eubacteriales bacterium | reverse complement strand
CACATTCGGTGTGTCTTGAAGTTGACTTGAAGCAGAAGATAATTCGGATCGATCCTCCCGAGGGTCTTTTAGAGTTGAATGAGATTTGATATAATCACAATATTCCCCGAGATTTTTAGCAGTGTTTTCTCAGGAGGAATTATAAAAAAAGCTCTGGAGAAGGGCTTAATCGAGGTTCATGTTCACGATCTGAGAACGTTTACAAGAGATAAACACAAACAAGTCGATGATCGTCCGTTTGGAGGCGGTCAGGGAATGGTTTTAAAGCCTGAGCCAATATTTGCGGCTGTTGAAAAGATAAGACGCAAAGAGGGAGTGCCCGTATTCCTTCTTTCTCCTCAAGGTAGAAAACTCGATTTTCAGTACGCAGAGGATTTAGCTCAAAACGACCAAATCATCCTTATCTGCGGCCGTTATGAAGGAGTCGATGAGAGAGTAGTCCAGCATCTAGTCACGGGTGAGATTTCCATCGGTGATTATATACTCACTGGAGGAGAGCCTGCGGCTTTAGTCGTTGTGGATGCGGTGTCGAGGTTCATACCTCGAGTCGTGGGAAAGGCAGATTCGGTAAAAAATGATACATTTTTCACCGGTTTGTTAGAATTCCCTCAGTACACTCGACCTCGTGATTTTAGAGGGATAAAAGTCCCAGATGTTCTTTTTTCTGGAGACCACAGCCGGATCAAATCCTGGCGACTGAAAAGATCTCTGGAAAAAACGTGGCTCTTGAGACCTGATCTCCTTGAGAGTCGAAAAGTATCTCGGGAAGAAAAAAAGATATTGGAAGAAATAAAAACAGAAAAGAAAGGAAAGAGAGATGAATCTGATTGACTTAGTGGAAGAAAAACAGGCAACAAAAGATCCAGCTTCTTTTCGAGTGGGGGATACGGTAAAAGTTCATGTGATTATCAGAGAAGGAGATAAAGAGAGAGTACAGGTTTTTCAGGGTGATGTGATCGCCAAAAGAGGCGCTGGACTTGGGGCGACATTCACGGTCCGGAAGATTTCTTTTGGTATTGGAGTCGAGAGGATATTGCCTCTTCACTCCAAAATGATTAAAAAAATTGAAGTTGTAAGGCATGGGAAAGTCAGAAGAGCCAAATTATACTACCTGCGGAAACTCAAAGGAAAAGCCGCCAAGTTGAAAGAAAAAAGATAGAGGCATTTTTGACATTATCTCGTGGTGTGCATATTTATAAGAACGCATGAGATGCGTTTCATACGCTCTCTCAGAGAGAAAAGACAGCTTCACTCCCTGTCTACGGAGAAGCCGTGAACCTTCAATCAAGTCAGAAAATGGCATGTTTTTTGTTCAGTGGTTTCGCTGTTTAACAGCACATGCCAAAGCATAGATCGGATATGGCTGATTTTCGAATTGAGAGGAAAATATTAAAAAAAGGATTTAAGGCCATAGCCGGCGTTGACGAAGTGGGAAGAGGAGCTCTTTTTGGCCCTGTTGTCTCGGCCGCTGTCATTCTTCCTTGTGCACTCATAAACCAAAAGTTATCAGGCTGGGTGGAAGAGGTCGATGACTCCAAGGTCCTCTCGCCCAAAAAAAGGATGCGATTGGCCAGGGAGATTTTAGTCAATTCCGCTTCTGTAGGAGTTGGCTTATCTTCGAATTTTGAGATTGATAAAAAGAATATTTACTGGGCTTCGATATACGCCATGAAAAGAGCCGTGGAAAACATGAATCTCGTTCCTGATTTTATCTTAGTTGACGGATTTAGTTTAAATGAGGTAAATTATCCTCAGATTAGTGTGCCTAAAGGCGATAAAAAGTGTATTTCCATCGCAGCGGCATCTATTGTGGCTAAAGTCATCAGAGATGAGATGATGATGCTTTTTGATAGAGTTTATCAAGGATATTCCTTGTCAAAAAACAAGGGATACGGAACGAAAGAGCATTTTAGAGCTTTAGAAAAAAAAGGGCCAACGCCTCTGCATCGATTATCCTTTAATCTTAGGTGCGAATAAAATGGGGACTGAGAGAGAAAGAGCCAAGTTCCTGGAAAACGCCGAGAAAAACGTAAAAAGAGGAAAATTCCAGGACGCTATTCAGGAGTACCAGAAGGTGTTGGCCGTCGACCCTCAAGATATCAATGTGAGAAACCTCGTCAGCGACCTCTATTTGAGAATGAACCAAAAAGACAGAGCGATTGAGGAATTGTATAAAATTGCCAGCCATTACGAAGAAAGAGGATCGTATTCCCAGTCCATGGCGGTTTATAAGAAGATCAATAAGTTGAATCCCGGAAACATCGAATCCACGATGAAATTGGCTGACCTTTATTATGCCCAGGGATTTCTCTCTGAGGCGAAGGCAGAATATTCAAAGATCGCTAAAGGCTTAATGAAGAATCATCGAACAAAAGAAGCCATATTTCTTTATGAAAAGCTCATTAAATTAGATAAGAAGGATATTCAGACGAGGTTAACTCTGGCTGATCTCTACACGAGGGAAGGGGAGGTTGACAAAGCCGTAGTTCGATACAATGATGTGGCCGAGTTCAAGATTCGGAGCAAAGCATTTAAAGAGGCTCATGAAGCTCTAAAAAAAGCTAAAGACCTGAAAGAAGACGACGCAAGGACGTTGTCCAATTTGATATCTCTTCTCAAAAAAGAAGACAGAACTAAAGAGGCTCGAAAAATCATTGATAATATCCTGAAAAAAAATAAGGATGATGTAACCGCTCTCAGGCTTTTGGGTAACTTTCACTTTGAGGATAAAGAATTTGAAAAGGCCGAAGGCGTATTCAATCAGGTTATCTATATAAACCCTCAAGATGTTGAAGCCAGAGTGAAATTAGGGCGTATCAGAATTTCTCAGGATGACCTGGATAAAGCATTTGAACTTTATAAACCTCTGGTTGAGACTCTTATTAAAAAACAGAAGTCAGAGAAAGCGATTGGACTTCTTGGGCTTATTCTTTCAGTCAAAAAAGTCCATATGCCTACTCTGAGAGAATTGGCTTCAATCTATAAATCAGCTGGCCAGAAAAAGAATCTAGAAATCGTTTGCCGTGTTCTTCTGGAAGAATACAGGAAGGAAAATAGACAGAAGGAATATCTCGCTACTTTAGGTGAGCTTGTGAGTCTTGTTCCCGAGGATAAAGAGTTAGTTAGTCTTTATAACCAATTAAAAGGAGGAGCTGAGATTCCGGAAGTCGCAAGAGAAGCTGAGCCTACCGCAGAAGAAAAGTTGAAAGCCGAAGAAGAAGCGAGGAAAATCGAAGAGGAAAAGAAGAGGGTTGAAGAAGAAGCAGCGAGAGCTACAGAGGAGCAGGTTCGAGCCGAAGAGGAGAAGGAGAAAGCCGAGGAAGAGAGGTTGCGTGCTGAAGAGGAAGCGAAGAAAGTTGAAGAAGAGAGAAAGAGAGCCGAAGAGGAGAGGGTTCACGCCGAGGAAGAAGCGATGAAAGCCACAGAGGAAGAGGCCAAAAGAGCGGCTGAAGAGGAAGCGCGGAAAAAAGTCGAAGAGGAAGCGAAACGGGCCGAAGAAGAAGCCAAACGGGCTGAAGAAGCAGCCCGGAAAGCGGCTGAAGAGGAAGCGAAGAGATTAGCCGAAGAGGAGATGCGGAAGAAAGCTGAGGAGGAAGCAAGACGGGCAGAAGAAGAAGCGAGACTGGCTAAAGAGGAAGCCAAAAAGACTGAAGAATCAGCCCGGAAAGCAGCACAGGAAGAAGGGCAGAGGTTAGCTGAGGAAGCGCGGATGCGTGCCGAGGAAGAAGTCAGGCGTGCTGAGGAAGAAAAGAGGAAAGCGGAAGAAGAACGGAGACTGGCGGAAGAAGAAGCCAAGAAAGCCGAAGAAGAAAGAAGAAAAGCCGAGGAAGAGAGGAGGCGTGCCGAAGAAGCGGTCAAGAAAGCCGAAGAGGAACGGATAAGACTTGAAGCGGAAGCCCAGAGAGCCGAGGAGGAAAAAAGGAAGGCCGAAGAAGAAGCGAGGAAGGCCGAGGAAGAGAAGAGACAGGCTGAGGAAGAGCGGAAGCGTGCTGAGGAAGAAGTCAAGAGAGCAGCTGAAGAAGAAGCAAAGAGAGCGGCAGAGGAGGAAGCGAAGAGAGCCGAAGAGGAGGAGGCTCGGAAAGCGGCTGAAGAGGAAGCCCAGAAAGCGGCAGAGGAGGAACGCAAAAAAATGGAAGAGGCTTTAGAAGCGGAGAAGATAACAAAGGTTTCGACCAAGGAGATACAAGAGCTAGAAGAGATTATTCAAGAGGAAAAAATTGAGGAACCTTCAGAAGTGGTGGCGGGATCCGATGAAGAGCTGGAGATGAATTTAGCTCAAGCCGATTTGTATATCACCCAAGGTCTGTTGAGAAATGCCAAGAGAATTCTTGAAAACTTACGAATACAATTTCCGAATGACTCCAGAGTTGAAGAAAAACTTGCAGCTCTTGGAAAAGTTTCTGCTCATGTCAGCGTTGATGAAATTCTCCAGCGGGTGACTGAAGTTTCTGAAAGAGAAAGCGAATTGTTTGACAAGAAAGAATATCCTGAAGGAGAGGCAGAAGAAGTAAAGGAAGAAGTGGGAAAAGAAGATGAGGAAGTTAAAGAAGAAAAACCCGTTCCTGCAGAGAAAGCAGCGCCAGATAAAGCTTTAGAAAAAAAGGCGGATAAAGAGGCAGAAGTCGAGACTCCAAAACCTCCGAGGAAAATAGAAGAGGTGAAAGAGCCAGAAAAGAAAAAGGAAGCGAAAGATGACAGTTATAAAGAACTCTTTAATTCAGGAATTTCTTTCCTCGAAAAAGGTTTAATCGATCAAGCGATTGAGAAATTTAAACTCGCTTCTAAAGATAAGAGTTTGAGCGAAGAATCATTCCATTCTTTGAGCCAATGTTACAGGCAGAAGGGGGAATTTGGAGAGGCGGCGAAATGGTTGAAGAAGGCTCAAGCGTTGACCCAGGAAGGGACTGACCAATTTTTAGCATTAAGTTACGAATTGGCTTCGCTCTATGAAGAGGCGGATGATGAGGAGAAGGCCTTGGCTCTTTTTGAGGAGATCAAAGAATTTGATTCCAAATATAGAGATGTGAAGAAAAAAGCCAAAGTTTTGAAAAAAGGCCTCAAGTAAATCCGCCCTTTTCAGACCTGATTTTAACCTCCCCCTTTCCAAAGAGATCCACAAATCTCTTTTTCCCCATGGCGATATCCCCAAGCATTTTTTTTCTCATTCTCTATCCCGTCGCTTTGGGACAAAGCCGGCTTTCAAGAAAAAGAGAAAGGAAGATGAGAAAAACTTTGGAGAGGAATCGTTATTTGTACTGAAAAGTTGCCTCAGAATTTCACACTTTGCTCTTAAAAGATATCACTTTGAATTGAAAGGGATTAAATGTCTTCTTTAAATCACTCTTTTCTCGAGGGATTATTGGATTTAATCTTGGAAGGCACTTCTTCCTCTCGTGTTGTTGTTTTGTTGATGGATAAGAAGAACCAGGTTGTTTTTCAAGAAATACGTGAGAATGGACATTTAAAGAAAAGAAGTATCAGACAGGATGTCATTCATAAAGCTCTCGATGTGAAACAACCGATTATCACGACTCACTCTGAAGATTCTGTCAGAAGAGGTGGCTTTGATGGGAACCACTGGAGTATTATTTGTTTGCCTTTGATTATAGAGAATAGGTCTGTGGGTGTTTTGTATCTGGATAGAAAAGTGATATCGGGAACTTTTACTCATGATGATCTGGAGATTCTCATGTCGCTGTCTAAACCCATTAATCGGATTTTAAAGAACAAGAGAGAATTTAATAATCTTGGATTGGAGAAAACCAGCCATCCAGAATGTTTTGTGAGAGGGCAGAGCGAGGCGTTTAAGCGTATCCAAACTCTAATATCCAGAGTCAAAGACAGTGACATTCCAGTATTCATCTGTGGTGAGAGCGGTACCGGGAAGGAACTCGTTGCACGGACCATTCATCTCTGTGGGGTAAGAAAAAAAGGGAAATTTGTTGCGGTTAACTGTGGAGCCATACCTGAGCATCTCCTGGAGAGTGAACTGTTCGGATATGCGAGAGGAGCTTTCACTGGAGCTGTGAAGAATAAGCCGGGACTAATCGAGGAAGCCAACGGGGGGACATTCTTTATGGATGAAATATGTGACATGCCTCTCATCCTCCAAGCCAAGCTTCTCCGTTTCCTTCAGGAGAAAGAAATCAGGAGAATCGGTGAAAACAGGCCGTTATCTGTCAATGGAAGATTTATCAGCGCCACCAACAAGAATATCGAAAGAGAAATCGAGATCGGCAATTTCCGTGAAGATCTGTATTACCGAATCAAGATCATAACCATCGAACTTCCTCCTCTAAGGGAAAGGAAAGAGGACCTTCACTTTCTTTTAAATCATTTTCTAGAGAAGTACTGTCTCGAGATGAAACGTGAACAGGCATTTTTTTCACCGAGTGCTCTCGAACTGTTGATCAACTACTCGTGGCCAGGAAATGTGAGAGAGCTTCAGAATGAAATACAGAGATGTTTGGTGCTTGCTGGAGATAACAGCCTCATCAGAGAGGAACATCTTTCCTCAAAGATCAATCCTCAGGCAGTTAGATCTTCGGATCCTTCCTATGATTTTTTCCTGGCAAGAGCCGAATTCGAGAAGAGATTTCTCCATCAGGCCCTGGCTCGATGGAATTTCAACAGATCCAGAACTGCCGAAGAAGTCGGCCTCAGCAGGCAGGGCCTTTTTAAACTGATAAAGAAGCATGAAATCGATATCAGAAGAGGTTAGAAAAGGTTAGAGGACGTTCCCCAAGGTGGGGTCAGGCCTTAGTAACTTCAGTAATTTCATCTAAAAGGAACTGAAAGATTCATTTGAATTCAAATTACTGAAGTTACTAAGGCCTGACCCCACCTTGGGGAACGTCCTCATATATTGAATGAACCATCTTGTCTAGCACTGTTTTTTTTGATAAATTTCTATCAGATGAAAAGCAAAAAAAAAGAAAAAGAGGTTTTTCAAATTCTCTGCCCCTGTTGTCAGTCCTTCCTCTGGATAGATCCCGTCTCTCAGGAAGTGATTCAATCAAAAAAGGAAGGAGGGAAAGCCAAAAAAACTCTGGATGAGCTACTCTTGAAAGAAAAGAAAAGAAAGAGTGAATTCGAACGCAAATTTGAGGCGACCGCGGAACTGCAAAAGAAAAAAAAGAAGAAAGTTGAGGAAGGATTCCGAAAGGCTTTGACAAAGGCAGGGGAGGAGGATTGAAATCCTTTGAGCTTTTTCTAAAGGCTGGAAATCCCTTCTGCCTCTAACTCCCGATCTGGGTTTCGTCTTCCCTGATTTTCGGAGCCATTGTAAATCCCGTAAAGCCGAATATAACGAGGATAATGACGGCGGCATAATTCATTATGGCCCACGGGAGATAAGTAGCGGGAGAAACTCCGATAGTCCCTGTGATGAAAGCGCCGGCCATACTCCAGGGGATGAGCGGAACGATGATGGCGCCGCTTTCCTCGATAATCCGGGATAGATTTTTAGCTGCAAGGCCTTTTTTCTTGTAAATCGGTGAGAGAAGCTCTCCAGGAATGATCATGGACAGGTAAGAGCTTGCCGTCATCATGGCTATCACTATTGAGGAAGTGATGGTTGTCAGCACGATGCTCCATGTTTTGTTGGCGAATCTCATCAAGCGGTCCAGAATGACTGAGAGTAGCCCGGTGCGCTGCATGATCCCCCCGAAGCTGAAGGCGGTGAAGGCGATGAGTTGTGTTTTCATCATGCTCATCAGACCTCCCCGGGAGATCAGATCATCCACTTTTGCCACCCCAGTCTGAGCCTCATATCCTGTGTTCATGGCTGTGGCCACATCCGTGACCGAAGCACCCTGGAAGATGATGGCCAGTATTCCGGCCACCAGAGAGGAGAGAAGCATCCCGGGTATGGTCGGTTTTTTAGTGAAGGCGAAGTAGAAGACGATGGCCATGGGCAGGAGCAGGAGGATGTTGAAGTTAAAGTTGTCCTTCAATGTTTGGATGATGAGAATCATGTCTTCGGATTCCACTTGTTCTCCCCCGTACCTCAGTCCGACAAAGAAGTAAATCGCAAGGCCTATGAGCCAGGCTGGAGTGGCTGACCAGAGCATGTGCTTGATATGGTCAAAGAGGTTCGACCCCGCGGCAACAGGCGCAAGATTGGTCACGTCTGAGAAAGGAGACATTTTGTCTCCGAAATAAGCGCCCGCGACTATGGCTCCAGCGGCCGGACCGAGTGGGATTCCCAAGCCCATAGCGATGCCCATGAATGCCACTCCCAAAGTACCTATCGTGCCCCAGGAAGTTCCCGTGGCCAGAGAGGTGAGTGAGCACACAAAGCAGGCTGTGAACAGAAAATATTGAGGCGATATGAGTTTTAAACCGTAATAGATGACCATGGGGATGGTTCCGCAGGCGATCCAGGAGCCGATGAGAATACCGACACAGAGCATGATCAAAATGGCCGGCATCGCTTTATGGATGCTGTTGACAATGCCCTCTTCCATTTCTTTCCATTTGAAACGGAGGATGAGGCCGAGTGTGCCCGTTATAAAAGCGGCGGCTACGAGGAGAACCTGGGCTGCGATTCTGTAGACTCCATAGCCGACTCCGAGAAGAATCCCCATAGCGATTAATGGAATCAGAGCGACGGCAATACTGGGTTCCTTAGATTTTTGTGTTTGATTTTTTGCTTCTTTCTCCATTTTCCTCTCTCTTCCCAGATTTTATCTAGGTCTTTTTTTGAAGTCCTAAATTAAGCTGTTGAAAATGTGCCTCTGGCAAGAAGTTTCTTATCGGCCATCATCATCCTTCCCGTTGCGAAAGAGTCTGTCATATTCAAATTTTTGTCGAGCAAGAGTAAGTCAGCGTCTTTACCGGCTTGGATTTCCCCCTTCTGATGAAGCTTGTAAAAAAAGGCGGGATTAACGGTGAGCAGCTTAACGGCGTCTTGAAGCTCAAGGAGTTTTTTTTGCACCAGGTGACGGATATTTTTCAAAAGACTTCTCTGGGTGGCGACGGTCAATCCTTGGAGGTTCCCTCTGGCATCGAAGACAGGCAGACTCCCGTTGCCGTCTGAACTGATCGTTACTTGGCTGAGGGAAGCCTTCTTCTCAAGGAGAAGTCGGATGGCTTCTTCAATGTTGACTTCAATGCCAACTCCGGCTTCAGGGTCATCGCCAGCGGTCATATCGATGAATCCCCCAGATTGGATGAATTTGATGGCTTCAGCGAAGAGTTCACCGTTGCGGTTGACATGGGTTGGGATAACCTGTGTGACGGGAATTTCAGTCTCTTTGATTAACCTGAAGAGCATTTCCAGTTTGCGTGGCCCGTCTCCCAGATGGACATGGAGGATACCTGCTTTCCCTCCGAGCATTCCTCCGACACGGCATTCTGCGGCCAGGCGGGAGAATTCCTCAAAAGTGGGCTGGGAGGAGCGGTGGTCGGATATGGCAATTTCTCCGGCCCCGATGACCTTATCGATGAGAATCAAATCGGAACGGATGCTGCCTGTAACTGTTACAGGAGGAATTTGATAAGAACCGGAAAACAGATAAGTTGTGACTCCTTCCTCTTCAAGCCCTCTCGCCTTAGCCAGGAGTGATTCCATGTGGCGCGTTGTTCCGTCAGTTCCTAGGCAGCCAATGACTGTCGTGACTCCACATTCAATGATTTCCTCTATGGTTATTTCGGGTGCTCTGGTTGCGGGCCCTCCTTCTCCGCCGCCTCCGAGTATATGGACATGGCTGTCGATGAGACCGGGTATTATAATTTTTTCTGATGCATTAATGACTTCGAAATCAATTCCCTTTATATTAATCTTGTCTGGCTCGCAAACAGCTGCGATCTTTCCACCTGAAATCAGAATGTCTTTTGTGCCCATGGGGTCAGGCGCGAAGACTGTCCCTTGTTTGATGAGTGTCAACATCATATCCTCCACAATCAAAGGCCCTGAGATGGATGCAGCATGATTTTTACTGGCTAAGTTATCATGGAAATTTTATATTTTCAAGCAATAGAAAATGGGGTCAGGCCTTAGTAACTTCAGTAATTTCATTTAGAAGGAACTGGTTGACTCATTTGAATTCAAATTACTGAAGTTACTAAGGCCTGACCCCACCTTGGGGAATGTCCCCATATATTTTTTGAATTTTTTTTCAAATTTTCTTAAAATAGATAAACGAAAATTATAGGACCAAAAGAATTATGACAATCGAAGAAGAGCTGAAACGGTTAGAGCCGGTTATCCAGCGTTTTAGCAGCGTTGCCCTTATCGGAAAAAAAATCGTGATAAAAGGAAAGGAGAATTTCGTCAAGAAAGGTCCGAATATCATCATCGGGAATCATATCGGAACTTTCAAAGATGCTGCGACTCTGTTCAAAGTCGTCCCGAGACAGATATTTTGGACATCCAATAAAATGGTTTTTGATAAGGATGATTTCAACCGTCTCATCAGAAAACACCTCAAGAGACATCTGAAAGACTTCGGGCTCTTTCTGGACTTGCTCCTCAGCCCGCTGAAATCCATTTTTACTTCTTATTTTGCGAAGACGATAAAGAAAACCGGAGCTATTCCTGTGGATATGGAGCAAAAGACAAGGACGGCCATGGAGCATTGTCATGAGTACCTGAAAAAAGGACGGGCGGTTATTGCTCTTCAAGGCTGGGGCCGGGTGTTGAAAAAAGAACCGAATCCCTATGTGCACACTTTCAAGAGAGGAACGTCCATCCTGTCATATAACCTGCATAAATATGAGGGAATTTCCGTTCCTGTTACCCCAGTAGCCATGTTTGGCACCCAGGTTCCGTTTTTGGTACCGACAAAAGTCAAGATCAATGTCGGAGAACCGATGTATATCACAGATTACTTAGGAGATGGATTTACAGATAGTGTGGAAAGGTTTAGAGATGCTCTCGAGGAAAGCGTAAAAAGCCTCCTGTTTGACATTCTCAAGTGGTGAATGAACTCCCTCCTCCTTTTTGCCCCTTTTCTTTGGCATGAAAGGCCAGATTCTTCTCTTCCTTAGAGTAGAAACCTTCCTTCTTTGGCAATCAGTTTTCCCTTTGCCCGGATCGTGACTTTATCGACCAGGGCATCATAATGATGTGGGCTTCTGTTTTTCCCCATGCCGTAGGAATCGCCGATCGCAAAGTGAGCTGTTCCGAAGGCTTTTTCGGCTTCCAGCATGTTCTCAGTGATGCGGGCTTTCCTGTTCGTGCCGATTCCAAACTCGCCAATGATTGTTCCCGTGTCGTCGTTGCCGATGTTTTGGATGATTGCATCAACTCCCTTTCCTGTGTGCCGGATCAGCCGGCCTTTTTCAAATTCCATGACTCCACGCCCCAACTTATCATCGATGAGGCTGATAACCAGCTTTCCTGAAAAGCTTTCCTCCACCGGTGCTGTGAAGCATTCTCCGGCAGGGAGGTTTCCATGCATCCCTTTCCGGCTGATGTCGCCGTTGTCGTTCGCCCATTTTCTGCCCTTAACGCTGAATTGGATTCGGGTGCCTTCCGGGTTCTCCACCACGATATCATCCGAATCCGTCAGGGCCTTTATGACTTTTTTCGTGAACTGATCCATATCCTTAAAGTCGATATTCACCAGCCGTTCCATCATGTCTCTTGTCAATCCAGGCATCATACATATCCGGCCATGCTCCATCCCGGTTTTAACCATGTAACCTCTAAAAGGCTTTTCTTCAATCCTTGCATCAAGCATGTAAGCGATGGCAGTCGCCCTCTCTGCGATTTCTGCGAAGAGCCGAGTCGGTTGAGTGATGGGACGGAGGGTTTCTGTCATGAGATAAGTGGTTGTTTCAACTCCGAGTTCTTTCGCCCAATAGGCAAAAGCCTCTGCGATCTCTATTTTCTCTTTATCAGTCACAAGCAGGAATTTTTCGCCCTTTCGGAGGCGCAGAGACTGTTTAACAGCTTTCTCTCCAGCCTTAAGGAGTTTAGTCATCCTCATTTTTGCACCTCTTTGTCCATCTAAATTGAGTTCCCTCTTCTGTGGAAATTAGCCATCCAAGATGGTTAAAAGATATTGAAGGGGATTGACCGCTTGTTTAAGACGGAGAAGTCCCAGCCAACTCCATCGACTTATTCTTCAACTTCAAACCGAGAAAGGACATCGGAGCTGATTTTCAGGAAAACGTCATATTCAATTTTGACTCCATATGCCTCTCTCAATTTTGTCATATAAGACAAGAAGAACTTATTCCTCTTTGCTTCGAGCAGGCTTTCTTTCTCTGTCTCCTTATCCTTTTCCAAATCTTCCGGAGTGACTTCTTTTCGCTCCTGTACTTTAATCAAGGCATAGCCGGCCTCAAACTCGATAGGGTCGCTCGATCCTTCTAGGGGAAGAGAAAAAGCAAGCCTGTCGATTTCAGGATTCTCTCCCACGATGGAGAGATACTGTTCTCGTTTGTGTTCATTGGCAGTTTTGTATTCAAGCCCGTATTTTTGAGCGAGCGCCTCAAGATTTGCCGTATTGAGCTCCGCTTTGACCTTTCTCATTTTGTCCGCCGCTTCCTCTTTTTTTCTTATTGTCGTGAGGTCGTCTTTGACTTCACTTTCGACTTCGTCAAAGTTTGCCTGACGGGGAAGTTCAATCTTTTCCAGCTGGGCAATCCCGACGCCCTGGTAGGTGTAAACGGGAGAAGATATCTCTTTTTCCTGAAGCTGAAAAAGCGTGCGGCTTATGGTTCCCGAAGGATCGATATCTACAATCGGCTCCTGTTCTTTGAGAAGGCCTGTGTTGATGATTTCCCGCCCACTCATCTGGGCAGCACCAGCCAAACTTTTTTCTTTTTTCGCGATTTTCTCCAATTCGATGATTCTTTCTTCAGCCTGTTCCCTGGCTTTCTGATCCTTGAGAATGTTCTGGATTCTATCTTTGACTTCTTCTAAAGACCTTGTCCGAGGAGGGTTTTTTTCTGTCACTTTCAGGATAGATATTCCTTCCTCAGATTCTATGAGGTCGGAATTTATTCCTGCGGAAAGCCGTTCGATTTCTTCCTGTTCCTGAGAAGGAAGTGTTCTCCACTCATAAAGGCCCCAATCTCCCCCCTCATTTGCTTTTGGGTCCTTGGAGTGGAGTCTTGCGAGTTCCGCGAAATCTTGCCCTTGTTTTATTTTCTCCAGAATATTTTGGCCCTCAACCTCAACCATTTCTTTTTCCTTATCTTCGAAAGGAAGATAGATTCGGCTGACCTTTACCATTTCGGGGTCTGTGAATTGTTGCTCATTTTCCTTGTAATAATCCTCGATCTCGGTGTCACTGAGTTCGATTTCATTTTTGATATCTTCTGTATTGAGGAAAACAAGAGAGGCTTCTCTTCTCTCCGGAATTTCATATTTCTCCTTGTTCTCGTTAAAGTACTCCTGGGCCTCACTGGAAGAAGGCTCTTGTTCCAGTTCGATTTTATCCGCCTCTGCGATGACATATTCCATCTTAACGGATTCATTCTTTTTCTTATAGTTTTCCCAGAGTTCCTCTTGAGTAACAGTGATGCCAGCCGTGAGGATTTTTATGAGTTTTTCGATGATGACCTCTTTTCGGATGCCTTCTTCAAATTCTGAAATGGGAATCCTGTTCCATTCCAGAATTCTTTTGTACTGATCAAAACCGACGAATTTTCCATCTATCTGAAAAACAGGATAGTTTATAATTTTTTCACGCAGTTCTTCATCGGATACGGATATCCCCAATTCTTTGGCCTTTTGAAGTAGGATATACTGCTGGATGATTTGTTCCAGTACTTGTTGGGGGATGTTGAGCTGTTGAATGAGATTTTTATTGATTTCTTTGAATTCATTTTTCATCATTTCGAGTCTCTGAGCGAGATTCTGAAAGTAATAATCGGCAGAGATTTTTTCACCCTTCACTCTAGCGATCGTGTTGGTTGATCTTCCGGCGCCCAGGCGTCCGGCTCCACCCCAAACAGCAAAGATGGTGATGATGAAGGCAATAATCACCAACCATAAAAAGGGAGCTAAGGATTTGACGTTTCTTCGCATTGCTTTGAGCATGTTATCACCTCAATTGTCGGTATCTTTTCCCCTTCGGGTGTTACACCGACACATTCTATTCAGTCTTCTTTGAGAAGTTGCCTAGAAATGACCAAACGCTGTATCTCAGAAGTGCCCTCGTAAATAGAGAAGACTCTTGCGTCTCTGTAGAGCTGTTCGATTAAGAATTCTTTCGAGTAGCCGTAACCACCATGAATTTGAAGCGCATGATAGACAATTTTATTCGCGGCTTCAGAAGCAAAAAGTTTGGCCATGGACGCTTCTTTTATGAATTTTTTTCCTTTATCTTTTAAATCCGCAGCTTTATAAGTGAGTAAACGCCCGGCTTCTAAAAGTGTTGATATATCCGCTATCATGAATTGAATAGCCTGGAATTCTGATATTTTTTTCCCGAAGGCTTCTCTTTGTTTGGCGTATTGAACGGCCTCTTGGAGAGCCCGGCCAGAAAGCCCAATAGACTGGGCGGCGATTCCGATTCTTGATCCATCGAGGCTGTTCAGAGCGATAGTCGCGCCTTTTCCCTCTTCTCCCAAAAGATTTTCTTCGGGCACTCGGCAGTCTTCCAGGAGTATTTCTGCGGTTAAAGAGGAATGCAAACCCATTTTTTCTTCGATCCTGGAGACTTTATATCCCGGAAACTCATTCTCTACGATGAAGGCACTCAATTTATTCGTCTTGGATTCGATGTCCGCTAAGGTAAAGACGACTGCGGCTTCGGCATCGTTTCCTGTGGTTACCCAGGATTTTGTTCCGTTTAATAGATAGTAGTTGCCGTCCTTCACAGCTTTTGCTTTTAGGTTCGTCGCATCTGACCCGGCACCTGGTTCGGTGAGAGAGAAAGCGCCGATGACCTCTCCTTTGGCAGCTCGAGGAAGATATTTTCTTTTCAGCGCTTCGTTGCCAAATTCCAGAATAGCGTAACAGAAGAGTGCACAGTGAACGCTGACAATGACTGAAACAGAAGCAGAGACTTTGCTGATTTCCTCCAGGGCAAGAACAAAAGAGAGATAATCGGTTTGCGAACCTCCGTATTCAGAAGGGACGGTCATACCCAGGATTCCGAGCTCTCCGAGTTTCGCCAAGATTTCCTTGGGAAACTCTTTTTTCTCCTCAAGGATTTTGACTTGGGAAGCCATCTCTTTTTGAGCAAATTCTCTGACCATGTCCCGGAGCAATTTTTGGTCTTCAGTGAGTTCAAAGTCCATTTTATTCAAATTCTCTCCTTGAAAGAATGCTTGCATCTCCAGTCATCAAGTGGAAGACGCTCAATCCTTTTTTCATTGAGGAGTCAATTTTGCTCTCTGGAAAAAAGGAAAAAGCTGGACATATGTGGTTTCAATGTCTTCAATAACCACTTTTGTCTTACCGACGAGAGCCATGAAATTTGAGTCGCCCGTCCAGCGAGGAATAACATGGAGATGAAAATGGTCGGCCACTCCGGCTCCAGCGCTGTTTCCTAAGTTCATGCCGGCGTTAAAACCATGAGGCCGGTATTTCTTTCGCAGGATTCTCAGGCTGAGCTTGAGGAGGTCTGCCATTTCATCGGTAGACTCTTTTTTCGCGCGATCGAATGAAGAAAGGTGGGCATAGGGAGCAATCATCAGGTGTCCCGGAGTGTAGGGGTATTTATTCAGTACGATGAAGTTTTTTTCGGCTCTGAAGAGAATGAAAGCTTTCTTGTCATCTTTCATTTTAAGTGCACGACAGAAGATGCATTCACTCATTTTAGAAATTTTTCGCACGTACTCCTTTCTCCAGGGAGCATAGATATATTCCATTATTTTTTGTTTATCATGTTCTTTAAGATTTTACTCGGTTTAAAGTAGAGAACTTTCTTAGGAGGAACATGCACAGGCTCTCCTGTGCGAGGATTTCTACCGGAGCGTGAGTGCCGGTGACGGAAGCGAAAACTTCCGAAACCTCTAAGTTCTATTTCTTCACCCCTTAGGATGGCTTCTTTAATTGTTTGAAAAAACAGATTGACACCAGTTTCTGCTTCTTGTTTTGAGATGTTCATTTCTTTAGCAATTTTGTTAATTAAATCGGCTTTAATCATCTTTTTCCTCCTTTTTTTTGGCCTTTTGAGTTGGCTGTATTTTTTTCAACTGGTCTTTTAAAAGATCCCCCAGAGTGAGCTTATCGTCTTGGCTTTGGACATATTTCTGGTACTCCAATTTTTGAAGTTCCAATTGGGCTAATTTGAAACTAAGGGAAAGTTTTTTCTCTCGGGGATTCATCTTTGTGATTTTGGCTATGCGCTCCTCTCCGACGGAAAAAACTTCTTCTGGTTTTTCTATCTTTTTCTCATCCAGCTCGGAAAGGAAGACTATTCCTTCTATTCCTGGGGTGATTTCCACAAAGACTCCAAAGTCGGTAAGGCGGACGATCTTGGTTTTGACCAGGTCACCAATTTTTTGGCGATTGAAAAAATCCTCCCAGATGTCGCCTTCGAGCTGCTTTATACCGAGGGAAAGCTTCTGCTTCTCCACGTCGATACTAAGAATGACGGCTTCCACTTCTTCACCCACTTTTAGCAGTTCCGAGGGATGTTTAATTTTTTTCCAGGAAATATCAGAAATATGGATGAGCCCCTCGATTCCTGTCTCCACTTCCATGAAAGCACCAAAATCGGTGATGCTTGTAATGGTTCCTTTGATCCTTGAGCCAGGGCTGTATTTCTGTTTGAGCACTTCCAGAGGATGAGGAGTGGCCTGTTTCAAACCCAATGAAATCCTTTTGGCTGAGGGATTGATATCCAGAATAGAGACCTCCACTTCTTCTCCTGGAGTCAGGATTTTTTTGGGATGAACAGCTTTCCGTGACCATGTGAGGTCTGAGATGTGGACCAATCCTTCCACTCCTTTTTCTAGCTCAACGAATGCTCCAAAATCTGCCAGACTGACCACTTTCCCCTTTATTTTCTGTCCGACTTTGTATTTCTCTTCTACGCTCTCCCATGG
>CAYFVQ010000248.1:0-3204 GCA_964346585.1 uncultured Eubacteriales bacterium | reverse complement strand
GGCCAGAATGATAATCAAAAACTGAAGAGTAATGAGAAAGAGAGAATTCCTGCCTTTAAAGAAGAGAAAATAGGCTCCAAACTCAAAAATGAGGATAAGGAGGGGGAGGAGAAGTTTGGTGGAGTGGAGAGAAATGATTCTCAATCCTGCGAATATGGCAAACAGGGTCACAGAAAGGAAGAGAAAGATACTGAGATGGAGAAGGAAAAATGAAGGATTGAGGGAGAAACGGAGCAGGTTAATGTTGGAATGTGAGACAAGGCGGAAGAGTAATTCCTGAAATATGAAAATGAAAAATAGAGAGGTGAAGGTAAAGACGAGGATAATGGGTAGAGAAAGAAGAGAGACTTTTTTCCCCTTGCCATCAAAGAGATTTCGAGAATAGATCCCCAGGCATCCTGCGATCAAGAAAAGAAAGAAAGCGGTGAGAAAGATGTCAGCCGGGGACTTTGTGAGGACCCAGACAGAGAAAAAACTGGCTGAGGCTGGTGAGAAGATGGGAAGCGATTGGATTTTTTCCAGATTGCCTAAGGGGAAAAAAATCAACCTTAGCCCGACCAGAATCAAGATAACGAGCAATACTGGCAGGAGTTTTCGATCTTTGTAGAACAAAGGAGATTTCACACAGTGGATCAGAAGAGAGAGGAGGGAAAAGCCGAGGACTATGTAGAAAATCAGAAGGAAGTTTTCTTTCTGGTTTGTGAGTTTTGCAGAGAGCGTCGGGGGGTAGAGGGAGACAGTCGCAACGATTTTTTGGGCATCATTCCTCAAGGGGAAGAGATAGGTGGTAATTTCATCCTGAGGCCCTCGTTGGGCGAAGTATTCATCCCCATGTCGGGAAAAGAGTTTTTCAAACCCTGAGACATCTTCTCGATAATCCGAGTAGTCGATGGCACAGTTGGTGAGCAGCTTGGGTTTCAAGAAATGGGATTCTTTGAGATAAGGCGTTTTGAATTCCGGGATGAAAGCCATAAGCCTGTAGATGATGATGTATTTGCCCGAGGCGACTTTCTGCAGCGCAGCCAGATAGACTGACGATTTATGTTTAATGAGAACGGAAGAATCTTGCTGGAGAAAGTTGAACGATTCTTCATCAGGAAAGGGTGTTTTGATAAAGTCAGCGATATTCCCCAGCCAAAGGACGAGCCCCTCTTCGCTGGTGTAATAGCCGATGCCTTCAATTTCAGTGTTGAGGTCAAGCCTTTTGAAAAGTCTGAATATCTCCTCCTTCTCTTCAGGAAAAGGAGAATTCAAGATTATTCTTTTTTTCAGTTCCATTTGGTCAGTCAGGGCGTTGAATTCGCTTATAATGGCATTTTTTTGCTTCCTCAACTGCTCCAGACTTTTTTGAGGATATCTTGAAGAGACGAATGAAGGAAGGAGGAAAGAAAGAATCAAGGCAACCGTTGAGAGTCCGATACCTGAAAGAAATCCTAAGAAGAAGCCTTTGTTTTTTAGAGATTGAGTGAATATTTTCAAATTTTTTCTGCCCTGATTTCTATTATTTTCCAGATGCTTTTAAGCTCCTCCTTTTTTTGATTCGGGGAGGAACGCGAAGCTTGATCTCGGAGTTCTTTTTCATTCACCAAGAAAAAGAAAATATGCAGGACGTGTTGATCATCATTTTTGTTGTCTCTGAAAGACCACCTGGCTTTAAAAATAAAGTTTATTTCATCTGAAGCCGAGGGTATTTCGCTTTCTGAAAAAAATTCGAAGGTTGTGTAAGAAGAAAATATTTTTTTGAACAGAAAATAAGCTTGCTGATTGGAGAGCTGATCGGAGAATGAGATGGGTTCCGGGAGAGAGATGTTGACTGAGCTGCTGGATGAGAGATGAGAGTAGAGTATCTTCGGATTGTTTTGGAGGAATGCTTTTTCTATGTTCTGTGTGGTTGTGGAGAGAAGGGAGAAAAGTAACGGAAGAAGGATCTTGAGATAGGCCACTTAAAAAATATTATCACAGCTTTCCAAAATAAGGCAAGAGAGGCACGCTCAAACTGGGGAAATGGCAGGCTACTTTTTTGTATAGATTAGCTTTTTTTTGTCGTTTTTTTGCTCGGAGTCTTTACCTCTTTACTCTGAGTCTCCACTTCTTCCATCTCTTGGGAGATGATGTCTTTCAATTCTGTTTGGATTTTTTCAATTTTAAGCAGCTGGCTGGATATTTTGGTGAAGAGAGGTTCCTGGCTCTTGATTCCTTCGTGGATGAGAAAAGCAGCACTCTCAGAGCGACTTTTAAACAATCCTGCATCGACCAACATCCTGAGTTTTTTATCGCTGTCTTCATTGACCCGAATGGTGAGAACTGTGTTTCTGGAAGCCATCGTTTTATCGATGACTTTCTTGATGGATTCTGCCGTCTTCACCGCGAATTTTTCCACTTGAGAGCCCAACTCATCGAGAGTGCTCTGGTGTTTCTTTGCCTTTGGCTTTGATTTAGTTTCCTGGGTGGTTTTTTTGCTTTCCATAATCGCAATCTCCTGTAATTTGTAATTCAATTACAATATACAAAGTTACACCCGGAATGTCAAGTTTTATTCATGAGGAGAGTTCGTGAGGATAGGATTGTATCGGTCGACTTTTATGCTCTCTGTTAAGAGAGAGTCAAGAAAGTCAGTTATATGAGTTGTAGTCGGGCTAGCGGCCTATTCTTTTTCTTCTTTTTCTTCCTCTTCCGGGGTTTCTTCTTCCAGCTTTTTCGTTCTCTTGGCATCTTTAATGCTGCTGATGCCTGCGATAAAAGCGATTAAGCCGATAAAGAAGAGGAGAATAGGAATGAAACCAAAAATGAGTTCGTAGAATTCACGCCACCAAACAATAACAGCTAAGTAAACGCCTCCTGCCATGGCGATGAGTCCGATTAAAATGGCAAGGAATTTTCCCATAATCGTACCTCCTGATAAATTATGATGTCAGGATTTTTCAGTGGCGAATTATAACAAATCAAATTTTAAGAAGCAACAAAAAAGAAAAATGGAGAAACATTTTAAATGTCATGATAAATGAATAGAGCATTAGAAGATGTATTCGCTCCAGTCAGATTTTTCACGCCATTCCCTCCTCAAACTTCTCGGTGTATAAGCGAGGGGCAGTGGGTGAGAAAACCGTTTGAAGGCGGAGCGGGCATGGTTCCTCACCGAAGAGGTGAGGAGAGCGGAGCCTGAAACCGAGCCGCTTTTGACTCGCTGGGGCAAAAGTGGCGTGT
>CAYFVQ010000247.1:0-21090 GCA_964346585.1 uncultured Eubacteriales bacterium | reverse complement strand
ATTTTAAAGAAGATAGGGACTGTCCCCTTTTTAGAGGAATATGTAAGGTGTCGGCAGATTTTATGAATGATTAAGGGCACCTTGATTATTCACGAGTCGAGGTCGCCGTAGATACGAGGCACAGCGCATGAAGCTGTGGTCGTCCACCGCGATTGCGCTGTAACAAAGTAGATGCGGTGAGATCGGCTCGCCCGAAGGGGAAAAGATGCCGACTTAAAGAAAATGGGGACTGTCCCTTTTAGTCTTTATTTTAAAGAAGATAGGGACTGTCCCCTTTTTAGAGGAATATGTAAGGTGTCGGCAGATTTTATGAATGATTAAGGGTAGTTATGCTTGACGATACTATTATCGCCGTCTCCACTCCTATTGGCCCTGGGGGTCTGGGGATCGTACGGCTTAGCGGAAAAAAATCTCTTTTCGTAGCAAAAAAAATATTCAAACCAAAAAAAAGAGGAACCAAAATCATGCCCAGACGTCCTGTGCTCGGGAACCTGTACAATCAAGAACAGAAGGACTATTTTGAAGAAGCCTATCTCACGTACTTCCCCAGGCCATACACTTACACAAGAGAAGACATGGTTGAGATCAGCTGCCACGGGAGTCCCATCATTCTTGAGCAGCTTGTCCGCCTTGGCATAAAAGAAGGAGCCAGACACGCTGACCCGGGAGAATTCACACTCAGGGCCTACCTGAGAGGAAGAATTGACATCATCCAGGCAGAGGCTGTCAACGATATCATCCAGGCCGCCTCCTATAAACAAGCCAAAATATCTTTCAAACAGCTCGAAGGCAGCCTTTCCAAGCAAATATCTGCCCTCAGGACTCAGATCATCCAGCTCCTTTCTCAGGTCGAGGCCCGTATCGAATTTCCGGATGAGAGACTGCGAACCTCGATAAAGAGGATGTTAAGAACATTGGAAAAAGCTATCTTTTCAGTCAATAGTCTCGTGGAAAGTTACGATTTGGGGAAAACGCTTGCTGAGGGTATCACACTCGCCATTACAGGAAGGGCCAACGTGGGAAAATCCACTCTCTTCAATACACTTCTCAAAAAAGATAGAGCCATCGTTACTCCTCATCCCGGGACAACACGGGACTTTCTCAAGGAAAGCATCAATGTCAAGGATTCCATTTTCACTCTTATTGATATGGCCGGGTTGGGAAGTCCCCTTCACCCTGTGGAGAAAGAAGGGATCAAAAGAGGAAAAAAACTCGCCTCTCAGGCCGATGGAATTCTCCTCCTCCTGGATGTCTCCTGTAAAGAGACTCCCGAGGATTTTAAACTGATAAAGAAATCTAAAGATAAAAAAATCCTGCTTATTTTCAATAAAATCGACCTTCCCCTGAAAATGAACACAGAACGAGTGAAAAAACAGGCGGAACACATCCCCAATATCGAAATATCCGCACTCAAGGGAACAAACCTGAAAAAGCTGAAGGACACAATCTATAAACTGTTTATCCCCGATTTGGAAGAGGATAACGAAATCATTCTTCATTTGCGCCAAAAACTCATTCTCGATGAAATCCTTGATTCTCTAATCGAGGGACAGAGTCTCCTTAAGCAGGGCTATCCTGAAGAGATTTATGCGGAAGAAATCCGTAAGGTTATCCCTTTAATCGGGCAGCTCACCGGAGAGATTCGGGCTGACGACATCATTAACGACATATTCAGCCGGTTTTGTGTGGGCAAATAGAGCTAAAAATGAACTTCGTGGAGGAATACGATGTGATCGTCATCGGGGCCGGCCATGCGGGCTGTGAAGCCG
This sequence comes from uncultured Eubacteriales bacterium, assembly GCA_964346585.1. Taxonomy (GTDB): domain Bacteria; phylum Acidobacteriota; class Aminicenantia; order Aminicenantales; family Aminicenantaceae; genus SOIA01. The sequence continues at coordinate 19,321 of CAYFVQ010000247.1, read as the reverse complement.
CCTGTGCCACAAGCACTATGGGGCTCCAAACCTGTCTTATCACAATCCACCTCGAGACAATCGCTCAGATGTCCTGCAATCCTGCCATAGGAGGTCTCGCCAAAGGACATCTCGTCCGAGAGATCGACGCCCTGGGCGGAATCATGGGCCTCATGGCCGACGAAACTGGCATTCAGTTCAGGCTATTGAATCGGAGTCGGGGAGGGGCGGTTCAAGCTCCCCGCGCGCAGTCGGATAAAGCCCAATACAGGCTGGTCATGAAAAACAGACTAGAAAACGTCCCGAATCTGACGCTTTTTCAAGGCGTAGTGACAGAAATCCTGATCAAGAATAAAAAAACGATAGGCGTTGTGACGCTGGAAGGAAATCGGCTGCACGCCAAAGCAGTGATTCTCACGCCAGGAACATTCCTCAACGGGCTGATTCATATCGGATTGCACAGTTATTCCGCTGGGAGGGCGAACGAGCCCTCATCACGGGAACTGGGACAAAACCTCAAAAAAATAGGCTTGAAAACATTCCGGTTGAAAACAGGAACACCCATGAGACTCGACAAGCACACCATCGAATGGGACCGTTTTACTCCTCAGCCAGGAGACGAAGAGCCCGTTCCTTTTTCTTTCCGGACTCACAAAACTCTTGAGAATAAAGTCCTCTGCTACATTGGATATACCAATAAACAAACGCATGAGATTATCAGTCAAAACCTGGACAAATCTCCCCTGTACAGCGGTAAAATTGTCGGAATCGGCCCCCGTTACTGTCCATCTATAGAAGACAAGGTCGTCAAATTTCCCCATCATCTCAGACATCAATTTTTCCTTGAGCCCGAAGGATTGGATACATCCGAAACTTATGTCAACGGGATCTCTTCCAGCCTCCCTCTCGAAATCCAGAAAAAGATCCTGAAAAGCATTCCCGGTTTAGACCAAGCAAAAATACTCAGACCCGCTTACGGGATCGAATACGATGCGGTCATTCCGACACAGCTTCGACCCACCCTGGAAACCAGACCTATCAAAAACTTATTCCTGGCTGGCCAGATCAACGGGACCTCCGGATATGAAGAAGCCGCGGCTCAGGGCTTACTTGCAGGGATAAACGCAGGATTAAGCATAAAAAAGGAGAAGCCTCTCATCCTGGAGAGAGAAGAAGCGTATATCGGTGTTCTCATCGATGATCTTATCACTAAAGGAGTCGAAGAACCGTATAGACTCTTCACATCCCGGGCAGAATACAGGCTTTTCCTCCGGATTGACAATGCCGATAAAAGATTGACTCCCTACGGACACAAAATAGGGCTGATCGAGGACAGCGATTATGAGGTTTACCTGAAAAAGCAGGAAAGAATAAAGAAAGCCACTCATTTTCTCCTCAAGGAAAAAATAACGACAGAAGAGAAAGAACGTATCACTCTCTGGGATTTTCTAAAAAAACCTGAAGTGAAGCTTAAAAATGTGGTAGAATATAAAAAATTTAACGTGGTTTTATCTGATGAAGAATCGCGCCACCTAGAGTCAGAAGTCAAGTATGAGGGTTATTTAAAAAGACAGGAAAAGGAAATCGCAAGAATCCGAAAAGTCGATGGAGAGAAAATACCAAAGAACATAGATTTTCGGAAAATTCCTGGTTTAACCCGGGAAGCGAGTGAAAAACTGGAAGAATTTAAACCTCAAACAATCGGCGAAGCCAAAAAGATACCAGGGATGACTCCCGCGGCCACTGTGAACCTGCATATCTACATGCGCATTCTGAGGAAAAAAGGCCAAAACAAAAAAAATGTTCCACGTGGAACAATGAAATAAAATGAGTAAAATCATAGCCATCGCCAATCAAAAAGGCGGAGTCGGGAAAACAACAACTGCCATAAACCTTGCCGCCTCTCTAGCCCTGACAAAAAGAAGGATCCTCATAGTTGATTTTGATCCTCAGGGAATGGCCACAATCGGGTTGGGAAAAACAAAAAATACAAAGAAAGGAGTCTATCAGGCTCTCATGAACGGCCAGAACATGATGGACTGTATCCAGCCCACTGAAATCAACAAGCTCTATATCTGTCCCTGCTCGTCTGAGTTAGCGGGTGCAGAGGCTGAGCTGTATTCCAAAGAGAGGAAAGAAAAAAGATTGCAGGAGGCGCTGGAACAGGTTAAAAACTTTTTTGATTTCATCTTTATCGACTGCCCTCCCTCCCTTGGTTATCTCACAATCAACGCTCTCACGGCCGCCGATTCGGTTCTCATTCCGGTCCAATGCGAATTTTTCTGTATGGAAGGTATTCCAGAACTCTTCCGGATCCTGGATGAGGTGCGCACCTACCTGAATCCTTCACTCTCTATCGAAGGCATCCTTCTCACTATGCATGATGAACGGACTAACCTCTCCAAGCAGGTGGCTCAGGAAGTGCAAAATTTTCTTAAAGGGATCACGTATGAGATCATTATTCCACGAACCGTCAAGCTTGCAGAGGCTCCAAGTTACGGCAAGCCGGTCATTCTGTATGCGAAAAATTCAAAAGGAGCCGAAGCGTATCAAAATTTAGCCAAGGAGATTCTACAGAGATGAAAAAGAAGGCACTCGGAAAAGGCTTAAAGGCGTTTATTCCAGAAGAATTCGGTATTCTGAAAGAAGAACAGTATGCAGAGTTAGACATTGAAAAGCTCAAGCCAAGCTCTGTCCAACCGAGGCTTAAATTCAACGAAGATTCCATTGATGAGCTTGCCAGTTCGATAAAGGAATCTGGCATTCTTCAGCCAGTGCTCGTCGTCCCCGAAGGAAATCATTACACCATTATCGTGGGAGAACGCCGCTGGCGAGCGGCTCAGAAGATTGGTTTCAAAAAAATCCCATCCATCATCCGCACCATGCCCAAAGCTCAGCAGCTCGAGACTTCCCTCGTCGAAAACCTACAAAGAGAAGACTTGAACCCCTTAGAAATTGCCCTGGCCTACCAAAAACTTAACCAGGAATTGAACTACACACAGCAGGACATCGCTGAAAAGGTAGGGAAGGAGAGGGCTTCAGTGGCGAACTATCTCCGACTTCTTAACTTGCCGAAAGAAATCCAGGATTATCTAGCCGCCGGAAAAATCTCAATGGGGCATGCGAGAGCTCTTCTCTCTCTGGATAACGCAAAAGTTCAAGTGGCAATGGCAAGGCAGATCGTGAACAAACAACTTTCGGTCCGGCGAGTCGAAAAAACAATTCATGCCCTCAAAGAATCTCCTCAAAAAGATAAAAAGCGTCCTCCTAATCCTGACCTGATGGCTCTTCAGGAAGAATTCATAAGGCTTTTGGGGACAAAGGTTTCCATTTCAGGAAGCCAGAACAAGGGAATAATAAAAATTCATTATTTTTCAACCGAAGAATTAAATCGCATTTTTGAAAAAATAAAGGAGTGAACGGATGGAAGACAGGAAAAGAGAAATCGATGAAAACAAGATGACAGGATTTTTTGACAAGGACACTCACATTGATGGAGACTTAAGCTTCAAGGGCTCATTCCGGATTGATGGGTCATTCAAAGGAACCATCGACTCTGAATCCACTCTTATCGTTGGAGAGAACGGAAAGATTGAAGCGGAGATCAAGATCGGCTACATTGTCGTTAACGGTGAGATAAAAGGGAACATCCAAGCAACAGAAAAGGTGGAGATCAATTCAACCGGACGGGTTATCGGATCGGTCACAGCCCCAAAGCTTGTAGTCGAAGAAGGGGCTTACCTGGAAACTAGCTGCCAGACCTCCGACGAGCTTCCTCCCCCACCAGAGCCTGAGGAAGAACCGGAAAAAACTGAAGAGACTGAAGAAGAGGTCGAAACGGAATACCAATCTTGAAACTCGCCACAGGGATCATCCCCGCTCGCTATCACGCGGAAAGATTCCCAGGAAAACCTCTGGCTCTCCTCCAGGGAAAACCCATGATTCAAAGAGTTTACGAAGCTGCTCGCACAGCTAAAAACCTGGAAAGAGTCATAGTGGCCACCGATGATAAAAGGATCTACCAGGCCGCTCAAGATTTTGGCGCCGAGGCGCGGATGACATCCTCCTCTCACCGTTCTGGCACAGATAGAGTGGCAGAAGTCGCCCGGGAAATCAAAACTCCTGTAGTCATCAATATCCAGGGAGATGAACCCCTCATCAAAGGAGAAGCCATAGATAAACTGGTAGAGGCCTTGCAGGACAAAAACATTCCCATGGCCACTCTCGCCGTGAAGGAGGAGGACTTGAATCTCCTCAACGACTCCAATGTCGTTAAGGTGGTCCCTGACAAAAACGGTTTTGCTCTGTATTTTTCCCGTTCTTCCCTTCCTTTTCAAGCATCCGATTATTTCTGGCGACACATCGGGATCTATGGCTACCAAAAAGATTTTCTTGAAAAATTTTGCCGGATTCCTCCATCCAGGCTGGAGAAAACAGAAAAATTAGAGCAGCTCAGGGCGTTGGAGAATGGCTACAGAATAAAAATTATCGAAAATCAATCTTCGACCTTGAGTGTTGATTCACCTGAGGATATAATCAGGGTTGAAAATTTATTAAAAGATAAGGGCTGATGACAAAATTCATCTTCATCACTGGAGGGGTCCTGTCAGCACTGGGAAAAGGCATCGCCGCTTCTTCGCTCGGAGCGTTGCTGGAGAGTCACGGATATAAAATCACTCTTCAGAAATTCGATCCCTACCTCAACGTGGACCCGGGCACCATGAATCCCTTCCAGCACGGCGAAGTCTATGTCACGGACGACGGAGCAGAAACAGACCTTGACCTGGGGCACTACGAACGATTCACTTCCACAAAAACGACCAAGGCCCATAACTGGACAGCCGGACAGATTTATGAGGCCATCTTAAGAAAAGAGCGCAAAGGCGAGTACCTAGGCAAAACAGTACAGGTTATCCCTCACGTCACGGATGAAATCAAAAAGGCTTTCTACGCTGCCGCAGATAAAAACGATATCGTTATCGTGGAAATAGGCGGGACCGTGGGTGACATCGAAAGCCAGCCTTTCCTTGAAGCCACTAGGCAGATGAGGCTGTCTCTCGGCAACGATCAAACCGTCTTCATTCACTTGACACTGGTCCCCTACGTCAAGACATCCGGAGAACTTAAGACAAAACCCACACAGCACAGCGTCCGGGAACTCCAGGCCATCGGAATCCAGCCTGATATCATCCTTTGCCGAACGGATAGAGCACTCCGGCAAGACATAAAGGCCAAGATATCACTCTTCACCAATGTTCCCCTGGAGGCAGTGATAACCGCCAAAGATGTGAATAATGTCTATGAAATCCCACTCCATTACGCGAGTGAGAATCTGGATAAGATCATCCTGAAGCAGCTGTCTCTCCCTCAAAGGAGAAGAAACCTCACCCGCTGGACAACCCTGGTGAACAGGATGAAAAATCCTCGTGACGAAGTCAATATTGCTTTGGTTGGCAAGTATGCCGGACTTCAGGATTCTTACATGAGCCTTAACCAGGCATTGTATCACGGAGGAATCGCCCACAAGCTCAAGGTCAACATATCTTGGATAGAAGCAGAAGACATTGAAGTCCACAACCCTGAGGAAGTCCTGGGGGATGCGGATGGGATATTGGTTCCAGGCGGTTTTGGAGTGAGAGGAATCGAGGGAAAAATTAAAGCCGTGACTTTTGCCCGCACACAAAAAGTGCCTTTCTTTGGTATCTGTCTGGGGATGCAAGTGGCATCCATCGAGTATGCCCGGAATATCGCAATGCTTAAGAATGCCAACAGCGCCGAGTTCAATGCCCGAACTCCCCACAAAATATTCTTCAAGTGGAGGGAACTGAAGGGAGTCCAAGACCTGGGGGGCACCATGAGGTTAGGCCAGTATCTCTGCCGTCTGGAAAAGGGATCTTTTGCTGAAAGAGCCTATGGAAAATTGAGTATCAACGAGCGCCACCGCCACCGTTATGAATTCAATCCCGAATTTGAAAAAACACTGGCCAAAGCCGGTCTGTTTATCTCAGGGAAGAATCCTGACCATGACCTTGTAGAGATCGTGGAGGTTAAAGACCATCCCTGGTTTCTTGGCTGTCAATTCCATCCTGAATTCAAATCAAAACCTCTGGAGCCACATCCCCTTTTCAAAGCTTTTATCGGAGCAAGCCATGCCTATCGTACCAAAAGAAATTCGCGTAAACGAAAAAGTTAGAATCGGCGGGAGCCATCCTCTTTTCCTGATTGGAGGGCCCTGCGTCATCGAAAATCAAAAGCACGCTCTTTTTATGGCCAAAGAAATAAAGAAGATATGCCAAGAACTCGGAGTGACCTATATTTTCAAGTCCTCATTCGACAAGGCCAACCGTTCTTCGATAGCATCCTACCGAGGGCCAGGGCTTGAATCCGGACTGGAAACGTTGGAACACATAAAAAAAGAGGTCGATGTTCCAGTCCTTTCTGATGTTCATGAAACAAGCCAGGTGGAGAAGGCCGCCCACGTTCTGGATGTGATCCAGATACCGGCTTTTCTCTGCCGTCAAACAGACTTGCTGGTGGCGGCGGCTCAAACCCAAAAACCGCTCAACATAAAAAAAGGGCAGTTTCTCTCACCGCCTGAAATGAAAAACGTCGTTGAAAAAGTACTCAGTCAGAAAAATGAGAAAATTATCCTCACGGAAAGAGGCAACTCTTTTGGTTACAATAACTTAGTATTTGATATCCGCTCTATTCCGGTTATGAAGGAATGGGGATATCCTGTTGTCATCGATGCCTCGCATAGCGTCCAAAAACCGGGAGGAGAGGGAATCGCATCAGGTGGGGATGCAGAATTCATTCCCTATGTGGCTAAAGCTGGAGTGAGCGTTGGGGCGGATGGAGTCTTCCTCGAAATCCACGATAATCCCCTCAAAGCACTCTCAGATATTCACAACTTATTGAAATTAAATGAGTTAAAGAATCTTTTGAGTGTCCTGCTCAAGCTTGAAAAAGCGAGAAATGGGAAGGAGTGATTCCTCTAAGGGAGTATAGAACGATATGACCAAAGATGAGATAATCCGAATCGGGAAAGAAGTCCTAAACATCGAAGCCGATGCAGTCAAAACTTTAGCTTCAAGTTTGGACGATAATTTTTTCAAAGCCGTTGATCTTCTCTTCAATTCAAAGGCTCGTGTGATCGTCACCGGGATGGGAAAATCCGGTCTCGTCGGCCGGAAGCTCGCCGCTACTCTCTCCAGCTGTGGCACGCCCGCTCTGTTTATTCATCCCGCAGAAGCCGGACACGGAGACCTTGGTATGGTCGTTAAAGAAGATATCCTTATAGCCATTTCCTACAGTGGTGAGACAAAAGAGATTATAGGTCTCCTGGATTTTTTCAAGAGAGCAGGAATCCAACTCATCAGCATCACAGGGGATAAAAAATCAAAATTGGCTGAACATAGCGATGTCGTCCTTGAGGCGCAGGTGGAAAAAGAAGCGGAGCCGAACGGGCTGATTCCCACAGCAAGCTCCACAGCCGCCCTTGCTTTAGGGGACGCCCTCGCCATCGCCCTGATGAAGAAAAAGGGATTCGGAGAGCAGGATTTTGCGGTCGTTCACCCCAAAGGAGAAGCAGGAAAGAAACTTCTTAAAATCAAAAGCCTCATGCACAAAGGAAGACAAATTCCCTGTGTTTCTCTCGAGGCTCCAGTGAAAGAAGTCCTTGAAGAGATGTCCAGGAAAAAGCTGGGGATGACATGCGTTGTGGACAGCGAGGAAAGGCTAGTCGGAGTTGTCACTGACGGAGACTTAAGGCGAAAAATCCAGAAATTCGGGAAGAGCTTTCTGGATAAGAAGGCTCAAGAGTGCATGACTCCCGATCCCTGGACCATCAACAAAGAAGATTTGGCCACCACCGCATTGAACATCATGGAGGAGAACAAAATCACTTCCTTGATCATTAAGAATAATGAGGGGAAGATAGAAGGAATCATCCATCTCCATGACTTGTGGCGAACAGAGATGTTTTAATGAATGCCAGAGACCGAGCCCGCAAAATCAAAATGATCATCATGGATGTGGATGGTACTCTCACAGATGGGACCATCCTCGTGCTTCCCGACGGGGAGGAGCTTAAATCCTACAACGTCAAAGATGGCGCAGGAATCTTGCTCGCCCACCTGGCCGGGTTGAAAACAGGGATCATCACCGGGAAAAAATCAAAATCCGTGGAAAAGAGAGCCGAGAAACTGAAAATTCTTGAAGTTCACCAGGGAATCATTCACAAGAAAAAGACTCTCTCTCAAATTCTGGAAAAATTAAAACTCAAACCCGAGGAGATCGCTTACATAGGGGATGACATCGGAGACCTTGAAGTCCTCAAGTCCGTTGGACTTGCCGGAGCTGTGGCCGACGCTCATCCAGAGATTAAAAAATACAGTCATTTCGTCTGCTCGCAACCTGGGGGGAGAGGAGCTGTCCGGGAGTTCATCGAGTTCATACTGGAAGCCCAGGATAAGTGGGATGACATCGAAGAGAATTTCAAAACCTTGACCGAGCAGAAAGAGATCAAATTGTAGAGCCTAGCCGTCTCACCGGAGATACAGAGCACAGGCCCATACGAAAAGGGATTCAAGGGGATCTTCATCGATTGAGTTTTGCGCCGCAGAGAAGAAGATAGATGGAAGGTTAGAAGTAGGTTTTCTTCAATTTTATTTAGATAATTTAATGATTAAAATACACGGAAATGGCATCGCTCCCTTCAGATTTTTAACGCCATTCCCTCACCATCCTCCTCGGCGCCTGCGTAACTCCGCTCTCAAGACATGTCGCTTCCAATCGGATGTCCACACTCAATCATTTTTCATCAGATTGATCCTCACGTGCTCAAACATACTCGGCGGCCGATTTTATCGGCTTCCCTTGGAGGAAGACTCGAGAAGGCTAAATCTTCAAGGTTGCTCCTTCCATCCCCGTGTATTTTCGCCGCTCTATCTGGAAAATAATCCAGAAGTATTTTAAGGAGGCAATAGTGAAAATCAAACCTGAGATTTTCAGACAGTATGATATAAGAGGACTCGTCGATAAGGACCTGACACAAGAGACAGTCGAATTGTTGGGGAAAGGAATCGGCACCTATTTCCGGAAGAACCAAAGAAAAGAAGTGGCGCTGGGAAGGGACTGCCGGCTCAGCTCCCCTCTCTTTTCCGCAGCCCTGGCCAAAGGTCTTCTTTCAACCGGCTGCGAGATCATCGACCTCGGCATCATCCCCACTCCTCTTCTTTACTTCACCATTTATTATAAAAAAATGGAGGCTGGCGTGATCATCACCGGCTCCCATAATCCGCCGGAGTATAACGGATTCAAAATGATGGTGGGAGAGGAAACACTCTACGGAGAAGCCATCCAGGATATATTCAAACTCATTCAAAACGAAGATTTCATAGAAGAAAAAAGCTCTATTACAAAAGACCTTAACATTGTCCCGGAATACCAGGAATATGTTTTGAGCAATATCAAACTTGAAAAAAAGTTGAAAGTGGTCGTGGATGCCGGAAACGGAACGGCCGGGGTTGTCGCGGTTCCTGTTTTTAAAAAAATGGGATGCGAGATTATCGAGCTCTACTGCGAGATGGACGGCAGGTTCCCTAACCATCACCCGGACCCGACACTCCCCGAAGCTCTTGAAGACCTGGTCCAAAAAGTAAAAGAAACGAAAGCGGATCTGGGAATTGCCTACGATGGGGATGGAGACAGGATTGGCATTATCGACGATGCGGGAAACATCATCTGGGGAGATGTGCTCATGGTGCTCTTCGCTCGTGATATTCTTCCCTCCAATCCCGGAGCTCCCATTATCTCAGAAGTCAAAGCCTCTAAAGTCCTCTACGATGAGATTGAAAAGCTTGGCGGCCGGCCCATCATGTGGAAAACAGGACATTCTCTGATCAAGAAAAAAATCAAGGAAGAAAAGGCTCTTCTCGCCGGAGAGATGAGTGGTCACATCTTTTTTGCGGATCGATTTTTCGGTTTTGACGATGCCATCTACTCCTCGGCTCGTCTCCTTGAGCTTCTCTCGCGATCCGATAAAAGGATCTCACAGATGCTTTCAGACCTGCCCGAGACTTTCCACACTCCTGAGATCAGAGTATACGCTTCGGACGAAGTCAAATTCAAAATCGTGGAAGAAGTTAAAAAAGAATTATCCCAGAAATACCCAATCATCGATATCGACGGCGTCAGAGCCATCTATCCCGGGGGGTGGGGCCTGGTCCGTGCGTCGAACACTCAAGAAGTCCTTGTTCTTCGTTTCGAAGGAGATACAGAAAAGGACCTGGAAAACATAGAGACCGAGGTCAAACAGGTCATCGAGGAAGTCATCCAAAGGTTAGAACAAACTTGAGCCTGAAGGTGTGTTTGACTCAGAGCCTCCTTTTTGAGGCCCCACAGGGGAGAATCCAATATTCCTTAATTCTTCCCTTCGAGGTGAACGGTTTGTCCTTTTCGACCTTTTTTCTCGACTGATAACCTCAGTTTTGGCATAAAGGAGTTACAAATGGACCTTCGAGTGATCATCATGGCAGGAGGAGCCGGCACACGATTTTGGCCGGTGAGCCGGAAAAACAAACCGAAGCAGTTTCTCCCGATAGTGAGCGAAAAAACAATGATTGAGGAGACGGTCGAACGCCTTTCCTCTAGAGTTCCTCAAAAAAATATCTACACGATCGCCAATCCTGAAAAGACGGAGATGGCCAAAAGCCTCCTTCCTGGCCTTCCGGATGAAAACTTTATGGTCGAGCCCTTGGGAAAAAACACAGCCCCCTCTTTAATACTGGCCACAGCCCGGATCTTTCTCCAGAATCCACAGGCGGTCGTTGCCGCCTTGCCGGCTGACCATCTGATAAAGGACTCCTCTCTCTTCCTCCAGAAATTTAATGCCGCTGCCACCGCAGCATCGAGCGGCGACTACCTGATCACCTTTGGGGTCCCTCCAACCTCCCCAGCTACAGGCTACGGGTATATCCAGTTTTCCAAAGATAATCCGCTCAAAACGCTGGAGGAGAACTTCTATAACGTCCAGGAATTCAAAGAAAAACCAGGTCTTGAACAGGCCAAGACTTTTCTTAAAGAAGGGAATTATTTCTGGAATTCAGGGATGTTCCTCTGGCAAGCGGGTGTTTTCGCCCAGAAGCTCGAACGTTTTGCGCCAGATATGTTTTCTTACTGGACAAAAATCCTGGAGGCTCTCAAAACCAATGATGGGGCACAGATCTCTTCATTGTTTGAAGAGATCCCTTCTCTTTCCATCGACTATGCCCTGATGGAAAGGGCCGAAGGCGTCCTGATGGCCAAGGGTGACTTTGGCTGGTCAGATGTGGGCGCCTGGTCCTCTCTGGCCGAGATATGGCCCCAGGACAAAACAGGAAACGCCTTGAAAGGAGAGAATATCATCCTGGACTCCCAGGATTGTCTCGTTTATAATCCTGGCAAGCTCACGGCATTGATAGGAGTGAAGGACATCATCGTCGTGGAGACTGACGACGCCCTTCTCGTCGCACACAAAAGCCAGGATCAGAAAGTGAAGGACATCGTGGATCAGATCAAAAAAAAGAAAAAAACAGATTATTTGTAGAGAGGAAGACTCCATCATGTTAGACCTGAAAAAGAATGAAACAACCCTCAAAAAAGCGATCCAACGCGCTAGAGAACGCAACATCATCATACCCACATTCCGACAGATGCAAAACCCAGAGCTAATCCCTGAGAAGGTCAAAGACAAACTCAAAGGAATCGGGTTGTGGGAGCTACATCCCTCTAACCTCTTTAGAATCACCTGGAAGAATGAGCCTGTGACACAAGGGGGAGAATTCGTTGATGTCAACACTCTGGAGCTTTCCGGAGAGCTAACCGGTGTCGATGCACGGATTATCGGCCTCGTTGGAAGGTGGTTCCCCACAGGCTCCCATAAAGTGGGGGCCACATTCGGCTGCCTGGTCCCGAAGCTCGTCACAGGCCAGTTCGACCCCACCCAGCAAAAGGCTGTCTGGCCCTCAACTGGCAATTTCTGTCGCGGAGGCGCTTATGATGCCGCTTTGCTGGCGTGCGAATCCATCGCCATCCTGCCCGAGGAAATGAGCCAAGAGCGGTTTGAATGGCTCTCGACAGTCGCCGGAGAGGTGATCAAGACTCCTGGCGGCGAGAGCAATGTCAAAGAGATCTTCGATAAATGTTTGGAACTTCGGAAAACCCATAAGAACGTCGTGGTGTTTAACCAGTTTGATGAATTCGGGAACTATCTCTGGCATTACTCTGTTACAGGGAATGCGGCCGAAGAAGCGCTCAGGAAAATCATGTCCGAAGAAGAGCGTTTTGCAGGTTTTGTGGCCACTTCTGGTTCGGCCGGGACAGCATCGGGCTGCGGAGACTATCTGAAGGAAAAATTTCCTGCATGCTCAGTGGCTGTCGGAGAAGCCCTTCAATGCCCTACACTCCTTCTCAACGGTTTTGGAGGGCATCGGATCGAGGGCATCGGGGATAAGCATGTCCCCTGGATCCACAATGTCCGGAACACAGACATGGTTATCGCTGTGGATGACAACGATTGCATGAGCCTCATCAGACTCTTCAACGAACCGGCAGGGAAGGAATTTCTGAAAAAACAAGGAGTCACAGAAGCTGTAGTGAACGACCTCCCTCTTCTCGGAATCTCGAGCATGAGCAATCTGTTGGCTGCCATCAAGTTTTCTAAATACTACGAACTCACCTCAAGAGATGTGATCCTCACCGTTTTCACAGATTCCATGGAGCTATACGGAAGCCGCCTGGAGGAGCTCCGGCAAGCGCAAGGAAAATACTCAGAACACGATGCGGTGAGAGATTATCACAGTTCACTCCTTGGAGCGAAAGTGGACCACATGCTTGAACTGAACCATTATGACAAAAAACGGATCCACAACTTGAAATATTTCACCTGGGTCGAGCAGCAAGGAAAAGACGTGGATGAACTGAATGATCAGTGGACCGACTATCCCGATTACTGGATGAATATTCAGGCGAAAGCGGGTGAGATCGACCGACTTGTCGAAGAATTCAACCAAAGAACAGGACTGCTTTAGAAAGAAAGGGTTTGATACCTTCCGCATTCCCTCTCGCATTGACAACGAATCTTTGCTCTGTTATAAGCTTCTCTTTAGAAACCAGAAAAGGAACCGGTTGGTACAAAAACCAGGATGTTCTTTCAGTTCTCACAAAGGCACCGTGAATGAAGGCTGAATACTCGGTAAAAACCTGCCAGAAACTCGAAGAGGTCTTCAAAAAACAGAAAATCTTTCGGCTCTTTCGAGTCCAACGCTATGAGCCTGGCACTGAACTCACCTACGAAGTCAAAGGCGTTTTCCCCTTAGGGACCGCACGGCTCACAGTGGAGGTCGAAAAGTTTGTGGGGGGAGGTTTTGCCGGCCAGGTTTACAAAGTCAAAGCGAAAAAAATCAAATCTCTTGAGGGGCAGATCAAAGGACTCCTTCAAGGTCATTCCTATGCTTTGAAGATTTTTATCCCTCCATCCGGATTCGCTAAATTCTTCCGGAACATTATCTATGCGGCTGGCTTTCAGGGCCCCTTCTCGCTCCAGGTCAATCCGGATGCAGTCAGAGCCGGCGCTCTGTGGCAGAAACTCATCCGGCAGGGGGCACGGCTGCGTCTCGGCTCTGAAAACGCTGTGGTAGACATCCTGGCCACTTTCGTCGACAATTCGCTCGGGAGCTGCGGAGAAATCAGCGAGTGGATTGACGGCCGCCTGTGGCGTCTTGAAGCGGATGACAACCTGGATGCTCGAAAAAAATGGAAACCAGGAGACCCGGATGATGACCTGGGCTCTGCAGAGTACCGAGCGAAACGAACGTTCATGAAACGCCTGGTGCAATTGATGCATGAGATGGGAGCTTTTGAGCTCGCCCGCCAGTACGAATGGTGGACGTGTAAAAGCCAGCCAAACGTCCTCAAGAGAATCGCATCCGACCCCGATCCTTCCAAAGGGCATGTGGCCGTAGATTTTCGAGCTGGGCTGGCTCTCCATCTTTTCCTTCCAATGAGCCCAATCGATTTCAAGCTCATTCTTAAGGGGCTGGTTCGAGGAAGCCTGGTTCAGTTTGACCGTGGCCGCATAGACCGGCTACAGAGCTTTATGGACGGCCATCCTGATGCCTTTGCCGACATGGACCAGGCTTTTAAAGAACTCAAAGAAAGTGAAACGCATTACCGGAATTCTTTACCCGATATCCCGCATCATCATTTTAAGCTGATTTTCAGCTCCAATCTATGGTCCTCCATAATGAGGAGCAGCATTAAGGGCTGGAAGATCCGTAACTTCATTGATGAAGACATAGCCCAGCAGTTGCCAGAGAAGAGATTCCGAACCTTTCTCTTCTACATCCTGGGGCTCCTGCCTCTCCTGGGGAATTTCTTCCGGAAACTGCGGGGGCACAAGGACTACAGGCAACATTACAGCCGACTACTGACCAGCGCTAATTATCTCCGGCGTGCAGTGAGAGGCCGAATTGCCGAATCACTCATTCGTTGGCACCGAGCCGGACGTGTCAACGAGACACGCGCAGAAAAACTGTCTGCGCATCCTACGAGATTTTTTGTTCACCTGCCGCTTTCCGTTCTTCCGGCAAAGATGCATCGTTTCTTCTCCGACCGCCGATTCTTCTTGAAGTCTCTGGACAACATTTTTATCCGGCCCTTGCGTCTTTACTTCAGGGCTGAGGCCAGAGAGAAATGGCTGCGAGAAACGATATCTCAGGGAGAGAAAAGCGGCATGCTGACCAGCAGGGAGGCTTCGCACATCACCTCTCAGATAAAAGAACCTTTTATCCAGAAATACCTGAAGAGCCTTGCTGTCCATGTCTGTACGGTTCCAGTCACTCAGATTGTCTCTGTCGCTGTGGCTTTGATCTATGTCCGGCTGCATCCTGAACTGTCATGGCAGGAGGCCACGCTCCACGCAGGCATTATTCTCGGACTCTTCCAGGTCACTCCTATCTCCCCGGGTTCGCTCGTTCGGGGACTTTATGTGACCGCGCTCGTTATCCGCGAGAGAAACTTCAAAGATTACAACATCGCGTTTTCTCTCAGTTTCTTCAAATATATCGGCTATCTCGCTTTCCCGATCCAGATGGCTTATCGCTATCCGGATTTGGCCCGCTTCATGGCCGGACACTGGGCCACAGGGGCCGTACACATCGTGCCTGTTTTTGGGGAGAGAGGCGCGCTGCTTGAACATGCTGTCTATGATTTCTTCTACAACTTTCCTTTGAATGTCCGTCGCCGTATTCGAGAGCGAAGGGAACTCCGCTCAAGTTTAAAACCAAGACGCTGGCACGTTCTTCTCTGTGCCTTGGCTGGGGCCCTCCTGTTGACTCTGGCGGATGTGATTTATTTCCATATAATCGGGCACACTCCCAGCTTCGGAGATATCTGGTGGTTGGTTATTTGGATCCCTATCTTTGCGGCAGCCAGCACCACTGCGTGGGCTGGAAGCGCAGCTCTTTCCAAAAGAATGGTTATGGGCATCCTCTGTGGAGCCGTAATCGGACTTCTCTATGCTGTCTCTAAAAACATCCAGGGATATTTCTTGATGCCCAAGGGAGGAGAGATTCTTCCAATCCTTCAGCTTCTTGCCCGAAATTCTCCCAAAGCTCTGTGGATGATTTTCGTTTTCATGATCCTTGCTGTGATAGGAACTTTTATTGCCGAAACACGGCCTGTTAAAACACCTATTGTACGCGCTCAGTAATTAGGCAACACTTTTTGGATGTCATTACGAACGGAGTGAAGCAATCTCATTAAAAGAAAAACATTTTTCTCTAAGAGATCGCCACGCTTCGCTCGCAATGACACTTTTGTCATATTGTCATTACTAAAAATGTTCCCTAATTACTGAGCATAAACAACGGTCAGCTTTTCTAATTAAACGGAGCAAATAATATAAAAATTTCGAGTGTCCGTCTAAATACTAAATACTCACGTCAACTCAACCTTTTTATCCATTAATTCTTCACTAACTGAAGAGATGATTCAACTATTCGTGCAGTGCTGGGGAGGGTCTGGTCTTCCAGTTCTCTCGAATAAGGAATAGTGTCCTCCGTACAGACTCGACCGTATTTTATGGAAAGTCCTGCCTCCAGTACAACCGCGGCCATCTCTCCGGACAGACCGAAATCTTTGTAATCTTCATCAACGACAAGCATCCGTCCGGTCTCCGAGACAGCTTCCAACACTGTTTCCTTATCTAGAGGAGAGACAGACCGGAGGTCTATCACGCCCGCAGAAATCCCTTTCTTCTTCAGAATTCCTGCGGCTTCAAAGCAGCGGTGGACGCTCAATCCCAGACTCACCAAAGTCAGATCTTTACCTCTCCTGAAGACTTTTGCTTTTCCTAAAGGCAGAGGCCTCCATCTTTCCGGCACCATTCCCGAAGAACCCTCAGGAGGAACATCAAACTGGACGCTTTCGCGTCCGCCAATCCCCATGTAATCGAGCCACATCTCGGAAAGCATTTTATGCTCAAGATAAACAACTGGTCCCTCATGGGCAATAGCAGCAATCATCAATCCTCCTGCATCCGCTGGATTAGAAGGAACCACAACTGACAGGCCTGGAATATGAGCCAACCATCCCCAAAGGCTTTGCTCGTGTTGCCCGCCATCCCCATACCCGCCCCCGCATGCCGCACGCACAACTAAAGGAACATTCCATCTTTCTCCCGAGAATTTCCAGACCTTCGCAGCCTGATTAAGAAGGGCATCAATGGCTGGCCCGATAAAATCAACAAGCATGACTTCAACCACAGGCTTCAATCCTGCCATAGCCGCTCCGACAGCCGCTCCGACAAACGCGGCCTCGCTGATGGGAACGTTCAGAATCCGTCTTTCGCCGAAGCGGACAGAGAGATTCAGCCGTAACACCTGGACATCTTCTCCCATAATGATGATATTCGGATCATCGGTCATGGCCTGAATGAAAGCATCTTCGATTGCCTCAGTAAAGCTCATTTTTCTCATGACTGTCTACTCCGTTATACCGATTGGCTCAAGACTGGAAGATCCAACAGCATTATCCTTTTATTCGTTTTGGTCAGAAAGAGCGAGTGTTACGGCTCTGTCTATTTCCCGTTTAACCTCTCTATCGATTTTTTCGAGTCGCGACTTTTCTTTTTTATACTTTCGATTGAGCCGATAAACGGGATCGAATTTCTTCGATCTCTGGTCTCTGACAGCTTTGCCGATCAACGAAGACACTTTGCCCAGGCTTTGGAGACGCTTCCCCACGGATTCTCCCTTTTTAGCGATCGCAGACCGAATTAATGGACCCGATATCTCCTTCATCCGTTTAAGGGGATGGCGTCCAACTCTAAGAAAAGGGTCTCCAAGGAAATGCCCCTCGAAGTGGACACAATGAGCCAACAGAAAAGTCGGCCCCTCGCCCTTTCTTGCTCTCTGGATGGCTGCTTTTCCTGCCTGCCAGACAGCTTCCACATCCACGCCATCAACCTCTACGGCTGGCATGCCGAATCCCTTCACTCGTTCCAGTAAATCTCCGGATGTGACAGAAGGAGAATGAGTCGTGATCGCGAGTTGATTATCCTTGCAGACAAACAGCAAGGGAAGCTTCCAGACAGCCGCCAAGTTCAAAGATTCCAGAATCATCCCCTGGTTCATCGCTCCTTCGCCAAAAAAAGCCACAGCTATCTTTCCCCGTCGAAGATGCTGGGAGGCGAGGGCAAAACCCACACTCATCGGTGCGGATGCCCCCACGATACCAGTGGAAGCAGAGAGGAGTTCTGGAGAAAAAAGATGCATGTGCCCCCCGAGCCCCCGGCACAGACCATCCGGACAGCCCATGAACTCTCTTAAAAGGGAAAGCAGATCGATTCCTCTGATGACCAGGGGAGAGGTTCCCCTGTGGTCCAGGGCCATGGCGTCTCCATCTTGAAGGTGTGAGACCACGCCTGCGGCGACAGCTTCTTCGCCCAACCCCATGTGCATCTCTCCGGAGATCTTCCCATCCTTCCACAGATCTCTGACACGCTCTTCAAAAAGTCTAGAGCGCAACATCTGCCTGTAGAGAGACCAAAGGTCTGCCCTTCCATTTTCTGTTTGATGCACAACCGGGCGTTTTTTTACAGAAGGCACCCGCACTCCTCGAATGTCACCGTTAAATCCATCTTGCTGTAATCTGATTCTGAGGGCTCATTCATTTCTTCATTTAAATGGGGCCTTAGTGTTGCGCCCTACTCTAAACCCGAGATTTTTATTTTTTCATTCGAGCAAACTCTCTAGCTCTTATCAAGAACAGGAAGATCCATTCTCTTTTTTCCTATGTCTTGGGAGGAGAAATCTTCTTCAGTTTCAGGGCGGAATCTTTATATCAACGATATTGATTCCTCCCAAAAAAGAGAGAGAATCCTGAAAAGGGAATTTTCTATTCATTTTATTTGTGATTGTGCTTTCCCCGATTTTGATTGCTTTCAGGTTCCTATCTTTTTTTTCTAAAGGCTAATCCAAAGCCTATTCTTTAATTTTTTTCAGGCCTAAATCTTTCAACTGCCTGGGGCCCACCTCTGAAGGAGAGCCTGTCAACAAACACAAGGCACTCGTGGTCTTGGGGAAAGGAATAACATCCCGGATGGATTCTTCTCCAGCCAGGAGCATCACGATCCGGTCAAATCCCAGTGCAATGCCGCCATGAGGAGGCGCTCCGTAGGCAAGAGCCTCCAGGAAAAATCCGAACTTCTCTGTGGTTTCCTTCTCATCCAAGCTGAGCAGCTTAAAGATTCTTCTCTGGAGCTCAATATCATGGATTCGGATGGAGCCCCCTCCGATCTCAAATCCATTGAGAACCAAGTCATAAGCCTTGGCCCGGACCTTGAGCGGTTCCTCCTCCAGAAAATCCAGGTCAGACTCATTCGGTGAGGTGAAGGGATGATGCATGGAGACAAGGCGTTTCTCCTCTTCGCTCCACTCGAAAAGGGGGAAATCTGTAATCCAGACAAATTTGAATGGCTTCTTATCCTCTTTCTGTTCGCGTATACAATCCCCTCTGACTTCACTCAATACTTTCAACGCAGCGGTTTTTTCATCTGCAATCAGTAACACCAAATCCTCGGCCCTGCCTTCGAGTTTATCCCAAATGAGGCTGAAATCTTTATCCTCCAGCTTCAAGGGCGATTTGAAGCCATCTTGCTTTTTGATCCAGATAATTCCTCTTCCTCCCAGTTCCTTGGCCTTTTTATCGATCTTATCGAGCTGGCCACGGGAAAGAGCCCCTCCCTTCTCCACAACCAGGCCTTTCAAGACTCCACCCCCAGAAATGGCATTTTTAATAA
>CAYFVQ010000246.1:0-39971 GCA_964346585.1 uncultured Eubacteriales bacterium | reverse complement strand
GAAACTACGTTCAGGCTTACCCTGAATTCGGAGTTGAAAGAAGAGGCGCTCCAGTTTTTGCCTTCATTCGCATCGATGTTAATCCCATTTATGATAAAAGTCGAATCTATGAACCCGACCATGTAATTGTAGTCGACCCAACTCTTATTGATGCCATCGATGTCACAGAGGGCCTTAAAGAAGGAGGCATGATCATTATCAACACCGATAAAAAACCCGAAGAACTCAAATTCCCGAATAAATATAAAATTGTGACCTTTAATGCCACGGGAATCGCAGTCAAGCATAAACTCGGAACTCTGGCGGCTCCGATTGTCAACACGTCCATCGTGGGAGCCGTTGTGAAGATACTGAAGCTTGCCAGAATTGAATCTCTTCTTGAAGCTGTTAAGGAAGGCGTGCCCATAAAGCCAGAGGAGAATGCAGATGCCGCCAAAGAAGCATTCGAGAAAGCATGAGTGAAGATAGAAAGATACTCCTTTCAATCATTCTGTCTGCCATTTTATTCTGTACCGAATAGAAAAGTGAGTGAGGACAACTTTCCATTCAGGTTAACCGTTCCACTCGGATGAAAATGATTGTTCTTGAAGGCCAAACTCAACACCTCACAGCTTTCACCACCTTTATTAACTACTCTATTCCTATAGATATGGTATAATATAGAAGAGGATAGCATGAAAAAAAAGAAACAGGTTCAAAAAAGTGATTTTAAATCCGAAAAGGAATTTCCACTGATGCCCATGTCAGTGGGTTCCATGCTTTATAACAAAACAGGGGCCTGGCGAAATATCAAACCTGTTATTGACCTTGAGAACTGCATTCAGTGCGGAATTTGCTGGAAATTCTGCCCTGATGTGGCCATCATCATCGAGGATGAATGGCCTGTGATCGACTATGACTACTGCAAGGGCTGCGGCCTTTGTGCGGAAGAATGCCCTTCTAAATGCATCGCAATGGTGGAGGATGAAAAATGAGAAAAGTCATCATGGGAAACCACGCTCTTTCTTACGGGGCCATGCTCGGACGGGCTCAGGTGATCGCTGCCTACCCGATAACTCCTCAAACCCAGGTTGTTGAGCTCCTCTCTGAGATGTGTGCGGACAAGACTCTGGATGCAACGTTCATAAAGGTAGAATCCGAACATTCTGCCATGGCGGCATGCCTCGGCGCATCACTGACAGGAGCCCGAACCTTCACAGCGACTTCGTCACAGGGCTTGACTCTCATGCATGAGCTGCTTCACTGGGCATCGGGAGGGAGGCTTCCTGTTGTCATGGGAAACATCAACCGGGCCATGGCTCCTGGCTGGAGTATCTGGTCAGACCAGAACGACAGCCTTAGCCAGAGGGATACCGGCTGGATTCAGTTTTACTGCGCGAACAATCAGGAAGTTCTCGACACCGTGATCCAGGCGTTCAAAGTCTCAGAAAAGCTTCTCATCCCCAGCATGGTGATTCTTGATGCTTTCACTTTGTCTCACACGTATGAAGTAGTCGATATCCCTGAACAGGAAAAAGTTGACGAATTTCTCCCCCCGTTTAAACCGGAGATCACACTGACTCCTGAGGATCCTCATGCCTTCGGCGGCCTCACATCACCCGAGCACTATTTCGAATTGAGGTATAAACTCCAAAAAGACATGGAAAAAGTGGAGGCTTTGATCGAAAAGACAGGGAGAGAATACGAAAAAATATTCGGCCGTTATCTGGGTATTGTGGAGGAACACCTCTGTGAGGATGCCGATTTGATCTTTATCACTTCCGGGACTATGGGATCCACAGCAAAAGTAGCCGTGGATGAGCTCCGCAAGGAAGGGATGAAAGTCGGGAACCTGAGGATCAAGGTTTTTCGGCCATTCCCCTTCGAGATTGTGCGGAATTTCGTCAAAGGCGCCAAGAAGATAGCTGTGGTGGATCGAAACATTTCTTACGGTCATCATGGAATGTTCTTCCAGGAAGTCAAATCCGCGGTGTTCGGGCAAACTAATGGCATCCCTATCTTCGGCTTCATTACAGGGCTGGGAGGAAGGGATATCACTCCGTCTACCTTTCGAGAAATCGCCCAATACGCCCAGGAGAAGGAGAAGCCCGAAGAGAATATTGTCTGGATAGGAGTGAAAAAATGAGCAAAGAAAAAAAGATGCGGCTTTCGCTCCCTGAAGAAGAGCTGATGAACTCCGGCCACCTGGCATGCCAGGGTTGCGGGGCCACTCTAGCCATGAGGTATGTTCTTAAAGCACTAGGAAAAAAAGTCGTGCTTTGCATTCCCGCCTGCTGCTGGTCAGTCATAGACGGGCCATTCCCCTATTCTTCTCTCGACGTGCCTATCTATCACTGCGCTTTTGAAACAGCGGCCGTATCCGCCTCGGGTGTCAAAGCGGGGCTGGAAATGGTGGGCGATACAGAGACAGCCGTGGTCGCGTGGGCCGGTGACGGCGGCACATTCGACATCGGCATTCAGGCTCTCTCGGGAGCTGCCGAGCGCAACGACGACATCATCTATGTCTGCTACGATAATGAAGCCTACATGAACACCGGCACCCAGAGAAGCTCCGCCACTCCCTACGGAGCCTGGACAACCACCACACCTGTCAAACACTTCAAGAACAGACCCAAAAAAGACATGGAAGCCATAATGGCGGCTCACCGCATTCCATATATAGCCACAGCCAGTGTGGGATATCCAGAAGACCTCTTCAAGAAAATCAGAAAAGCCAAAGACATCAAAGGAACACGATTCATTCATATCTATGCTCCCTGCCCCTCGGGCTGGAAGAGCAGACCTGAAGACACGATCAAGCTCTCCCGCATGGTCGTCCAGAATGCCATCTTTCCTCTTTACGAGATCGAATGGGGAGAGAAATACACACTGAACATCAAAATAAAAGAAAAAAAATTTATTGACGATTACTTGAGAATCCAGGGTCGATTCCGACACCTGAAAAAGGAGGAAGTGGCCTTCATCCAGGAGGAAGTGGATAAGAAGTGGGAGAGGCTGCTCGCAAATGTGATCGGCAGTCCGTAGGTGGATGACCTTACACTTTACTTTAAAAACGAAACAACAGCCGCAGAGACAATTTTCATGTAATGATTGCAAAGAATTCCCGAAGAATCTATAATTACTATCTTAATAGTAATTTCTCAATCGACCGGGATTCAGGTCAATCGAGAATGTTCAATCGGTTTTGCTTTCACAGGAGATTCAAATGAAAAGATACGCATGGATTTTAATCCCAATGGTTCTTATATTACTTGTCAACGCCAAAGCGGAAATGCCGGGAATGTCCAGCCAAGACTATCCTGATGCTCCAGAATTCACTCTGGAAGACCTCAAGGGGAGTGAAATCTCCCTCTCAGACTTGAATGGAAAAGTAGTTATGCTGAATGTCTGGGCCACCTGGTGTGGACCGTGCAAGAGAGAAATTCCTGATTTCATCGAAGCGTACGAGCAGTATAAAGATAAAGGATTAGAAATCATCGGAATATCCATTGACACAATTAGCCAAAGCAAAGTCCTCAAATTCACAGAAAAATACAAAATCAACTACCCTGTAGCCATGACGACATCGAAACTCAATAAAGATTACGGCCCCTTTCGAGCGGTTCCAGTCACCATTATTATCGACAAGAAGGGAAAAATCCGGCATCGACAGATCGGCGAAGTGGATAAAAAATTCGTCGAAAACTGGTTCACTAAGCTGATAGAAGAAAAATAACAGATGCCTGGAACTGAAAACGTCTCCATGCTAGTTGCGTTCACGGCTGGTCTCATCTCATTCCTGTCGCCCTGTGTGCTTCCCTTGATCCCCTCCTATATGGCGTTTATCACAGGCATATCCATCGAAGAACTTTCCGCTGAGAAGAGCTTAAGGTACGTCCGGAAAAACGTCATCATCAACTCCCTGATGTTCATCCTCGGCTTCTCCATTGTTTTTATTGTTCTGGGAGCATCGGCCACATTTCTGGGCACATTTCTCGCCCAAAACATCCGTTGGTTCGAGATCGGCGGGGGAATACTCGTTATTATCCTGGGCATTCACTTCACAGGTCTATTCAGACTGAAATTTCTTGACAGGGAAAAGAAAATCCACATGAAAAGCAAACCCCTCGGGATCATCGGGACATGCCTTGTCGGGATGGCATTTGCCGTGGGATGGACTCCCTGTGTGGGCCCGATACTGGGAGCCATCCTGACCATGGCGGCCACCACCCAAGATATCGGAAAAGGGATAATCCTGCTCATCTTCTACTCTATCGGCATGGGCCTTCCCTTTTTCCTCTCAGCCATTATCCTTCACAAATTCTTCGAGTATTTCAAAACCATCAGGAAATATTTCAAGGTCATTTCAATCATTGGAGGTGTGCTCCTGATTGCTGTCGGAACTCTGCTCATAACCGGATTCTTTTCTTCCCTTTCCGCCCTCCTGAACCAGTAAACATTCAGCATGATGGGGTCAGACCTTAGTAATTTCAGTAATTTCACGAATTTATTATCTTAGGAAAATTACTGAAATTACTAAGGTCTGACCCTATACACTTAAAAAAAAGGGGCCTGTCCCCTTTTTTTGAAAGTCTCTGTAAAAAGAAAGATGGAGTTTTGAGATTCTGGAAGTCTGATCCCGATATTTACCAGCGGTAAGTGACAGCAGCCCAGGTGAATCCGGCTCCAAAGGCAACCATCACTATGATATCCCCTTTTTTAAGCTTCCCTTCTGCCCATAGCTCATGAAGGGCAATAGGGATGGAAGCGGCGGAGACATTGCCGTATTTATGGATGTTTGTGAAGACCTTTTCAGATGGGACTTTGAGGCGTCTTCCTGTGGCATCAATGATCCTGATATTAGCCTGATGAGGGATGAGATAGTCAATATCTTCTTTATTCAATCCAGCCGATTCCAACGCCTCCAGAGCTGCCTCGCCCATCCGCTTCACGGCATGTTTGAAGACATCATTACCTTTCATCTGAAGATAATGAAGATCCTGAGCGATGGATTCAACAGTCGCTGGGATGCGTGTTCCTCCTGCAGGCAGAGAGAGCAGGTTTCCCAGGTTTCCATCCGCTCTCCAGTAGGACGAGAGCATTCCTGATTCGTCATCACTCTCTTCAAGGACGACTGCTGCGGAGGCATCCCCGAAGAGAACACATGTGCTTCGGTCTTTCATGTTTATAATCTTGGATAATACTTCTGAACCGATCAGAAGAATGCGTTTGTGGGCTCCGTTAAGAATCAATCCTTCAGCCACGATCATCCCGTAGAGCCAGCCTGTGCAGGCGGCAGAAATATCAAACGCGGGAATATGCCCTGCCTCTAATCCTTTCTGCACCCAGCATCCTGTGGAAGGAAATAATGTATCAGGAGTTGAGGTTGCGACTATGATGAGGTCGATGTCCTTGACTTTAAGCCCGGCATTGTCCAGAGCGATCCGGGATGCTTCAATCGACAGATCAGAAGTGGCCTGGTCAGCCGTAACAATCCTTCGCTCTTTGATCCCGGTGCGCGTTGTGATCCACTCATCAGAGGTGTCCACCAATTTTTCGAGGTCCTGATTCGTCAGGACTTTATCAGGGACATAGAATCCTGTTCCTGTTATTTTTATCCGTCGCTTGTTTGCTTTCTTCATTATTCCTCTAAAAACACTATTCTATAGCATACTTGTTTTCGATTTGCAAATAGTATGAAAGACGAGTAAAATCGGGAGATTCGAATGAGAATACGCAGATTAGGCTTTTTTGTTCTTTTTCCCATGATTCTTGCCTTCCTTCCCAAAGTCTCCTTATCTCAAATTGGGCAGTACGAAGACGAAGCCCCTTTGAGAACCTGGAACAGCTTTGGCCTCCAGACAGCTCCTTCTCTGGCTATGGGCGAAACGCAATACACCGCGGCCACAGACAGTGCTGTTGCTCTTTCGAATCCGGCTCTCCTGACAGCTCTTCCTAGAATCACGTTCACGCTCAATTCTTCAATCAATTCAGCCTCACTCTTTAAATATTCAGCCATCAACACCGGCCCCTTCTACTCTGATGAGAACAGTATCCTGAGCGTTCTTTCGTTTGACTTCGCTGGAGCTTCGATAAGACTAAAGAACTGGACCTTTGCCTTGAGTATGGCTCTTCTTGAAAGTTATGCCCGTCCTTCGGCCATGGTGTCATCCTCCAATTATACGTTCACACTCGAACAATCCGGCAACCTGAAAAACATCAACCTCTCAATTGCCCGAAAGGTTTTCAATAACCTCTCTGTCGGAATCGGATTGAACTACGCTTTTGGCTATCTTGAAAAAGAGTATGTGGATGAGAGATTGACTTCAAACCTCACTTTTTCTGATTGGAAGCATCACGACTTTCAAGCTTTCTACATCAACGGAGGTCTTGTGCTGGAGATGACAAGAAAAATTAGAGTGGCGGCTGTGTTCCGCACACCTTTTGTGAAAAAAACGGACAGTGAGAGCCTTTACAGATTTCTTTCTCCCATTACTGAAATCAGGACCGAAGCCTCGGAAAAAAGCGAGTACAAACAACCTTTTGTGGCCGGCTTGGGGGTATCTTTCCAGTACTCTCCCAAGCTCAGAGCCACCTCTGATCTCACCTTCTACAGGTGGTCCCGATACGGCATCATTTATTTCGGAGATGAGTTCGAGCAGGAGAGAAACTTCAAAGATGTCATCAAAATCGGTGCGGGTGTCGAATACATGACATCACTGAGGCTTTTTGGAACTGAAATAAAAGCCCCCTTCAGAGCGGGCTTCAGCTATGACCCTCAACCGATGGTCGAACCCAGCTCCTCCTATACATACTTCACCTTCGGAACAGGCCTCCATTGGGGAAAGCTCTCTTTGGATGCAGGCATGCTGCTGGGGGCAGAAAGAGGCTCCGGAAATTCACTCTCTGCAAACAAATTCTCGCTCTCTCTGAGTTTCAGGATGTAAAAATTAACGAAAGAGATGGATGAAATTTTACGGATAAGAAAAAAAATGAATGAAAGATACACAATGAAGAGTAGGAGAAGAAAACAGACAAGAGGAAGATTTTCACATGAACACCGATCGAAAGGTAAGCATGACATTCAACAGGAAGGATGGGGAACTATAGTTAAAAAAGTGTTTTTCACAATCCTCATATTATATCTCTCTTTTGGTCCGCTCGCCGCGCAGGATTACTGGACGACGCACATCATCAGCGTCGAAAAAAATCAGGAAACCTTGGAAAAACTCTCGAAAATGAACCTCGACTTCCTGATGGAATGGGAGAACAGAATCTATATCATCGCCTACTTCGAAGACTTCCCTCAACTCCAGGAAGAAAACGTTCCCTACACTCTCGAAACTTTTAATCTCTACCCATTCAAACAAACGCAGAGAGCTGTCCAAGGAGGAGTCAACGGTGAGTATCATTCCTCCAGAGAACTCGAACAAGACCTGTTCGCTCTTGAAGACTCTTACCCTAACCTTGCCAGAATCTCCATCATCGGCGAGTCCATCGAAGGAAGAAACATCTACGCTCTCAAAATCAGTGATAATGTCCTCAGTGATGAGTCTGAAGCCGAGGTCATATTTATAGGATGCCACCATGCACGGGAATGGATCTCGGTCGAAATCCCGTATCTTCTCGCGGAATACCTTGTCGAAAATTATGCGTCAGATCCCCAGGTCCAAAACCTTGTTAACCAGAGTGAGATCTGGATTGTTCCTCTTTTAAATCCAGACGGTCTCGAATATTCCATCCATTTTTACCGCTACTGGCGGAAAAACAGACGGGATAATGGAGACGGAACATATGGTATCGATCTCAACAGAAATTATGGATACCAGTGGGGGATTGACAATATCGGGTCAAGTCCTTATACCTTCTCAAACACCTATCGAGGTCCTTCCCCCTTTTCAGAACCTGAAACACAAGCCATAAGAGACCTCTTTGCCCAAAGGAATTTTACCGCACTAATCTCCTACCACAGTTTTTCCCAGGTCATCCTGTATCCCTGGGGGTACACCGATCAACCTTCTGCAGACGATCTACTTCTCGAACAAATAGCCACAGATATGTCCACACAAATGCAGGCCGTCAATGGAAACGATTATGGATTCATGCAGGCTGGAGAAGGATTTTATCTGACTAACGGCGACACAACAGACTGGAGTTATGGGGCCTACGGCATCCCATCTTTCACGATTGAACTTCCTCCTGCGGATAGGCTTCAAGGCGAATTCTTCAATGCGGAGGAGGACATTCAGTCCATATTTGATGAAAACCTCCCGGCCATGCTCTATCTCATCGACTGGTCCGTACAGAATTCTTCCCCTCCGATAAATCCTCCACAGATCATCAGGCGAATTCCCTGGAAAAAAATAGAAGTCATTCAGGGAATTCGTGACGAGCCACTGGATAAGAACAGGAAACTGGCATCACGAATTTTAAAAAAAAGGTCCTCGAAAAAAAAGCCGATGGAAGCCGAAACAAAACCGATCACCGGACAAACTCATGCCCAAAAAAAAGGGAAGAAAAATAAAAAAGAAAAAAAGATATTTAAAGAATAGGTAAAAATATACTAAAATACGGGGAAGATAAAGGAACAGAAATGAGCAGCATCCTCACGAGCGTCTACGCGCTGCAGATAGAATCGCCACTGCAAGGCGAAGGACTCCCCTATTGGACCCTCTGGTTTCTCCTTTGCATCATCGCGCTTTTAACCTTTTTTATTTTCTTAAGGGATAAATCATTGAGGCAGCGGCTGAATTTGTTTTTTTCCCGCGCTAAACGAAGAATGGTGAAAATCCGTCTTCAAGCAAGACTCAAAAGAGAGAACCGCAAAAAAGACGAGTTCATCAAAGAAATGGGCCAAGAAGCCTGGACAGAGGGTGTCAATGTTGAAAAGGGCGAAAAAATCATTAAGGAACTGAAAGATCTTGAAACTAAAGAGAACTCCGCACAAAAGGATCTGGAAGAAGCCGAGATAAAAATTGAGAAACTCGAGGATCAATACAACACCGCTTGCAAGAAGCATGAAGACCAAATCCAGAAAACGGAAGACGAGATCGAGCCTATCAAAGAAAAAATGGCCGAAACAAAAGAAAAGGCAAAGCTCGCTGAACTCAGCCTTATCCAAAAACAGAAAGATATGGAATATGCTGAAAAAATTCTAGAGGCTGAGGAAAGGACGGCTAAAGAGACAAAAGCCAGCACAAAGTTTTCCGCTGAAGAGAAGAGAGCCAAGAAAAAAGAGGTCGATGAGAATATAAAGAATCTGGAGAAAAAAAGAGAAAAAACTCGGACGGAACTCCAGACTCATAGGGAAAAAAAATCAGCTATGGAAGCGGAGGTAGACAAATTCCAAAAAAAGATAATTGAAAGTGAAAACAAGATAAAAAAAATTGAAAAAGATAAAAGAGAGCAAACACGGATTTTCCAGAAAGAAACCAAGGAATGGAAAAGGAATAAGGAAAAATCTCAAAAAAAGATAAAAGACATTGAGAGGCACAAAGAGCCGCTCTTTGAAAGCATTGGGAAGCTAGCCAACGACCACAGGGTTGACAATAAAAAACTCGCTCCTTTTTATTCGCAGATAGACAGGACAAACAAACGCATCAAAGAAGTCGAAGAAAACATTAAAAATTTGTAGCAAGAAATCTTTATTCCGTTTACTCCATTCCTCATCCAGTTTAAAATAACATCATGAACAAGCCAAGACTGCTCGTGCATGTCTGCTGTGCTCCGGACGCGCTCTACGTCCTTGGGCGACTCCAGGAAAATTATGAGGTCAGTGGGTACTTCTACAATCCCAATATCCATCCTTCAGAGGAATACGCCAAAAGATTGGAAGAAACGAGAAAAGTCGCTCGTATCCTGAATGTGGACCTCATTGAAGAGGACTACGACGATGAACGCTGGTTCAAGATCACTCAAAAATTCAAGGACGAACCAGAAAAGGGAAGAAGATGCGATGTCTGTTACGCCATGAGACTCGAAAAAACAGCTCTGAAAGCCTCTAAATTGGGCTACGACATGTTCACAACAGTGATGAGCCTCAGCCCACTGAAGAAAGCGGATGTGCTGAACAGAGTGGGAAAGATGTTTTCACGCAAGTTCCGAATAAACTTTTTAGAAGCCGATTTTAAAAAGAAGGATGGTTTCAAGAAAAGCGTGGAATTAAGTAAAAATCATGGGGTCTTTCGCCAGAATTACTGCGGATGCCTCTACAGTCAAAGGAATAAATGAACTGACATCATTGCGAGCAGCGATATCTATCAATTGAGCTCTGGAAACTTATGAATGATGAATATCAAACAAAGGACACGTACAGTCAATAAAAATGCCATTCGGATGGTGGTTTCCGGAGTCGTCCAGGGCGTCGGATTCAGACCTTTCATCTACCGATTAGCGCATGAATTCCAGTACACAGGCTGGGTTAAGAATATCGGATTCGGCGTGGAAATCCATCTCGAAAGCAAGGAGAAAACAGATTTTAAAAAGTTCCTGAAAGCCCTCAAGGAGACTCAGCCTCCTCTTTCTCAGATTGAAGAAATCATTCTGGAGCGCGCCTCATTCCTCAACCTCAAAGACTTCACCATACAAAAATCAAAGGAGGGAGAAAGCTTTGTCTTCATTTCTCCTGATATCTCCATCTGTGAAAGCTGCCATGAAGAAATGATGGACTCTTCGGATAGGAGATATCATTATCCCTTCATCAACTGCACAGACTGTGGACCAAGGTACACGATCGTCAAATCTCTTCCCTACGACAGAAAAGAAACAACGATGCACAGCTTCTCCATGTGCACAGACTGCCGAAAAGAATACACGCATCCCATGGATAGAAGGTATCATGCTCAACCAGTTGCCTGTCCTTTTTGTGGTCCTCAAATCCACCTCACTCATTCCAGAACCGGAAAAAAATTAAGCGGGGGAATCAAGAAAGCCGCATCCTTGATTAAAGAGGGAAAGATACTGGCAGTCAAAGGACTCGGAGGCTTCCATCTTATCTGTCATGCTTTGAACCTTGAGTCTGTCAATCGCTTGAGAAAAATCAAAGAGAGGAAAACGAAACCATTAGCTCTGATGGCCCGCAATCTTGAAACCATAGAACAATTCGCTCTTCTCTCCCCTGCAGAGAGAGAGCTGCTCCTTTCAGCCCGTCGGCCTATTGTCCTCCTCAAGAAAAAAAGAGAGATCAAGGGAATCGCACCGCATCTTGATGAACTGGGATTCATGCTCCCCTACACGCCTCTCCACTATCTTCTTCTGGAATATCTTGACCTCATTGTTGCCACAAGCTCCAACAAAAAAGATGCCCCCATCATGAAAGACGAAGAAGAAGGAATCAACACACTCTGCGACTATATCCTCTCACACAATCGTCCAATCTATATGAGAGCCGATGACTCGGTCATCAAGGTTGTGGATGAACAACCCCTGTTCGTGAGGCGCGCACGAGGATACGTGCCCTACCCTCAGAGAGTTCACGAGGAACTAGTAACTCCCCAGCATATACTGGCACTCGGTGGAGAGCTCAAGGATACAATCTCTATTTATAAAAACGGATATGTGGTCACAAGCCAGTTCCTGGGTGACCTGGATGAGTACCAGAATTTCAAATACTTTGAGGAAACAATCCAGCACCTCACTCGACTCTTTGAAGCTCAACCGGAGATCATCGTTACAGACCTGCATCCTGATTTCCACACAACTCGATACGCTCAAAAATCCGGGCTTCCCCTCCTTCAAGTCCAGCACCATTTCGCCCATATCCTGGCTCCTCTCCTCGAACACAGAATCATTCCCAATAAGAAGGTCCTGGGGGTGAGCTTTGACGGATATGGTTTCGGAGAGGATGGACTTGCCTGGGGCGGCGAATTCCTGATTGCTGACTATTCCTCCTTTGAAAGGTTTGCGCATTTCAAAAATGTTCCTCTTCCCGGAGGAGATATGGCTGCCAAGCAACCCTGGCGCATGGCTGTATCTTACCTTATGGACTCCTACCGCTCCAAACTCCCGAGTGTCCAATCCCTGAAGAGAGTCGGAAAAAATAGAATCCAAGGCGTGATGAGCATGATCGAACAGAATATTAACAGTCCCCTCACTTCAAGCTGCGGCAGGTTGTTTGATGCCGTGTCTTTTCTCACGGGGCTATCACCCCTTGAAGTTGAATTTGAAGCTGAAGCCCCCATGAGATTGGAATCAGCTGCCGATGAAGACATATGTCAAAGCTACGACTTTTCGGTTCAAAACCATTCTTCCCCTGTCCAAATCTCCTTTACCAGGACCATCCAATCTGTGGTCAAGGATTTGGAACAAAAGATCCAGGTCTCTTCTATCTCATCAAAATTTCACAACACGATCGCTCGAGTCACAGCGTCTGTCGCAGAAAAAGCGAGAAAAGAACAGAACATCGATACTGTGGTCTTTGTCGGAGGTGTTTTCTTGAATAAAGAGCTGCTGTACAGAGCGACCGCTCTTCTGAGGAAAAAGGGATTCACTATCCTTCGGCCGATGAACTATTCCCCTAACGACGAGTCACTCTCTATCGGACAAATCGCCTACGCTCTTAATAAGATAAAAAAGAATCAGCCCATCAAATAAATCAAATCCTGAAGTCAATCATTCATCGATGGAGAGTCCGAGAATGACCAAGATATTCTTTAAATTTCTTCCCCCTGATATTTTCGCTTTTTCCAGTCGGATTTTTTCTTGATAATCGAGAATTTTTTCTTCATTTGAACTGCAATCGCACAAAATGGCTGCCCACAGCAGCTCTTCAACAGGAAATTCAGATGATTCCTTCATCCTTCCACATGTGACCGCTATCGCTCGCTGATTTTTTGTCCCTGTAATTTCTTTATTTTCAACACTTTCATAAGTATATTATTATCAATCACTTAACAGGTGTGACTAATTTTTGTGCAAATTGTCATATTTGCAAGAAAATTCGAAAATTTGGTAAAAAATATGTGCGTTTTTCCACAACTTTTCCACAGAATTTGTTAATAACTCCGACCTCCTTTTTTTGTTTGGTTCATCCCTAAAACTAGTGCATTGATGAAAAATTGGAGAAATCCAATTAAGGGAATGGAGGAAGCGAATTGGACGTCTCAGAACCGAAACGCCTTCACAATATCGAAAAAATTATATCCCTTGATGGGAGCCGGGATAAAGGAAAGAATGAATATCAAAACCATTAGATACCCGATGAATTTTCTCCGTGGAGACAATGGAACCGCATCATCGATAATTCGGGGATGTTTCAATCCGAGAAACGTGAGGAGAAATGCCCAGATGAACCATCCTATCCAGAAAAGAAATCCCATGATTGCAAAAACGACTAGAATAAACTTCCCGAATTGGCGGGACTTCTCCCCCAGGAGAGCGTAAGACACATGACCTCCATCAAGTTGTCCAACAGGAAAGAGGTTAAATGACGTAACGAGTATCCCCACCCAGCCTGCAAAGGCGACAGGATGAAGGAAGACACTGTAATCGGGCGGAACATCCTTAAATACCAGAGCTCCGATAAGCTTCAGAATAAGAGGCTCACCGAAAACAAAAACGAATTCCCCCTCTTGAAAACTTGGAGGAACAGCCTTAGAAAGAGAAAGGCCATAGGCCAACGCGGGAACCGCAAGGATAAAGCCTGTTAAAGGCCCGGACACTCCGATATCAAAAAGCTGCTTTTTTCTGGTGATGGGAGATTTTATCTTGATGAAGGCACCCAGAGTTCCGATCAGTGTGGGCGCCGGGATAAAATAAGGAAGAGTGGCGTTTATCCTGTAATACTGGCAAGTCAAAAAATGACCGAATTCATGGCCCAATAAAATTCCGAGAAGCACAACCACATAAATCAGACTCAACGATATGACCTGTGGGTCCATGACCATCTCAATAGTTACAGGGATTTGTGTATCTTGAGGGAGAGCATCCGTGTATAAATAATTAATGCTCAGAGATATCCCCACAAAAAACGTAGAGAACACTGTAACGATGAAGAGGAGAATGTTAATCCAGATATTCTTTTTTAGAGAAAACGGGGGAATCCTGACTTCTCCCTCGACTCCGTTTGTTTTTTCTTCTTCCATCTATCGAATAAAAAAAAGGAGTGACCGAAATCACTCCTATCTCAAGCTAAAGTACACAAGTAAGAAAAAATCTACTCTTCTGTAAGCAACTTGAATTTGGCTTCTAATTCCTCCTTTGACTCCTTATGTTCGGGATCTGGAACACAGGCATCAACAGGACAAACAGCGACGCACTGAGACTCATCAAAATGCCCAACGCATTCAGTGCACTTCTCAGGATCGATCTCGTAAATTTCATCTCCCATGGTGATGGCATCGTTCGGGCATTCAGGCTCACAGGCCGCGCAATTAATGCATTCTTCAGTGATCTTTAAAGCCATTTATTTCCTCCTCGTTGAATTAACAAAATATTATATCTTTTTTTCCTGAATTTACAACAGATTATTTCTTCGATTCTAATTGACTGACCTTTTGAGATGCATCAAATCCATAATATGTCTGGGAGAACTCCTGCTGGATTTTCCTGTAGAGCGCCAAGGCCTCGTCAGACTCTCCCTTTTCCTCATGAACTTCTGCTCTGTGAAAAAGCACCACATCCAGAGAATAGCTTTCAGGATCATCTTCTTCTATCGCCCTGTAAATTTCGATGGCTTTATCATAATCTTTCCGTTTGAAATAAATCTGGCCCAAAAGATCCTGGGCCTGGTAGAAGACGATATCCTTCGGCTTATTCGGTATCATCTCAAGATAAATTTGTGCTTTTTCCAAATCTCCGTTCTCTATCCAGTATGTAGAGAGATAGATGTATCCCAATCGAGTGAATTTACCTTTTCCGGCCATCTCCTCAAGCTTGGCCAAATTCTCTGGTTTATTGTTCAAATCACTCTGGAGATCCAGGATCTGAGCAAGTTTCTGGCTCTCCTTCTTTTGACTCTGCCTGGAAATATATTTACCTCCAATAAAAACCAGAGCAAGGACAAGGATCATAACACACAGAGTCATAATCTCTTTTGTGTGGTCCCGAACATAATGGATAATTTTGTTGACTATGGATACAAATTCATCTTCTTTAAGCTGTTTTCTCTTCTTTCTTTTCATGCTTGACTCCTCTAAATTCGACCTCGATTCATGAATAACTCATGTGGCCTGTGTGATTCATTCAAGATTGTTTGGTTGGAAACGCGCCCGCTATTTTTTCAAGTGAAAAAGAAACGGTTTCCAGTAAAAAATGGAATGATTCGTATACTACTGTTTTTTAGTCCACGCTCCTTTTTCATCTTGAATCCACCATCCAGGCAGCGCAATTTTTTTTATCCACTGGGCAGCGAATGCCTTCTGGATCTTGGGAATCTGGCTGGCATCAATTTCCATAGCTCTGGCTACTTCCGCATACATATTCTTCCGGTCGTTATTCTCATCTTTCACCAGGTTTCGCAGCGTGGCCTTGTCTTTCAAGTTCAATCCGGATTCATCCCTGATTTTAACGAACCCGTCGTTTCCTTCACCCACATTCCCCTTGTCTCTAAACGGTTTGAGTTTCGCGTATCTGTCTATAATGGATTGTTTAAGAGCCCGGATCTTTGGAGTCGTCACTTCAGTCGCTTCTTGAGCGTACAGAGATGAAACAAGCGAAAATGATCCGCCCCCGCCGCTTATCGCCTGGTCCATTTCTATCATCTGAGAATCTTTGTCTTTCTTTTCCTTCTTCTCTGCTTCTTTTCTGATTTCATCCACAATTTCCTCAGCTGCCTTTTGCACTTCAGCTTCAGGGAAATAGATGTTTATGGTCAGGCAGGAGAAAAGGAAGAGCAGAAATAGACTGGAAGAAACGATTTTTAAGGATTTTGTTCTCATTTTAGCCCTCACTTTAATAATTTTTTATATTCGTTAAAAAATCTCTTATTTTATTATATCACAAATCCTTTTTTTTAGTCGTCGCTCCCTCGGACTGCCCGATCCTCTTCAATCGATTCGTCATATCCTTGAACCGGATTCGGTTCCGAGTTTTTTTATTTACCACACTGATTCCAAAAAGCCAAGACCTCTTGACAAGATACTCCACACCCTTCTCTCTGATGGTTCCTCTCAGTGTGAACATGTCATTCTTCAACGAGCAAAAAATCCCTATCTTCTCATACCCGAATTCGGAGATGAATCGGGTGAAGCCCTTATTCGAGGCCACTGCAGAGCCTTCCCCTGAACTGATGATTGACAGGTCGTTGACTGCTCCCACGCTGAACTTCTGAGGGACTCTTTTTTTCTTGACCGATTCCAGAGATAATAGGAACCGTTCTGGCTGTCCATAAGAAATGGCGAGGTCTCTGACCTCTCCTTTCAAAATGCCAGTCACCTTCCCAAACGGAATAGAATCGGTAAGCATCTCTAAATTCAAATCATCAAACTTCATGTCCAAAAAAATCGTTCGATTTTTGGTAAAGGGCTTGGTGACGTGTATATTCTCGACTAAAATAATCGTGTCAAACATCTCCAACTCAGCTTTTCCTTCAGTGTTGATCTCATCGGGAGTCAACTCGACACGAGGAAAATCCATCTGGACAGTGCCCCTCAGGCTGAATTGCTCGGATTGAACAGGAAGCTTTGATAGGTTCAAGTCACTCAAAGAAAACGAAAGAATGCCGCTGATACTCGGGAGCTCAGGGTCTATGGTAAAGTCAGCCTTCCCCAATGTGGCCTTCCCATCGAATACGTCCAGTGTCAAAGACTCAAGGCTGAATCCGTTTTTTCCTGCGTGTATATCGAGCTGGAAAGGCGCCAGGGAAAGAGCCGGACTCTCGAATTTATCGACTCTGAAGTATCCGTCCTTCACGAAAGAGTCTTCCTCATTGCTTTCTTGGACCGGATTTTCATAATAAAAGGGGATTTCAGCCTGTATTCCGTCTATTAAAAGGTTCTTATCTTCGTTTTTTACAGAGCCATCCTTGATCCAAAACTGCCCGTCGAGTGAAAGAACACTGTTCTCCATTCTCATGCGTACTTTTGCTTCTGCATCGCCTCCGAAATCCAACGCATACTCTTCAATCGGTTGTCCCTGAGATAAGAAAGAATACAGCGAACCGAGGTTTAATTTGGAGGCGGAAACCTGCATATCCATCAAGGAAGTTTCTTGAAAGCTCAATGACCCTTGAACATTTATTCTTCCCTCAGAAAAAAGAGAAGTCTCCATGGATAAATCATCCAGTTTATTAAGAGGCACATGATAAACTCCGGACATTTTTAACTGGAATGGGCTCTGACTCCAGTCCACGTAGTATGCATTCCAGAGTGATTCACCTTTGGAAAGATCCAAATCAGCCGAAAAAGTTATGTATTGCTTCAATGGGTTGTACTTTCCCTCGAAGACTATTTTTTGATGAAGAGATTCGCTCGCGAATGTGAAAGACTCATTGTGGAATCCTACGCCTGATAGGTTTATTGTACTCCGAAGATCCCATTCCTCCTCTGTTTCTGGAGACTGATTCGCTTGGACATCCAGATCAAAATGACCCGTTGGCTCCAATTTTAACACGCTTTCTGGGATGAATGATGAAAACAGGTTCAATATTTCCGATGAATCCAATTTTGATCCTTTCAGATGGACAGATTTCTCGCCCTGAGGTTGAAGGTCAACCACTGCATTCATCTGAACTGGAGTCAGAGGAGGAATCTGGATATCCATCCGGGCCAGGTTCACTTTCTTGCCCGCAATATCTATACTGCCTTGACTGTCGAATCCGACTTTTTTCAAATCGACCTTTCTGTCATCTAAAAAGTAAGCAATGTCCAGGAGACTGCCTTTGAGCCGGGAGATTTCTAGAGAAGAGCTCGTCCCATCGAGCGACAGTCCCAGAGAAAAATCCTGTATGTCTATATCATCGCGAGATAGAATTCCTTCTTCGATATCCAATGATCCGGAAAGCCGCATATCAGGAAGAGAACCGCTTGTCCTGAATTCTCCGGAAATTGAGCCTTCGAAATCAAACGCAGAAGTTACACAAAGGACTTGAGTGGGTTCGATCCGCATCATCCCCTTGATATCTGTCTTTTGTTCTGAGGGAGTGCGGGTGGACCGGTATTCTCCTTCCAGATAAGCAGACCCCTTCACTGCGAAAGACTCTATCTGAGAAGGAATATAGGGTTTTAAATAAGGCTCGAATAATGTGTAAGCGTCGCTTAAATCCTTTACTTGAATTTGAGCAGAAGAAACGAGTGAGGATTCTTCACCCATGCCCAAATCGAGAAAAGTTGAGACGTCCACGAGGGAAGGAATACTCACTGTCAGCTTTGGGAAAGAGACGGTCTTTTTATCCAAAGGGAATTCACCCTTCATCCCGATTAAGACTTTTGGCAGTTGGAGTGACTCATCTTTGAAATCGAACTTCGAGGGAGTGAGCACCACATCTCCTTCGAAGTATGGGAGCTCCAGAAAAGAAAATTTCCCTGATAACTGAAATGCTCCTTCCAAAAAGAACTTTTGGGGTGCACTATCTATTTTGATTTTCTCACTACTCAGAGAATATATGAATTCCCCCTCTTTTTCTGAATCAGATAAGAGGAAACTGCATCTTCCCAAATCAAAGCGGCTTGTGGGCATGATATACTGGATGGAGAAGCCCTTCACATTCAATTGCTCCAAATGGCTTAAGGCATCCTGTATTTGGCGCATAATCAATTGATAATCTAACGGCTCTTCTGCCATTTCCTTAATATGGACACGAAAGGTCGCATCTGCCACATCGATAGATTGAAGAGAAGGCCTTTTCCGGCTGATCAATCGTCCAAACCAACCGTTGACGTTCAACTGGCTGATAAAAACATCCACTTCCATCCCGCCAATCACCTGAGTCACTTTGACTGAATCGGCCTGGACACGCAGCGGGAAGAGGCTGTAGTCGAGCTTTCCGATTGTCATCAGAGTCCCTTCCCTCTTAGCCACTGACTTCTCCAAGTAATTTTTTACGAACGATTTGTTGAAGTAGATGAACAAAACAGAAATGATTAGAAGAATCACTAAAGAGGCAAGTGTCACTCCACTGATGATGAAAATCTTCTTCAGTTTCTTTTTCATAATACCGATTGGGGACGTTCCCCAAGGGGACACCTTAAAAAAAATGATGACTCATGAGCACGCGGAAAAACAAATACACGATGAAGTTATTTATTTTTATCATTATCAGACAAAAGGGCTCTAGGGTGGCACCTTGGGGAACGTCCCCCTTTTGTTTTAAAGAACTTCATAGACAATGATTTCTGCGCTCTTCCCCTTGACTATTTTGGGCCCGACTTTTTTAATCTTGAATTTTCCTTTGACAAGCTTGTATGTCTCATCCCCGATGAGAATTTGATTGGGATCGGCGATAGATTCTAATCTGGATGCGATATTCACCGGATCTCCGATGACCGTGTACTCCATCCGTGTGGGTGAGCCTATATTTCCAGCTACGACTTTGCCGGTGTTTATCCCGATCCGGACACTAAATTTTTTCTCCAGGCCTTCACTCTCCATCATCTTCTTCAATTCTTTCCTCATTTCCAGGGCTGCCCGAATAGCCCTTTCCGGATCCTTTTTCTTCTCCATTGGAGCCCCGAAGACGGCCATTATACAATCTCCAATATACTTATCGATCATTCCATCATACTTGAAGATGATATCTGTCATCCTGGAAAAGAATTGGTTCAGCATCAAGTTGATTTCCCGGGGCGACATCTCTTCTGAAAGGCTTGTGAATCCGATAATATCGGTAAAAAGTATGGTCGCTGTAATGTCCTTGGACTCCATAATATTTTCTTGCTCTTCTTCACTCTCCTTGAGAATCATCTCAATCACCTGAGGGGAATGGAACCTCTCCAGGCGATTTCGCATACGCTCTTCCTCCCGGATCTTTTCGTTCAAACTGGCCTGTTCGATGACCATGGCCATCTGACAACCGATTGCCTTGAGGAGTTCAAGGTCATCTTCGGTGAATTGGTTGTCAGTCCGGATACTGTCCAGCTGGATAACGCCAATGACTTTATCCTTCTTCCAGAGCGGAACACACATGGCTGACCGGATTTGCTGCATCATCAGGCTCTTCGCCTGGCCAAACCGAGAATCAGTCATCGCATTGGAGGTCAGAACAGCCACCTTGTCATTGACGACTCTTTCGATTATAGTCCGACTGGCTCTCAACTCTCCCTTTCCTTTAACTTTATCATCTTTATATTTGACGACTACAGGCGAAAGGTCATTTTCTCTTTTAGCTCCCGTCAGAATAACGAATCCGTAATCCGCATCTATGACCACAAAAATATTGTCCATAATCTTCGTCAAAAGCTCGTTGAAATCATGAATGGTGTGCAGCTGTCTGCTGATCTCATAAAGGACGAAAAGCACTTTGTTTATTCTTTCGAGGGAAGTGATCTCTTCTGGAACTTCTACTTGTACTTTCGCCTTTTTCTGAGAGAAAACAAGACTGCTGTCAATGAGGCTCTTATCTGTATTTGTGGCTATCAGCAGCTCCTGAGAATCTTCTTGAGGAGTTTCTTCAGCGCTCGTTTCCACCACCTGCTGCTGTGCTTTTTCTGGCTCTTTATCCGTGGTTAAGACAACTGAGTCCAATAGGGACGGGGCTGCCTTTTCAGACAAAAAATTTAGCTTTACCACTCCAATCCTTATTTCATCTTTATCATTCAAGGGGGCGCTCTGAATTGATTTTCCGTTCAGCCGTGTCCCGTTAAAACTCCCCAAATCATTTAAGATAAAGTTCTTCTGGTCCTTGATAATCTTTGCATGGTGGCGTGAAACTGAGCCATCCGACAGGACGAGGTCGTTATCATCACTACGCCCGATGGTTATTACATCTTTATCGATCTGAAAATTGGATACCCGGCCATCGCTACTGACAATGTTTATAATTGACATGACTTTTTTCCCTTTACAATTATTCGACTCGAGAATAATCTAGCTCAATTGTGACTCAATATGAATATAGCAGAACGGACTTTGCGTTGTCCACAGCGAAAAAAGGGGATAGGCCCCTTTATTGAAAAAAAGGGGCCTGCCCCCTTTTTTTAGGG
Organism: uncultured Eubacteriales bacterium; assembly: GCA_964346585.1. Taxonomy (GTDB): domain Bacteria; phylum Acidobacteriota; class Aminicenantia; order Aminicenantales; family Aminicenantaceae; genus SOIA01. The sequence goes on along the minus strand of CAYFVQ010000246.1, from coordinate 18,918 downwards.
TCAAAAAATAATTGGATAATCCATATACATATGATAAGGTAAATAAAAAAAAAGAGAGGAATCATGGATAATCCGATCTGGGGAAATGGAATTTTCAGAAAAAAAAAGAAAGATGACGATATCTTTGCTCTTCTCAAGGAAATCCCAATATTTTCGGACCTTATCCCTAAAGAAATTGCTGAAATTGAAAAAATCATGCACAGGCGTGTTTACAAAAAGAATGAACCCATCATCCGCATGGGTGACCCTGGCCTCGGCATGTACATAATCTTTAAGGGCTCTATTGAAATAATTGAAGAGAAAAAAAAGGGGGAAAATCGAACCTTAGCCAAACTCAACGACGGCTCTTTCTTCGGTGACCTGGCCCTGCTGGATGAGTCTCCGCGCTCTGCTTCGGCGATTGCCAGCGAAGACTGTGATATAATCGGATTCTTCCGCCCGGATTTCCTTGATCTCCTTTACAGAAAACCCAAACTGGGAATAAAAGTCCTGTTTGCTCTGGCAAAGACCATTGGTGAAAGACTGCGACGAACTGACGAAATGCTGATGAACACCAAGGAGAAGAAGGTCGCAAAGCACCATGGATAAATACACCTACCAACTCTACTCTCAAATACTCAGAATATTCTGGCGCTTTTTCCTTACCGTTCTGGTTACAGCTTCCATCATTTTTCTCTTCCCGTTTGTCAAAGATGTCCTGATCATGTTCATCATCGCCTGGCTGTTGTCTGTGCTTCTCAGCCCGGTGGTCGACTTTTTGGAAAGCAGGGGACTCAAACGCGGGTGGGCCATTCTCATCGTCATGATTCTCATCCTTGCACTTGTCGGCTTCTCATTCAGCCTGATCATACCGGGAATAATCCGCACAGTCGAGGCCATGACATCCAAACTTCAATCCAATGTCATTACCGAATTCAGCATGAAAATAGAGGCATTCTTCGAAAAAAACTTCAATAATGCGGAGCTGGCAAGAAACGTGACAGCAAGGTTGAACGAGATCGGTGTGAGTCTCTTGAACAGTCTCGGCGAATTTTTTAACAATGTGGGGTCGTTCCTCGCCTCGATGATCATCGTCCCGGTTATCACATTTTTCCTCATCAAGGACTCCAGGCGCTTCAAAAGAGTGGTAATATCTAAAGTCCCGAACAAATACTTCGAGCTCTCCTTGAACATTCTTCATAAAGTGGAGAATCAAGTCGGGAAATACATTCAAGGACAGGCCATTGATGCTCTGATTGTCGGCCTGCTTTCTACTCTGGGATTATTCTTAATCAACCTCCGGTTTGATAATCCGGTCCCTTACTTCGTCTTCATTGGAATGCTGGCTGGAGTAGCCAACATGATCCCCTATGTCGGGCCAGTGGTGGGGGCTGTTCCAGCCCTGGCCTCGGCAATCCTCAACAATCCCGACAATCTCGGACTCGTCCTTCTCTGGATCGTCATCATATTTGTACTCGTCCAGGCCATCGATAATGCATTTGTCTCTCCTCTAGTTGTTTCGAAGAGCGTCAACATGCACCCTTTGGTCGTGATCGTTGTCGTGATTATTGGCGGAAACATAGCTGGCGCCATCGGGATGCTTTTTGCGGTCCCCTTAACCGGCATCGTCAAAGTGACTTTGTCTCAAGTAATCTGGGGATTGAAAAATTACAGCTTGCATTCGTCTCCTTTTCTAAAAGAAAATGCACTGCCAAAAACAAAAGGAAGCGAGGCGGCATAATATGGAACTCGAATTTTTGGGTGTCAGAGGGTCTATGCCTGTCTCAGGTGATGACAGGAATAAATATGGAGGCCACACACTCTGCGCCTGCATTATGACATCAGATGGAGAATGGATCATCATCGATGCCGGGACAGGGATATCGAAGCTCGGGGATATATTCGCCAGTCAGGAGGAAGAAAAACCGCAGAATCATCATCTCCTTCTGACTCATTTCCATCTAGACCACATAACAGGCCTCCCTTTCTTCGCTCCGCTTTACTCTTCTAAAACCACTATCAATTTCCACTCGGCCTGCAATCCAGAGGTAACCGAGAAATATTTAAGTGGATTGATGGCCGGGATGTATTTCCCTCTTGAATTCAAGGAGACTCCGTCCAAAAAAATATTCAAGAAGATTCCGGAAAATAACTTCCGAATCGCAGGAGCAGACATCTCCAGCATTCCCCTCAATCACCCTCAGGGAAGCGTGAGTTATAAAATTCAAGATAAGGAGAAAACAATCGTATTTGCGACCGATACAGAACATCCAAAGGAAGGAACAGATCAGAAACTGGTCACATTTGCCCAAGGCGCTGATATTCTGGTGTATGATGCCATGTTCACACCTGAAGAGTATGATTCTGGCAGGCAGGGCTGGGGACACAGCACTTGGCTCGAAGGCACAAAGGTGGCAGCGGAGGCCAATGTCAACGCACTCTACCTCTCTCATTTTAATCCGGACCACTCGGATAAGCAGATCGATGAGATTATCTCTATGTCTCGTGAGAAATTTTCTCAAACCTACGGTGCCAGGGAGGGGCACAAAGAGATTTTATGAGTGAGGGAAACCTTCTTTTTCTAATCTACACTCAGTGATCACCATTCAGACGCGCTTCATCTGAATTTTTTTTATCATCTTGACAGGATAAAAGATGGTTATTCCCTCTTTATCGATTTCGAGTAATCCGGCTTGATAACTCGCTTCTATTTTTTCTCTAGCCAGTTGAGGTTTGGCAAATCTAAGCTCTTCAATGAGATCCTCTTCGAGGAAGAAGCGGAGCTCCCACATTTTGACCTCCTTCTCTCTGTAATGTTTTGCGGTATTATACCAGCTTTGTGATTCGGGGAGAAGCCCATATAAATTTCCATTTATCGTTTATGGCTCTAAAAAATTGAGTTTGAACCCACCCCTATTCCAGCCAGAGCCTCTCCCCTTCAGCTGTGAAACTCGGTGGACTACTCCCCCCGTAATGTTGTAAATTAGTATTGACTGTGAATACGCTGTATCCAGATATCCAGTCATTCCACCAGTCAAATGAAACAGGAGCAGATTTAATGGGAAAGAAGAAAACACAGAGATCGAAGAAAAATAAAATTATCTGGAAGATACTATTAGCAATATTTGGATTGGCTTATTTTTTTGCAGTCGCTGCATCTTTCTTTGTGGTGAAGAAATACATCCTCGGCGCCGTTTCAGCGCTCGGCGGAGTCATTGTTATCGTTGATCTCATACTGGAGTATCTCAAAGTCATATTCAAACCAAAAACCATTAAAATAATTCGGTATATTGAAGGCGCGTTCTTCGTAATTGTGGGGATTCTCTATTCGCTTTATTTTTTTGAAGTGATTTAAGGCACTTTTCTCTTCAAAGAATAAGATTCATCTCCAAGATTCAACCGAAAAATCCCTTCTCCCTTTTCTAATGTCGACTTCATCATCTAGTAGCACTTTTATACACGCTCAATAATTCGGTAACGATTTTTGGATGTCATTGCGAGTGCAGCGTGGCAATCTCATGTAAAAAATTGTCATTGCGATGAGAGTAACGAAGAAGCAATCTCATAAAAATGAATTTTTCATAAGAGATTACCACGTCGCTTCGCTTCTCGTAATGACATTCTTTATATGAGATTGCCACGCTGCGCTCGCAATGACACTTTCGTTTTCAATATTCTTGCCCAAAGATTTTCCTAATGATTGAGAATAAACAACTTTCTCAATTCTCAGGCTATTGACAAGTAACCGCTATTCCCAATTCATCATGTAGACGATTAATTCCTTATATCCGCTCTCTTTCTCCCGGACAACATAGAGCCGATTCCCCCTGACTCTGACGTTCATCTCGCCCCAACTCCAATAGTAAACATCCAGGCTGATGCGCGAGATAAAAATTCCATCCTTGTTAAAAATGTCAAACATGTTCTCGCCAGGATTTTCTCCGGACTCATAGGTCATGACATAGAGCCTCCCTTCATCATCTAGAAAAAACGAATGGAAGGGATGCCAGTGTTCCGGGAAGTATATCTTTTTTGCGTAATCCGGAACAAAACTTTCATATTCCTTCACAGTGTTTTCTTTATACTCTTGGGACACGGGAACAGGAGAATACTCTTTCCGTATCTTTCGAAAGAGCTGTCCCTCCAGATTAAAGACTGGAATCTCGTATCCTCTTTCACTGTTCCCGATGTAGATCCGTTCCTCATGCGGCTTTCCAAAGAATATCAAATTAATCCCGCATACAATTTTCTCCTGGAGTGTGGTGGCAATGAGCCGGTTCCAGTATTTTTCAAACCGGTCCAGTTCCATAATTTTCTGAAACTTCGAATCAAACAGGCTAATAATGATGGGGAAGTATTTTGCCTTCATGTCTTCTGATTTTATCTGCGTAACCAAGTAAGTCCCATTTTTAAGAAATGCGATGTCAGAATAGTTAATTCCCAATCTCTTCTCGGTAACACCTTTTCCATCCAAATCGAACTCAAGATATTTTTCTTTGGGTTGCTCAAGGATCCAGATCCTGTCACTGCCCGTAACCAGGATATCATTCGGGTATTCCACCTCAAATGGACCCTGGCCCAATCGGGCAAAAGAAGTCATAAGATTCCCGTCTCCGGAAAACTTGAACACAAGCTCTCCTGGACCTATGGGATGCCTGAGGATATAAATATTGCCCTTCGCATCAACATCGAAGTGAAAGATATCCATCAATCCTTGAGCGGCAACCGCATCATCTTCGGTATCGATCGAGAGGACTTTTTCGAGATTGAGTGTCGAAGGCTCGTCTTTCAGCCGATAAGGCTCCATATGATTGATAACGATCTCCACTCCGTCTTCCATGATTTTTTCGACTCTTTCCGGTTTAGGCCCACAGGAGAAAAAAACACAGAGTGCCATGATCAAATAAATATTTTTTTTCATTGTCCCTTCCCTCCAGCTCAACAAAGCTATAGTAATATTATAGTCTATATGCTATTAAAGATGAATGGGAGTGAAGATGAAAAAAAATTCCTGTTCACTTCCAATTTGAAATTTTTTAAATCTGTGATAAAATGTCCAGCGTCATAGAATGAAGAGCAAGATCTGTGTTATTAAAACAGAACGAGATGCTTAAAAGCAAACGAAAGCTATCAAATTTAAATGGAGGTTACAAGTGAAAGAACTCGTTGAATCGATTGCTAAATCTTTAGTGGACAATCCGGATAAGGTTTCGGTCACCCAGCTAGATGGGGAAAGGAGCTCGATCATCGAATTAAAGGTTGCCCCGGAAGATTTAGGTAAAATTATCGGAAAACAGGGAAGAAACGCTCAGGCGATCAGAGTTATTGTCAGTGCGGCAGGAATGAAGCTGAAGAAGAGATACAACCTTGAAATAGTCGAATAAGTGCAATGAGTTAGAATTTTTAGCTCAGAAAAAGAGCGCTTTTCAAAAGAAACCCTTAAAGATACTTCAACTCCCTTATCCAGCGAACGGGGAGTGGTGCGTCCAAGACCATCCGTATTAGTAACACAACCCCCCTGCTGATACATATTTTTGAATATTCTCCTTTCACCAGATGAGGATTGTCTGTATAATGATTTTCCCAATCCAGGTAAGAATATTAAAAAGAGAGGATCCTCACCAATGAAAAAAGCCAACCTAATTATTCCACTGATTCTGTGTCTCTTGAATGTGCCCAGCTTTGGCCAGGTCAATCCCGATGGCCAGAAAGCATGGGAACATGTCAATTATCTCGCCTCAGATGCGATGAAAGGCCGGAAATCCGGAACTCCTGAATATCAGAAGGCCGCCGAATATGTGGCTCAAAAAATGAAGGAATTCGGACTGCAGCCTGGAGGGGAAGACAACACATACTTTCAGCAGGTGACAATGAAAAATTGGAGAAACTTTGAGCCGCCCATCCGGTTGGACATTCTTTCTCCCATAAATTTCAGTTGTGTTCCGGGCAGAAGTCTGGATTTCATGCCTAACACCGGAACAGGCTCCGGTCTCGTCAAAGGACAACTTGTTTTTGCAGGATATGGCCTGGTTAACGAACGATTCAACTGGAACGATTATGAAAACCTCGATGTTAAAGGAAAAATTGTGCTCATCATTCCCGGCGCTCCGGATTTCATGGAAAAAATACCCACAAAGGAAAAATCTCTCGATGCGAAGATAAAGACTGCATTGAAAAATGGCGCCGCCGGTGTCATCTTCATGAATATAGGGGAAGACACCAGAGCCAGACGATACCCACGAGGAGTAAGGAAAGGGACATGCCCAGATGGATTTGTTGTATTAACAGCCAATGAGTCACTAGTGGATAAGCTTTTCTACATATCCAACTTGAGTTGGAGAAACCTGGTCAGCCGAACGCTGCGGGAGAAGAAATCTCTCACAGCGCCACTTGATGTGACTGTAGAAATGGAGGCTCATTTCGTCCAAGAAAACAGAACAGCTCCGAATGTCCTCGGTCTCTTACCTGGAAAACACCCACAATTGAAAAATGAATATATTTTGATTGGCGGACACCTCGACCATTTGGGAGTGGGTTGGGATGGCACTGTGTTCAACGGAGCGGACGATAATGTGGCCTCTGTTGCTGTTCTTCTTGAAATCGCCCGCGTCTTTCAAGCCAACAATTTTCAACCGGAAAGAAGCATAGTTTTTATCGGATGGGCCGGTGAAGAGCTCGGCCTGGTCGGTTCACGGTACTACACAAACTACCCCATCTACCCATTGGAGAAAACCATCGTCTACATGAATTTGGATATGGTCGGATGCGGCGATGATGACCTCTTCGTGGGAGGGATGTGGGAATTTTCCGATTTCTACGACATCTTGAAGAAAAACATGAAGGAAAAATTCAAAGAAAAGCTGAATTACAGACTCAATTATCGGGGCTCTGACCACAGTGCCTTTCTCCCTAAAGGTGTAACGGCCATCAGCCTGAGGACAGGCAACCCGTTGACATCCAATTTGAACGATGAACATCCGGAATACCACAGACCCGGAGACGATCCGGCCATCATTAAACCCGAGCTTCTTCAGCTCGCAGCCGAGTATCACATCGATTTACTCACGTTCCTGTCCAGTGCACAGAACAATTTCCTTGCGCCTAAACATCATATTCATTTTATCCACAAGGACTCGACAGTTGTTGACATGCACTGTGACACGATCAGCCGATTCTTAAGGGGTGAAGACCTAACTGCGAATAATCCCAAAGGACATATCGACATTCCTAAATTGAAGGAAGGAGCTGTCGACCTTCAAGTATTTGCCTGTTTTGTCGGTCCTCCCCAGGAAGAAGCGGACAAATACCAGGCCGCTAAAAAAGTCTTTGACCAGATCGACGGGGTTCATGAGCTTGTAGAACAAAATCCTGATGACCTGCTGCTCGTCAAAGCCTACGAGGACCTCAGAGGATTGAGAGGAACCAGAAAAACCGGGATTCTGATAGGGATTGAAGGCGGATATGCCATCGAAAATGACTTGCGTCTTCTGCGGTCTTTCTACCGGAATGGCGTCAGACTGATGACTCTCACTCATTGGACGCACACAGACTGGGCCGATGCTTCAGGCGATCCCGAGCCTCAGTTCGGTGGCCTCACAGAGTTTGGTGAAGAAGTGGTAAAAGAAATGAATAAACTGGGAATGATCATCGATGTCTCACATGTCCACGATGAAACATTCTGGGATGTGATCCGGATCACAGACTCCCCCATTGTCGCCTCTCATTCCTGTTGCCGTGCTCTCTCAGATTATCACCGGAATCTATCTGACAAGATGCTCAAAGCCCTGGCGAAGAACGAAGGTGTTATTGGCATCAATTTCGCGCCGTTCTTTTTGAATGTTAACAACTGGGAAAAACGAGATGCTCTGAGGTTAGAATTATTAAAAAAGTATGATCTTCCGGAAAACCGCAGGGAATTTGCACAAGCGGACACTGAAAAAAAGAAAAAATTTTCCGAGGAATACGATTCAAAACTCAAAGAACTCAATGAAACTCTTGGACAGGAAAGTGTCAAAGATGTTGTGGACCACATCGAACACGTGATAAAAGTGACCGGGAATGCGAACCATGTCGGTCTGGGTTCTGACTTTGACGGTATCGGGACTCCACCGGTCGGATTAGAACACATCGGGAAAATCGCCAACATTACAGCGGAATTGGTCAAAAGAGGTCACAACGACACTGATATTGGAAAAATACTCGGAGGGAACTTCCTCAGAGTTTTCAGAATCGTCACCAGCCAAAGCACAACAAGAAGATAGACTCAGATCGCTAAATTTTAATTCACCATCCACATCTTCTTTTTCAATAATGGGCAATGAGTCAATTCCTCGGCTCAGCCCTCCCTGCCTCGCATCATCCATTTCAGTCATCCTAGATTTTCAGACTTTTTCGACACCTCGCATTATTAAAGTTCACTTTTAAATCGTTTCCACATTTGCTCGGGATTCATCTCAAAGTGGCTGAGGAAGGATGTGGAAAACTTATCCCCCTTTTGTATTGCCACCACCAGGTTCTCAAAGGCCTCTGGATTCATGCTCTTTATATAACTGACAAACATTTTATTCTGCTTATGAAACATGGGGCCTGTTAAACCTGCCTCCACAATAATTATTGACAGCGATTTTAAATATCCTCCTCTCTCCTGGAGGTTAAAATGTCTCCCCTCCTTGATGGCTCGTATAGCCATATCTTTGGTCACTCCCTCACCGCCGCTCCCGGCAATGATATTTGCTAGCCCTTCTTTGAACCAATGAGGTATTCTCAATGTTTTGAAGATTCCTAATCTTTGGATAAGGTGGAGATGGGACAACTCATGCATCAATGATTCCCTGTGAGTATCCAACTCCTTGAAAGAAAATGCGCTGGGCGCAATATAGACATTCCCTTGAAAGGCAGCTCCTCGGATGGGATAAGATGTTGGATTGCCGATGAATGCGTTGTGGCTCTGTTGGGTGCTGCACACATAAACTTTAAAGGACTTTTTATAGGGAAGATAATGCCCTTTTTCGACTTGCTTGATAGCCTCAGAGAAAAAGCCAGCAATCTTTCCTGCATATTCCTCAGCTCCAGGTTCATACAGGATTCTCGAAACAACTGCATGTTCCATAAAGTGACTCTTCGATTTAAGGAGAGCCCTTCCTTTCGGACTCCGAAGAAATACAATCAAACATCCTAAAATTATCAGCGCTAAAATGCTGAATGTGATAATTTTTCTTCTCTTTTTTCTCATATGCACACCCATCTCTATTGTAGAGATGTTTCAGTTTGTGAGCAATGGTTAAAAATGGCTCAGTGGAAAGGTAGTCTTTAAAAACTAGTTTACAGAGGTAAATCAACCAAATCTTGGCCCTCCAAAAAGAAGTGGGACATGGAGCGAACTGGTGATTTAATAAAGAGATGGTTGAGTGACCAAAGAATCTCTATGCGAGGAATTTGGATTGACAATACGGCAAAAAAAGAAATACGATTCACATGGACTGACCTTAAGAGGAGGGATTAGGGTGAAACATTTAAAAAGGATTCTACTTGGTTTTGCTGTTATCTTGGCCTTTGTGCTGATAGTGTGGACAGGATGCGCCAAGCAGGAAACCATGGAGTCAGAAAAAGAAGCGGAAAAGGAACTCCCGGCCGCAGTCGGGAATGCGGTCAAAGCTAACTTCCCGAATGCCAAAATGGATTTTGTGGAAGTGGGAGAAGAAGCTGGTGTCACTCTCTATGACATTGAATTCAAGGACGATATGGGAGAGATCGAAGTGACATTGGACGGTACAGTCCTCGACGTCGTCACGATCATAACGATGGAGGAGCTTCCCAAGGCTGCTGCCGAAGTAATCTTGAAAGCCGCCGAGGGTATCACAATCAAGCGGCTCGAAAAGTCAGAAATCCGTGCCGAGATAAAGGAGGAAGGGGGGAAAGGCAAAGTTGTCATACTCGACAGTCCGAGGTATGTCTATGAAGCCGAGTTGGTGAAGGGCGATCAGACGGGCGAAATCGAAGTCGACGCCAACGGCAAGATCACCGAGCCACTCAAGTGGGACACCAAGGATTCTCCGGAAAAGGATAAGTAGGAAGGCCAAAATAGAGGGGCACTAAAAAATAAGGACGCTCCACTCCTTTTTCAAAACCAGAATAATCATCTTGAGACCTCTGGGAAGATACTGATCCTGACATTATTGATGTTGAGGATTCGCGTAAAAGCTTAGCTGGTTTGAATGGCCGGTGATTAGTCCATCTATAAATCACACCCCTATCCCTCTTCAGCAACCCGTAGGAGATAAGCTCTGTGTAGATGCGTGATACCTAGAACGGTATTCACAGTTTGTAGTCCTGGTTTCCGGCTATCTGATCACAAAGGGCACAACAATGGCTATGAGTCCCAGGAAGACCACTGCAAGAATGAAAAGATTATACCTGGTATTGTAATTACCCAAAAGGATCGGATCATAATACCCTTCCACGCCCTGGTCTTTGTACATCTTTATTAGCCCACTCAGAAGTGTATTTCTTGTTTGCTTCCCTTTCAACATTCCTTGGATGACAACAAGATTAACCACTATGGTTAGAGAGACAAAGATGAACATCACAATAAGCAAACTGGTGTTCGTTCGAGATTCCGTGGCAATCAAAGAATTAATCGCAAGAGTCAAAAAATTAAGGATTATCGCTATCTGGACAAAAATCGTATCTGTGCGTACGTTTTGTTGAAGTTCAGTAATGATATGCTCATGAACTCTTTCAATCATTGAATCCCCTCCCTTTTTTATTTGATATGAATGTATAGCGAAAATTGAATTGTGTCAAGTCACCTCAACTGCTTACCATGTTACATTGAAACAGCTATATTATTGACATAGCTATAAGTCTGTAATATAGATTAATGAGATTAAGCAAAAGGAAGGGTAAATGAAAAAAATATTAAGCTATTTTTTATTACTTGTTTTCCCCACTTTTATTTATTCTCAGGACAAATCATTGCTAACAGAAAATTTCTCACTGGCGAAGTACTCAGGAAATAAAAACCTTAATTTTTTTATCCCCAACACGACTTCATCTGTTAATAATTTCTTTCAGACAGAAAATAAATATCATGCCGACCAGCACAATATACTTCAAATACCTAGATTTCAACAATTTTCAGAACGACCTTCTTTCTTTGAGGCGATCGTTTTAAAAAACAAAAATCAAAAATGGGGATACAAATGCAGCCCTATATACAAACATAGGCAGGATATTGGATCTGAGGAAAAATCAGAGTCTTTGGCGGAAGGTTACCTGGAACGATTGGCGGAGAGGAATAAGAGGAGCAGGAAAGCCTGGGGAGCTGCTGGGCTTATTGGAGGAGGAGTTTTCATAGGTTTAGGTGTTTCAGCATTATCTTCAGCAGGAGATGGAAGCGGATGGGAAGACTTTGGGGAAGCTCTAGCTGGTGCTATGCTCATAGCTACGGGTGCATTAGGTGTTGTTGGTGGAGCTATATCTCTGGCATTCCCGAGTGGTGCGGAACGTGAACTCAAGAATGTGCTAAGAATCTCAGTCCATGCTCAAAGAGAAAGAGCTTGCCATGAAGCCTTATCTTTCCTCGCTTCCAGGGGCAAGAAACGTCGGATAATCGCAGCAGGTGTATCAATTGCTGGTCTCTTTATATATATTTTTTCTAGAGACGACACAGAAAGCTATCTTTGGGCAGCGATGGATGGGGCATATGCGGTTTTTGAACTCACAAGAAAGACTGCGGCAGAAAGAGCTTACCAAAACTATCTGAAAGAAAGTGAACTTCAAAGAAGAATAAAGAAACTTATTGGCATTGAACAACAAAAGTAAACAGAAGGTCAGAGGAAGTTTAAGATGAAAAGAGGCAAAAAATTCACAGCATTGCTTCTTATATTCTTTTTTTTCACAGTAAATTGTACAGTTATCGATATTTTAACAGTACCAATAGGAATATCTACAAAAAAAACAAAAAAGAGAGGACGTCAAGGAGCCGAGCTGATAGTCATTAAAATAGATGGTCAACAGATAATAGGTGAACTCATCACAGTTAAACCGAAGTCGCTTCTTCTCTTGGATAACAAAGGAAAAGATGTGTCTGTTGATATAGCAAACATTAGAATTATTACAATTGTGAATAAATCCAAGGCTGGGAAGGGTGCTCTTTATGGATTATTAATTGGGGGAACTGTAGGTAGTTTTTATTGGATAGTGAGAGATGTGAGTTCGAAACTAGGTCAGGGCCCTCCAACGAGTTTGATTGATGGGATCATATTGTTTGGACTTCCTGGAGCATTAACTGGAGCAATAATTGGTGCGGTTGCAGGGACAGATGAGACAATCCAAATTGAAGGAATGACTGACTTGGAAATCCATATGGCTCTGGATAAACTGCGCAAGAAAGCGCGTATTCGTGACTATAAATAGATTTGAGCTAATCGAAAGCCAAATCCCCGAAAGCCATGGCTTCTGCATGTGGCTTCGAGATATTTAAATTCCAGCTCTAAATTAATCCCAGTTTTTTATTTTGAGTCTTTTAATCCTAAGATAATCCGTCTCTTCGTCTCGCTCAACCCTATACAGGCACCCTTTTTTAATTGTTCCTTCGAATTGATGAGGGACTGATTGTTTGAGTTTGTACAGATAATAACCATCTCTATTGAATACATCATAGTCTGTTATTTCGTTTTCATCTAAAGGGGATTTAAATCGTCCCACATAAATTCGTTCTTTATCATCACTGAATATCCAACTAAAATAAGGCTTATGCTTCGGGAATTTTATATATCTTCTTATATCCCCTTTGGGATATTTTTCTCCGCGCCGCCTCCCAAAATTGTTCAATCTTTCATACCAAAAGTCTACAACCTTGTCTTTTTCTTTTCTAGTGAAAGACTCACCTGGCTCATCTTTTTGTATAACACGAACTAGGAGCCCTGATGAATCGATTAGAAAAAGCTTATACTCCGATGGATCTCCATAAATCCAGAATTGTTCGCTCATCTTACAGGAATACAAATGTCCCTCAAAAAGATTAGAAATATGCATTTTTCCTTTGATGGGAGGAGGATTTTCGAAAGGATATCTAACAATTGTCTTAATTTTCTTCCCCTCAGAATCAAGAAGGATCATTTCGTTGGTACCATTGGCATGATTACTCTCCGGATCCCACCAACTGGTTCGAGCAAGAAAATTTCCCTCCTTGGTTACACCCCATGAGCTAAGGAAGTCAGATTTTGGAATTGTTCTTTTGAACGTTCCGTTTTTATTAAATACTGTTATCTTTCTCGTATCCTGAACATATATGTTTTCTTCAGAATCTAAACACACGGAATCCGGTCTTAGGAACTCCCCTGGACCTTGTCCTCTTCTTCCAATTGTCTGGAGATAGTTGCCATTTTTATCATATTTTTGAATCCTGCGATTCCTGCTATCTAAAGCAAAAATATTCCCAGGCGAATCAACAGCAATCCTTACATCTCTATAAAACATATAATTCTCATCTGTCTCATTTCCGATAACCAGATCCTCTTCTAAAACAAAAGTTATTTCGCCATAAAGCGGTTCGTTCGGGTTTTTGATGACTTCTACTCCATCTTCTTTCACTATTGTTCCCTTCCATTCGGCTTTTTGTCCCCCATATGAAATGAGCATTATAAGAGTTGCGATAAATATAACAAATGAAATAACTTTCGTGTTATTTCTCATTTTTATCCCTCGACAAAAACTCTAAATCGTTCAGCTTGCTTTTTCAATCCATGGAAGTCAGGACTTAAGGGGATTTAGGTTCCACTCATTTGTATTGTTTTTAAATCGGCTTTTTCTTTTATCTGTTTCCAGTTTGTAATTCTGTATCTATTGATTATCTCGATTCCCGTTTCAGGATTCTGTTCAATAATATAGAAAAATCCATCCCGAATGATAGCAGGAAAAAGCGGAGTTTTTATTCTATAAAGATAGAATCCCTCGTTATCGAACAAGTCACAGGTGAAACCTCCTTCCTCCAGAGGAGAAGTAAACCGCTCAACATAAATCCGACCCTTATCATCACCGCATATTCGGTAGAAAAAAGCGACGTAAGAGGGAAAAATGTAGGATATGTCCCCTTTAGCGAGTTTCCTCCTTCCATATCTTGAATTGAGAAGGTTCATCCCTTCCAGTAGGTCATCCTTGAGTTTTTCATCTTCTGCTCTGGTGAGGGAGTGGGATTTGTCGCTCCTTTCAATGATACGCACGAGTTTTCCGGAAGCATCGATGAGATAAAGTTTGTATTCGGAAGAATGGCCATAAATAGCCAGGTTTTCATTAATCATATTATATCTTAACCGGTGATCATAAGGGCCGATTAAGGGGCGCTTTCCTCCGCCGTCAATAATTTTTTGGAGGTAGCTGACGATGGTTTTCACTTTCTCTCCCTTTTCATCGAACAGCGCAATATCTGAGTTAACCTTCCCTTCAGCGGTTTCCGGAGTAGCCCATCCAACGAAATAGCCTTTCTTTGTCCGACCAAATAAACTGCCATGACGAGGAATCGCATGGCTGAATTGGCCGTTTTTTGAGAATACATGTATTTTCACTCTATCATGGACGAAAATATTGTCCTCTGAATCCAGAAAGATACGATAAGGCCTTTGAAATTCTCCCGGGCCTTGACCTTTACGGCCGATGGTCTGTTTGTATTTTCCGTCCTGTCCGAATTTCTGGATTCTTTGGTTGCCTCCATCGACAACAAAGATGTTCCCTTCCGTATCCACTTCGATATGACGAGCTCTGTAAAACATGTATTGTTCGTCACCTTCATGACCTACACTGATGTCTTTTTCCAATTGTAAATCAATCTCTCCATATAAAGGCTCACTCGGATTCTTGATGATTTTGACTCCATTTTCTTCCTCTATTGTCCCTTCCCACTCAGCCTTTTTCTTCGCACAGGAAACAAGCATTATGAAGACTGAAAGAGATACGACGAATGAAACAAAGTAGGCTTTGTTTCTCATTTTATCCCCTTGTTGTGATTAGCTGACTTATAGCACTGGAGAGATTTGATGTCAAATGAGAAGAGAGCGGGTCAATCCGCACATCACAAATGCATCACACTCTTTGATTAAACTTGCCTTTGGAGACAAAGGGAGAGGTCTTCTATCTTCCCATTTGACATCAAATTCTCTCAATGCTATAAGTCAGACCAATTGCTTAGGGATAAAATGAATCCAAAAACAAGAGGAGAATTTCTGCCTAAATCAAAAGAGAGTGTTTTTGTCCCCAAATCAAAAAAGGAGGGAACATGAAAAAACTATGCATGATCCTACCCCTGTCTCTTATTTTATGCTTTTTGGTTGGCTGCCAGGACAAAGTAACGATGGCAGATCTTGAAGAGTTCAAAGCCCAGGCAGCGGTTGAGGAGAAGAATAAGGAGATTGTTAAAGGTTTGTGGGAGGAAGTAAACAAAGGGAATGTTGAGATTTTCAAGGAACTGTGTGCACCCGAATTTGTATACTACTGTGCGTCCATTAGTCCTGAACCAATGTCCCTAGACGGAATAATTGAAGCTTTTAAGATGGAATTTCAGGGCTTTCCTGATGACTATAATGTTAAGACCCATGAACTAATTGCAAAGGGAGATAAAGTTATAGCCAGGTACACTGGCACAGGCACTCATGAAGGAGAATATTATGGTATCCCTGCTACAGGGAATAAGATTGAATTTGGTGTTATTGATATATACCATATTAAAGAAGGGAAAATAGTTGAGACGAGGGAAGAAATAGACAGTCTGGGACTGATGATGCAACTCGGAATGGAGCTTAGGCCAAAGTAAGATGAGAAATAAATTGAAAAATAAAATCGTTTGGCTACGTATTAGTTATTGGGTGGCCGCCATTGCTGATTTTGCAATTGCGGTTGTTGTGCTAATTCCAGAGAGAATGGGAGTGTCAGCTTATTGTTACCCTATGGGGCTTATGAGTGCTGTGGCATTTTCTTGGGGATGCATGTTGATTTGGGCAGATAGAAAACCATTAGAACGAAAATGGGTTCTGTTACCCACTATATTAGTAATAATTATGTTGCTAATAGCGGGAGTATATTCTATTTACATCGGAGCAATTTCGATTAGAACATATTTTCCGAACTTCATTATAATACCAGTAGTGGTCGCTCTCTTGAGCTTCAGCTATTACAATGCCAGAGAGGAGAAATAGTTCAATTTTTAATAAAAGGAGGAAATAAGGAAAATGAATCAAATTTTTCCCTATGCAAACATAATAACTGGTGTGCTTGTCCTTATAGTTGGATTTTTATTTCATTGGGTTGGGCAATTAATTTATCTCATCAATTGGGAATTTGCCACAAAAATTGGCGTTGCAGAAAAGGGATTGATACCTGAATATAGAGTATACGAAGAAGCTATCGCTGTAGCCGATGTCTTACTCGGGTGGATATACACGATCGCTGGGATAGGGCTTATTCTTGGGGCGACATGGGGAATAAAACTGGCATGGTTTCCAGGAATAATATTTGTCTATCACAGCTTAAGCTTCTGGTTTTGGTCAAAAAACCAAAGAAAGGCAGGACATCGACTCATGCCTGACTCTGCAAGAATAATATGGTTTCTGGCAAATTTCATTACTGGCATCATAGCCATTCTGATTGCTTGGCATGGAGCTTAAGCCGAAGGAGAAATAAACAGTTAAGCAGATATATCTTTGAACTTCTCTGAGGCTGGTTCTCCGCCAATTCCCCAGTGCGATTTTTGGATTTCATGTACAATCACTTCGACAGCCTGTGGAGGAATCCCTAAATCTACAAAGACTTTAGTTACATTTTGTATTGTGATTTTGGCTTTTTCCTGTCCGAAACCTTCCCAAACATTAACGTGAATGATGGGCATTTTATACCTCCAAAGTTTTATTTGTAACCAATTTATTGATAATAATACTTTAATCTCTGGATTCTGAAAAATCAAAGCGGCTGGCTGGCTTGAAGAGTCATCTCCCCAGAAGTCCTGGCTTCAAGCTTCTGATAAAAGAGGGATCAAATTCTGATACATTGATGACATATGCGAGAAATAAAGATGGTGCGCCTGGCAGGATTCGAACCTGCGACCTAGGGATTAGGAATCCCTCGCTCTATCCATACTGAGCTACAGGCGCACTTTTGTGCGGAATTGAGTATATTCAAATATAGCGGAAAGATAGCTGTATTTCAATTCTTCTTATGAGATTGCCACGCTTCGCTCGCAATGACACAAGGATGAGATTGCTGAGCTTCAATCGCAATGACATGAAGGCGAGATTGCCAAGCCTGTTCTGAGCAAGCGAAGGAATCTCCTTCCTCCTCTCAATGCAAAAAAGGGGCCTGTCCTCTTTTTCACTTTTTCATATGGGATTGCCGCGCTTCGCCCGCAATGACATGAAAGTGAGATTGTGATACTAAGTTCGCAACGACATGGAGGCGAGATTGCCGCGCATCACTCGCTTTGATAAATAATTGGGGACTGTCCCCAATTATTTCCTGTCCCAATTATTTCGTAGAACTTCAGTCGTTTATGGAAGGTAAATCTTAAAAAGCTAACTTTATCTGATGCTTTTACTTTCAGAAGCCTTTATCAATTTTTCTTTGATCAGACAGTTTCTTTTGACTGGTTGGTCATTCTTGATGGCAATGTAAAGAGCTTTATAAGAGCCGACAATGACACTCAACTCTTTCGCCCGGGTGAGAGCCGTATAGAACAGATTCCTCTGGAGCATGATATAATGTTGGGTCAGAAGCGGCATCACTACGGACTGGTATTCGCTGCCCTGCGATTTATGGACTGAGACCGCATAGGCCAGCGTCAGGTCATCCATCTCCTCCTTTTCATAGAATACCGGCCGTCCGTAAAAATCCACCTCCACCCTGTATCTTTGCCTGTCCACATGGGAAACCAGGCCGATATCACCGTTGAAGACCTCTTTATCATAATTGTTCCTGACCTGCATCACTTTATCATGAACCTTGATCAGCCGATTTCCGAATTTCAGGCCTTCTTGACTGGGATTGAGCCTCTCCTGAAGCTCCCTGTTCAGGTTCTCAACACCCACAAGTCCTCTGTACATAGGGCTTATGACCTGGATCTCGGGAGAGAGTGGTTTGAGATTCAGCTTTTCCGGTATCCGGGAAGTGCAAAGAGTCATGATGGTCTCGAAAACTTTCTGCTCATCATTCTGCGAAATAAAATAGAAATCCGCATCTCTGTCGCCTTTGTCTGGTTTGATTATGGACTGGCCATGATTCACACGATGTGCGTTTTGAACGATCAGGCTGTCTTTGGCCTGGCGGAATATCTCATCCAGTATCACAACTTCCACTCTCTTCGAGTCGATGATATCCCGAAGGAGATTGCCCGGGCCGACCGACGGCAGCTGGTCCTTGTCTCCGACCAGGATCAGGCGCATCCAGTTCGGAACAGCCTTTATCAGATGAAACATGAGAGGCAGATCCACCATTGAGAATTCATCGATAATCAAGGCATCTCCTGTCAAAGGATATTTCTCACAGCGCCTAAAGACTCCCATCTTCGGGTTGTATTCCAGTGCTCGGTGGATCGTTTTCGCTTCCTTCTCTGTGGCTTCGGATAATCTCTTGGCGGCTCTTCCGGTGGGAGCGGCCAGCACGACCTGTTTTTTCCATCTATGGAAGATATCCACAACAGCTTTGATTATGGTTGTTTTTCCGGTTCCGGGCCCTCCGGTGATGATCAGGAATTTCTTTCCGAAACACTCTTTGATGGCGATCTTCTGCGTCGCAGAAAATTCCAGCCCGAGCTCCGCCTCGACTTCGGAGATCGCCTTGTCCAGATCAAATTCGGGAGTCTGAAAAGGAAGTGAGGCTAATTTATGGATCGATTGAGCCACCTCTCCTTCAGCCTGGTGGAAAAAAGGAAGGTACAGGGCTGTGTCGGACTCGACT
>CAYFVQ010000245.1:0-3217 GCA_964346585.1 uncultured Eubacteriales bacterium | reverse complement strand
TAAAATCAGACTAAAAATCAGCTTAAAATGACTTAATCTGACTTAATCTAATTAAACAGACCAAAATCCCAAATAAATTGTAAGTTTTTGATTTGGATGCAGGAACAGCAGTAATTTGTGGCACGCCCGGAGAGGTAGATATCGAACTTTTATTCAATCTAATCAGGAGAGTGGGGAAATTTAATATATTGTATGAATTTAAGGCTTGTCTTGAATCGGAAAATCTCTTCCCTCTCTTCTGAAAAAGAAGGAATCATTTTATCTTCAGCCCAGCCAGCCTTTCCTTCGCATCCTCAACCTCAGCAATACCAGGATCAGCATCCTTCCAGAGTTCGAGGAATTTTTTATAATGCTCGATTACTTTGGCTCTCCTTTGCTTTTCTGGATTCGCTCTTCGTTATTCAAACCCTATTTTCTTCAATAGGGCTTTAAACCTCGGGTCTGTATGGAGTCTTTCAGAAACCGGATGAATTTTCAGAAAAATCAACCAGTGGTCTCGTGCCTCATAGGCTTTCTCAAACCACTCAAAGGCCTGATCCTTCTGGTCAAGGCTTAAGTAAATCTCAGCGATATCAAATGGCGAGACATACCTCTGCTCTGAAAGCTCTAACACCTTATCGAGCAATTTCTTTGCCTCATCCCTCTTGCCTAAATACCCATAAGTTTGGGCTACCGTTGCTATCATCGCGTCGTCCTCACCAGAGAGTTCGCTAAATTTTTTAATCTCTGCAAGGGCTTCATTAAACATACCCTTAGCTCGATAATATGTTGCCAGCCACGCATGAGCTCTCAGAAAATTGGGGTCCATTTCAAGAATCTTGTTTAATTCTTCTATGGCTTGATCGTAATAGCGCGCCATCCCTAAGATATTCGCATGCGTTTCCCACGTATTCAATGAAAGAGGATCAAGCATTCTTGCTCTTTCCATCTCTTCGAGAGCTTCATCATGTCTCTCCTGGCTGGCTAAATACAAAGCATAACCCTCGTGCGCCGTAGCATAGTTCGGATTGAGTTCGATAGCCAGTCTGAATTCCTCCTCAGCCGCCGCCCAATCCCAATCGTACATCATTTTCACTAATGCCAGAAGCACATGAGCTCCAGCGAGATTTTCATCCATTCGCAGTGCTTTCTCTGCTGCCTCCTTTGCTTTTGGGAAGGCCTCCTCAGGAAAGAGCGCATCATAGAATCCAAGCGCCCAATAATAGGCGGCTACTCCTACATGAGGTTCGGCATATCCAGGATCTTTCTCGATGGCTTTCTGGAAAAACCCGATGCTCCTCTGAAGTCCATCGAATGTCCCGTCCCATAAGAAGTGTGTCCCTCTGAGAAGGAGATCATAAGCTTCGGGGTTGACCTCTCTCACGCTTACGAGCTGGATTTTTTCCTCAGGCGTCAGCTTGACCTTTATCTCATTGGCAATGGCCCTGGCCACCTCACTCTGTAAGGCCAGGATATTGCTGAGATCGCGTTCATAATCGTCGGCCCACAGATGTCGGTCCTTCCTGGCATCGACCAGCTGGGAGGTGATTCTCACGCGCTCCCCGACGCGAAGCACAGTACCCCCGACAATCCCTTCGACGTTCAACTCCTGGGCAATCTCAGGCATTGTCTTAGTCGATCCTTTGTACTGCATCACAGACTGGCGTGAAATAACGCTGAGTGTTCCTATCTTCCCCAGTTCAGCGATCAGCGCATCAGTCATCCCATCGGCGAGGTATTCCTGCTCGGGATCACCTGAGAGATTTTCAAGGGGTAGGACGGCAATTGTATCTATGACCTCTCGACGTCCTGGGAGGAAAATTAATATCGCTGAAATAATCATGATCAGAAGCAAAGCAACACCTAAGAACGGGATCGTTTTTTTCCATCGGCTCCAACCAATCCTTGCAGTTATTTCCTTCGAAGTAATGGCTTCTGGTTTGGGAATTTCCCTCTCAGTCGTGGGAATGCCCTCCTCTATTTTCATCAGCTCAGACAGCACTTCTCCTACACTCTGGTACCTGATCTCCTTATCTTTCTCCATGCATTTATGAATCACTTGCTTGAGGTCTCCAGGAACCTGGGCATTGAAGTCTCTAGGATCCGGAGGTGGTTCCGTTTTGTGCATGACAGCGATGCTTAAAGGTGTATCCCCTTCAAAGGGGAGTCTTCCCGTTACCATCTCATACAGAATAACTCCTAACGAATAAACATCGGTACGCTGGTCTGTCTCTTTAGTTTCAACCTGCTCGGGAGACATGTATTCAGGCGTTCCAATCATCACTCCTGCGCCTGTGAGACCTTTTGCTTTGAGGGAGCGTGCGATCCCAAAATCCATTATGCGAGCATTGCCTTCTTTATCAATCATAATGTTGCTGGGCTTTAAATCACGATGAACGACTCCTGATTTGTGTGCTTCAGAAAGCCCTTCACAGACTTGTTTGGCTATGGTTATGGCTGTCCCTATCGCTAATTGTCTTGATCTTCTGATGAAACTTTTTAGGTCTTCGCCAGAGACGTATTCCATCGTGATGAAGTATGATCCCTCTTCCTTGTTGAGGTCATACATCTGGCAGACATTCTTGTGCCTGATCTTACGAGCAAATTTCAACTCGTTCTGAAAACGCTCTATCGTCTTTCTATCAGTGGAGATCTCTGGCTTTATTAGTTTGATGGCAACTTTTTCTTTTATATCAGTGTCGGTGGCCTTATATACTTTTCCCATTCCCCCCTTACCAAGCTCTTCAATAATCTGGTATCTTCCTGCAAAGAGGGAGCCTGTAGTTAGTTCTTCTTTGGGTGTTTCGAGAGTTTCAGTGACAGGGATTTCTTTTGAGGAAGGAAGAGGAGTAGCACACTTCTTACAGAATTCAGAATCAGAAGTGTTTTCGGTTTTGCATTTAGGACACTCTACGTCCATAATTCCCTCCGCTTACTCGGCAATAGCATAATAATTTATGAAGAGAGTGTCAAATTTGGAATAGGCTAGAGACCTCCATCCATCTCACAGATTTCTAATAAAAATTGTTGATTTTCGCTGAAAATACAGTAACAGGATTGAAAACCAAAAAATCAAAAAATCAAAGAAATGCCAGGGGTAAATAGGGATAACAGATGGCACGCCCAACTAGCTCTCTATAGAACTTATCTAGCGACGAATTCTGTGGCTCCTCTTATCAATCGAATCATACCTATAATTGAACCTGTATAAATAATACATTCCATAAAACCAATTAAA
>CAYFVQ010000244.1:0-5607 GCA_964346585.1 uncultured Eubacteriales bacterium | reverse complement strand
AACGCGCAGGATGAACCTCCGGTTATTTTGGCATTAATGCATGGTCAGAGTGAGTTGGTCGAACCGATCCTCGACAGCGGGCAGGATGTCAATGAACGTTTCAGGGGGAACTTTACCATCCTTCTGATGGCAGCATTCACGGGCAATAAAGAAGTCGTCAAACTTTTGCTCGACAGGGGTGCAGATATCAATGGCGCCGCAGAAGAAGCGGGGATGACTGTGACTCCGATGTTTGCCGCAATTTTTCTGGGACATAAGGATCTGGTTGACCTCTTCCTCTCCAGGGGAGGAATCGATAAAGATTTCAGGGAGGAAAAAACCGGCCGAACACTCCTTCACATTGCCACGCTCAAAGGAGTCAAAGATACGGTGAGTCTTCTGGTCAACGGTGGATACGATATTAACGCCACGGATAACAAAGGAAATACTCCGCTCCATTACGCCACCCAATACGGGCATAAAAAAATCACTGAATTTCTCCTCCAGAATGGTGCCCGGGCAAAAAACTTGAAAGAAAATTTCGGCATGTCCCCGCTTTTAAAAAAGAAACTCAAAGCCGGAGAAGCAGCCATCTGGTATTTGGGTAACAGCGGCTGGGCGATTAGAACAAACAGCAAACTTCTTATCTTCGATTATCATACTCCTATCGGGCCACCAGCGGATGAACCCTGGCTCGCCAACGGGCACATTAATCCCGAGGAAATAATGGATCAAGATGTTTATGTGTTCGTGACCCACGAACATGGAGATCACTTTAATCCAGCCATATTTGACTGGCAGAAATCCATTGACGGCATCGAGTATATTTTGGGTTTTACGTCCGAAAAAGCGTCAGAGGCTTCAGTCCTCCTTCCCAGGGAGAAAAAGACGATCGATGGTATGGAGGTCTCAACGATTTCTTCCACCGATGCAGGTGTGGGTTTCCTTGTCAAGGTGGACAGCCTCACCATTTTCCATGCCGGCGACCATGCCTGCAAAGAAAAAGACATCAACGAGCCCTTTACCGATGAGATTGACTATCTGTAAGATAATTGCAGCAGTGTTGACCTGGCCTTTTTGCCTATTACCGGATGTGGATTCAATGATCCCGAAGCCGTAAAGAGCGGGATCTTTTATTTTCTGGAAAAATTGAATCCGGACGTCATGTTTCCTATGCACGTGCTCGGGTTCGAGAACAAGTATGAAGAGTTTGCCCGCAATTCAGAAAAGGACACCAAGACAAAATTTGCCTGTGCTGAAAACAAGGGAGATTATTTCCTGTATACAAAAGGGAAGATAAAAAAATAAACCCGGACTCCCCACATTAAATACAAAAATCGCTTAACAAATCCATGTTAAGTTGTTCTTATATAACAAGATAGAGGTTAATCAGAGCACAAAAAATGAAACACACAATGGGTGAAAAATTAAACATTCGATCCAGCAGAAAAATCAAGCTTGAATTTCATGGTGCAAGATTAGCATCTGATGGGGGAATTCTCGCCTACCGGGAGCTTGATGAGGCATTAGGATTTTTTAATTCGGCTTCCTATGGTATGAATGACAAACGGACCGGGCGCAATATTTCACATGATATGACCAGCCTCATGCGCCAATCCGTATACAGCCGTCTGGCAGGATATGAAGATGTCAATGATGCTCAGCGTTTGTCAGTCGATCCTGTCATGATAGCAATCACAGGAAAGAAAATGAATGCGGCCAATGTCAATACAATCGGGCGTTTTGAGACAGAGAACCTGACTGTAAAGAAAAACCTTAAAGGAAAGGCAGGTGAACTATGAAGTGCAAAAGGATATTATTCGTTTGGACATGTTTCATTATTATGTTGGTGATTGGCTGTGCGAAGAAGGAGGATTTTCCAGGACTCAAAGCCCCCTATCTCGGTCAGAAACCGCCGGGAAACATCCCTGAAATTTTCGCGCCTGGCATCATTTCAAGTCAAGATACAAAAGAGATGGGTTGTACCTGGATGCCTGATTTGAAAGAATTTTATTTTACACGACAAGGAAATCCTGAAGTGGCCGACACCTGGTCAATCTGGTATTCAAAAGAAGTAAACGGAAAGTGGACGATTCCGAGAATAACCAGTTTTTCAGGAAAACATATCGATGTTGCACCTTTTATTACGTACGATGGTAAATATATGCTTTTTTATCGAGGCAGTCGTACTGATAACACGATTCAAAGAGGGACATGGATCACTGAACGTAAAGGAGATAAATGGACAGAGCCACGTTTCTTTGCAGATGCTTATGTGATGACAACGATGGATTTTAAAACATTCTACTGCACCATAGATACAGTTGGAGGAAAAGTGAACAGGCAAATAGGTTATATGTCTTATGTGGATGGAAAATTTTCTGAAAAGAGACCAATTCAGGGACCACTAAACACACCACATTTTGAAGCCCATAGTATTATTTCACCAAACGGAGACTTTATTTTATTCGATTCAACCAGACCTGGGAGCTTTGACGAAATTGACATTTACATCAGTTTCCGAAAAGAGAACAACAAGTGGTCAGAAGGAATTAATCTCGGTGAAGAGATTAATCAAGGTCAATATACCATTCCGTCAATATCACCCGATGGAAAATATATCTTTATAAATGCAAATGAAGATATCTATTGGGTGGATGCGAAGATTATCGAAGAATTAAAACCGGATAATTTAAAATAATCTAAAAAAGGATTCTTATATGAAAAAAAGTTTACCGGCACAATGATTCATTTTTTTGCTGATTTATAGGAATTTCCTATATATACGATAAAAATTTACATTTTTGTTTTGGACTCACTTTGCTAAAGAAAAGTATAAGGCCAATGAACCAGACCTTATATAGAATCATACAATCCCTTCTTCCCCATATAAGACATAAAAATAACAAGCAATGAGAGTAAAAAAAAAACGAAGGAGTTATTCTATGAAAAAAGAGATGTTCTTATCAGGACTGCTCGGTGGAATCGTCATATTTACGTGGACGATTATCTCCACTAGCCTGCTACCGGTGAGCGGTAAACGAGCTCAACCCGTTCCAAACGACAAGGAAATCCACACACTGCTCAAGGAGAGGATCACAGAACCCGGAATTTATTTCTTACCTGACCATCCCGACGAGAATAGCGCTGACTATCCGGATTATGAGAATGAACCGATTTTCTCGGTCATTTACGGAGGACGGACTCCCGGTAAATTCCTGGGGCAAATGATCTTTGAATTATTCTGTATTTTTGCTGCGCCGATTATCGCGGCCTGGATGCTGTCTGTGACATCAGAAAGAATATTAGCGAAGTATTCCCGTAGAGTCTTGTTCATAGCGGTATTAGGATTGTTTTTAGCCATATTCGGCAACGTATTCAGTGAAAAACCATTGGATTACATACTTCTCTCATCGATAAACAGCCTTATTACATGGGCTCTGGTCGGGCTGGTGGTCGCCTGGCGTATAAAACCAGCCAAACAAACCCGGTGAAGTCTTTCTCCTCACAATTTACACTGTCAAGATATTCTGCCGATTACTGATTATTAAGTCCAAATTAAATCGACAATACTGTTCCTATTTCTCTATTTAACTCAGGATGATGGAGTCGAGGATCTCTGCAGTTTCTAGAGGATTGTTTAAGTTGACTCTCAGAGGCTCAGCCCCAATAATAATATTATAGGGAGATTTTCCTTGAGTATATAAAAAAGGGAGGGAAAACCGTGACGAAAATCAGAAAAAGTATTGTTGTGTCAGTGATTCTGCTACTCTTCACTGCTCAAGGCATTGCTGCAGACATTCATGAGGCTGCATTGAAGGGAGACCTCGAACGTGTGAAGGCATTAGTAAACGAAGACCCTGGTTTGGTCAATGCCCCAGGTGGAAATGGGAAAGCGCCTCTCCACTGGGCGGCTCAGGGCGGACATGCGGAAATCGTTGAGTTTTTAATCGAGAAGGGAGCTGTAGTGGACAGCCAAAATGTTGCGGATGAAACTCCACTGCATTATGCAGCGGCTTTGGGGCACAGCGAAGTGGTCAAATTGCTGGCAGAAAAGGGAGCTTCTTTAAACCTAAAAACGATAACCGGTGAAACTCCGCTGCACTATTCAACCGACCTTGGCCAGTTCGAATCGGTTCAGTTGTTGATCGAAAAGCGAGCCGATGTGAATGTCAAGAACAATGAAGGGCGGACACCTCTGGATTATGCATCTGATCGTGGTTTTGACAAGATCGAGCAGCTTCTTTCTTCAAAGGGAGGGATTTACTCAGACATCAAGGAGCTGGATGTATCCTGTTTAGCCAGGAATATTTTTCGGATGACCATTCCCTTTAGAGGCCGGGCGAATATCGGAGCGTCAGTCGGAGCTGAGGGAATTTTGCTGGTTGATACTGGATTCAACAAGCGGGCTGTCGATGAATTGGAAAAAACCGTTAAGGCCCTAAAAAATGACACAATAAAATATATCATCAACACGCACCTTCACTGGGATCATGTGAACGGGAATCATATAGGCACAGAGAGCACGGTCAAAATCGACCATCAGAACCTTGAGGAGATGGCGTCTGCGGGAATTATCACCCGAGCAAAAGGACCGCTGAAAGGCAAGGGCGGAAAAGCCTTTGACACCTATTATTCCCTGCGATTTAACGGCGAAGAAATCAGGATTATCCCCTATCCGGGAGTTCATTCAGATTCAGATCTAATCGTTCATTTTACTGGCTCAGGAGTCGTCCAAATGGGCGACCTGCTGATTTCCCAGTCTTTTCCATCCATCGGTCCAAGAGTGAAGGAGTACATGAACCTGCTGGAGAAAATTATCGATGTATTTCCTGGAGACACAAAATTCATAAGCGGGCATGGCCTCGACCTTTCCATGGAAGGATTTTTAGATTACCAGAAAATGCTCCTCACGACCATAGAAATCGTTAAAAAGGGGATGGAAGAGGGAAAGAGCGTTGAGGACATGCAAAAAGAAAGAGTGTTGAAGGATTATGAATCATACAATGCATTTCTCCGCGGACTGGATACGAATTACTGGATCGGTGCGGTCTATCAAAGTAGGAAAAAAGCAACTTAAAGAATTGACTGAAGTCAGGAGGACAAGTCATGAAACAGAGGATCATTTTAATCGCCATTTTTGGGTTCGGAACAATACTACTTATTCACTGCGCTCAGCAGGATGATTTCCCTGTACTCAAAGGGCCTTACCTGGGCCAGGAGCCCCCGGGGATGACAGCTGAATTGTTTGATCCGGGTATATTCTTTGAAGGCGAGATCCAAGGCTGTTCTGGATTCTTGAACGACGGGACTGTTTTTGTCTTCACCAGCCAGAAACTTGAAAGCGATTGGAGGCTCAGGCCGACTTATGTGACGGAATTGAAGGATGGTCGTTGGACAATGCCGCGGATCGCTCCTTTCAGCAAGTACGCCCCTTATAATTTCACCGTGGGTCCGGACGGGCAGACGATCTATTTCACCACTTTAAAGTCGCCTGATAGTACAACACGGATGTTCATGGAAGAAGCCAACATCTGGGCCGTCAAGCTGGAGATAGACGGTTGGACCGAACCCGTAATGTTCGGCCGGTCGATCAACACGGAACAGTATTACGAAAATTATCCTTCA
>CAYFVQ010000243.1:0-1989 GCA_964346585.1 uncultured Eubacteriales bacterium | reverse complement strand
GCGGCGTAGTTGGCCTGACCGACGTTCCCCATCAATCCAACGACTGAAGAGATGTTGACGATTCGACCATACCGATTCCCAATCATGTGCCGTATGATGGCCTTGGAAAAATTAAAAACGCCTTTCAAGTTCACAGCGAGAACCGAATCCCATTCTTCCTCTTTCATTCTCATCAAAAGGTTGTCCCGAGTTATTCCGGCGTTATTGACCAGATGATCAATCCTTTCATGTTCTTTCACTATCTTCTCTGCCACATTTATAACCTGGTCCATCCGGGAAACGTCCACGCTGAAGACAGCCGCTTTTCCCTTATTATTGACAATTTTCTGCGCGACTTCCTCGAGTTTTTCCTCTTGAATGTCCACGAGGATGGTTTTGGCGCCTTCCTTGGAAAGTTCCAGGGCGATGCTCTCGCCGATCCCCTGAGAAGCGCCTGTCACGATGGAAACTTTGTCCTTCAAAATCATCTCATACCTCAGCTTGGCTAAGTCTTTGCGATAGTTCGGCTATCTCGCTCTGAATCTTTTCCTGAACCTTATTTGTCACAAAATCCTTGGCCATGCCCACGGCGTTTTTCACCGCATTGGAGTTCGAGCGTCCATGCCCAATTATGCAGACTCCGTTTATTCCTAAAAGCTGAGCGCCCCCATACTCTGTGTAATCGACTTTTTTATAGACCTTTTTCAGATTCCTTTTCATTAGGAAAAATCCAATTTTTGCGAATAAATTCTTCATAATCTCGGTGCGGGCCATGTAGAAAAATGTCTCAGCCATGCCTTCACTGACTTTCAGGGCGACATTTCCTGTAAATCCGTCACTGACAATGACATCGGCTTTCCCGGAATACATATCTTTTCCCTCAACATTCCCGATAAAATTCAACGGAGAATTCTGCAGCCTTTCGAAAGCTTCTTTGGTTAGCTCATTGCCTTTTCCTTCTTCTTCTCCAACACTCATCAAGCCTATCCTCGGTTTTCTTATCCCCAACACGCTCCCCATAAAAGTATGGCCCATGACAGCGAATTGCTCCAGGTGGTGAGGGCGGCAGTTGACGTTGGCTCCCACATCAATGAGGAGAGTCAATCCCTTTAAATTGGGAACGAGAAGGGATAGAGCTGGCTTTTCAACGCCTTTTAAGGCACCGAGTATACTCATGGAGATGAAAACCACAGCAGCTGTGTTTCCCATGCTGACAAATGCGTCCGATTGTCCATCTTTGACCAACTGCGCGCCAACACGGATTGAAGATTTTTTCTTTTTCCGGAAAGAAAGGATGCCTTCTCCCATTCCAATGGCCTCTGTCGCATTGATGATGGTCACAGTGGATCGAGAATGGTTGAGTTTCTCAAATTCTTTTTTGATGAGGTCTTCCACGCCCACGAGCTGAACTTCTATCTTATACTCTTTGGCCGCTTTTATTGCCCCTTCCACTGTGACTCTGGGGCCGAAGTCACCCCCCATCGCATCTACAGCCACTTTCATTTGACTCTCTTATCAGTCTTCAGAACCCTCGATAACCTGTCTTTCTCCGTAAAAACCACATTCGGGACAGGCTCTGTGGGGCAACTTCGGGTTGCCACAGTTGGAACACAGGGCTAATGAAGGAATAGAGAGAGCATCGTGGGCCCTTCTCTTCTTTTTTCGTGAATGAGAATGTCTTCTTTTCGGGTTAGCCATTTATCCTTTGTCTCTTATTAAACTTTTGAGTTTTTCAAGGCGAGGATCAGAGCTTTTTGTTTCACAGGAACAATCACCGCTCTCGATGACCTTGCCGCAAATAGGACAGATTCCCTGGCAATCCTGTGAACAGAGCGGTTTAGGTGGAAACACCAGGTTCAACTGCTCTAAAACTACCTCTTTAATATCTATCTTGGAGCCGTAATAAAACAGCATGTTGATGTCTTCATCCTCCAGATGTTCCTTCATCCCCGCGAGCTCCTCAGGAAGATAGACAAGGTCAAAACTGGAATCCACCGGGAATTCAAATGG
>CAYFVQ010000242.1:0-3226 GCA_964346585.1 uncultured Eubacteriales bacterium | reverse complement strand
TTTATGAAGACGTCTGGTTTAATAAGTTAATGGAGAAACGGGTTGACGAATTTATTTTAAGGAGAAAATCGAATGAGGATGCGCGGCTTCTTTCTTGTCAAAACACTATGCATTTTTATAGCTCTGAGTATTTCATTCCTTTCGTGTTTTAAGGTTCCACCTCTCCCGTTTAAAATCCTTCCCAAGCCCCAAAAGGTTCAATTCCTCAACGGGCAAGGTTTGAGGATAGACGAGTTGAAATCCGTCCGGCTGGAAAGAGATATGTCTCGGCCCTTAATGGGACCGATTCTTTCCCGTTTGCCTCTCACCAGCGAGGATGAGAGAGGAACGCTGACTCTCGCTCTTTCAGAAGATAAAGACCTCCCTCGATCCGAAGAGGGATATATCCTGTATATCAGAAACGGCAGAGTCAATCTGGAATCAAGAGGAGAAGCCGGCCTCTTCTACGGCTGCCAAACCCTTGAACAGCTCCTTGAAGATTCACGCGATACAGACATCCCCATCCCTGCCTGCCGAATAACCGATTATCCGGCCCTCTCTTATCGAGCCGTTCACATTGATGTCAAGCATCATCTGGATACGATGAAATATTACTACGACAGCATTGACCGGCTCGCCCGCACCAAGATTAATGCCGTTATCTTTGAATTTGAAGATAAGCTGCGCTTCAGACGGCGACCGCTTGTCGGAGCCCCCCAGGCCATAAGCATTGATGAAATGGCCGCGCTCACACAGTACGCCCGCGAGCGTCATGTGGAGATCAGCCCACTCGTGCAGGGACTCGGACACGCCACTTTTATCCTCAAACATGAGAAATACGCTCCGCTTCGGGAGGACCCGGAGAGCCGGTGGGCTTTCTGTCCGTGTGATGAGGGAACCTATGAAGTCTTGTTCGACCTATATCTGGACGCGTTCGATGCAACGCCGGGAAGCCGGTATCTTCATGTCGGTGGAGATGAAGTCGGGGAGATAGGTCAGTGCCCTCGCTGCAAGCCCCGGGCAGATAAAGAGGGAAAACTGGCTCTCAACCTGTACTGGCTCAGGCGGGTTTGTGAATTTGCCCAGAAACATGACCGTATTCCGATATTCTGGGATGATATGCTTTTCAAGTATGCGGGAGTCTGGAACACCATGTGGAGTGACCTTGAGCCAAAAGAAGTCGCTCAACTCTGGGAGAAAGGAGAGCCGGTCCTGGACAGTATGCTCGAACAATACCCGAAGAACTGTGTGTACATGCGCTGGAATTACACGCTAGCTCGCCAGGAAGGCAACATTCGGGCTTTGGAGTGGTTTATGAAAAGAGGCTTGAAAGCCTGGATTGCCACGGCTGCCCAGAATGTCCATCCTCTTTTTCCTCAAGATGACAGAGTCAACATCATCCAGAGCTTTATAAAACTGGCAGATGAGAAGGATATCGATGGGATGCTCTGCACGGCCTGGGATGATTCCTCTCCCCACATGGAAACCTACTGGAGAGGACTGATCGCCTCAGGCGAGTTTAGCTGGAATCCTGAAGGACGATCTCTGGACGAATTCGAAGTCGCCTTCCTTCAGCGGGAGTTTGGCCCTGAATGCACAGATGCCACCCACCTGTATTCTGAATTGTTTCAAGCTGTCTCCTTTTGGAACAGAGCTTTATGCGAGAAAGGGAATCGGAGGCGGATACAGGAGCTCATTGGCCTTCCAAATCTGAGCAACCCAGGAGAATGGAGCCGGAAAAACGAGGAAAGGCTTGGGACTGCTGAGGATGAGGCCGAGAAGTATTTGTGGCTCAAAGCGCAGCTCGCAGACTTGACTCATAAATCCCGCCGCAACCGCTATCATCTTGAGATGCTGTCTGCAATCAATGATTTTCAGGTGACCTCAGCTCACATGCTTTTGGCTTTGCGGGAATGTGACAGTTCTAACAAAAAAAGACGTGCCCAAGGTATGGATAAGGTCCAGAGTGCTCTCCTTGAATTCGACATTGCCTGGAAGAAACTCCAAGAAATCTATAAAAAAACACGTTTCCTCTCTTATCCGGAGGAATATGTCCAGGACCGGTATTTTCATATGGCCAGCCGGACAGAGGACCTGTCCTGGATGGTTGAAGTGGATGAGCAGTTTCACAAGAAAGTCAGAGCCTGGCTCAAGTAGATAATTGGATAATTGGGGTCAGACCTTAGTAACTTCAGTAATTCATTGAATTCATTTAGGGGCCGTTCCCCAAGGTGCCACCTTAGTTCAATTTGCTTGTTTTTTTACCTTTCGTGTATAAGCAAAACCATAGAAGATTGATTTTTAAGCTAAGGTGGTACCTTGGGGAACGTCCCCATTGAATTAAAATATACTTGACATTCTTTTTATGTGTGTTAACCTAATTATGTAAGGTTAACATTTGTTAACTTAATAATTAATGGTTAACAAATGTTAACTATGTATAATGAAGTTAACAATAAAAAATATCTGGGAGCAAATATTGTGAAAAGAATCAATATGGACACAGGTAAATATCTAACTGTTACTCAGCTTGCAGAGATTTTAGGTGTTAGTCGAGTTGCGGTTCATAAGAGGATTAAAAATGGAGACATAAAAGCTGAAAAAATTGGAAATATCTATGTAATCCCAAAATCTTATATTTCAGAAATTCTCGGGCAAACTTTAAGCGCATCTCGGAAGGAAATAATAAAAAAAGCTGTTCATAAAGCAGTCAAAGAATATGGCGAAGTGCTTATAAAATTGGGAAATGAATAGTGAAAAAGATTTCGATCACAGAAGTTGAGTATATTGCATTTAGACTGGCAAAAGAATTGCCATTTGAGGAACATATCCCAAATTTTTCCACCCGATTTCCAAATATTCTGGAAAGTTGTCTGGCGACTCCATTTCAAAGCTTTTCTCGCAAATCGCTTTATCCAACTTTTATATCGAAAGCCAGCATGTTGTTTTATTTAATGATAAAAAATCACCCCTTTCAAAACGGAAATAAACGTATTGCTATGACTACATTATTAGTTTTTCTTTTCGTGAATAATCAATGGATTGAAGTAGATTTGCAGGAAATGCTAAATTTTGCAAGATGGGTAGCAGAAAGCCCGCCAAGGCTCAAAAATGAGGTCGTGAAAGCTATTGAAAAGTTCTTGAGATTATATGTTGTCAAATTAGATTCAGATTAATGGATAGATTGTTATAATTAATAATCTTTCCATCTAGAATCCGGTTCCTTCCAACCCCAGATAAAAAATGG
>CAYFVQ010000241.1:0-3368 GCA_964346585.1 uncultured Eubacteriales bacterium | reverse complement strand
AAACATTTATCCACCGAGAGTCTTCCGGATTGGCGCAAAAATTTTGTTTGATTTCTAAAAAGAGCACACGCAAGTCCAATCCCAAAGAAGGAGGCGCGAAAGCGCCTCCTTCTTTCCCAACCAAGCAAATATTTCCAGTCTTGCATCAATATATAAAAGTGTTTTTGTGATGAGAAAAAGTGTTGTTTTAGAGGCGGAATTGTATAGAGAATGTTATCTCGATCGTTAAAATAAGTGTGAGAAGTTATGGGTTTTTGCGTCTGAGCGAGCGAATTAAGTTTTTGATAGATTCAGCCTTGGGATCCTCAGGGGATAATTCCAGAAACTTTTCAAAGTTTTTGATGGCGGAAGGAATATCACTTTTATTCAGATAAGCATATCCGAGTTTGAGATAATAAATCCCGTTATCAGGTTTGAGTCGAGATGCTAATTGATAGTATTTGATGGCTTCATCCACTTTATTGGCAGTAAACATTATCTCAGCCACGTTGAAGGCAATAGCCGCATCAGTCGGAGGATTGATTTCCATGGCTTTCGTATAATGGACTGCCGCTTCTTCATGGTTTTTTTGATCCATGTACGCTTCTGCGATCAAAACATGAACCTCTCCTGACTTCTTCCTAGCTTCGGCATCATCTCCTTGTTCAAGCAGCGCCTCCAATACTTTTTTCAACTCAATAATTGCCGCGTCATACTGCTTAAGCTTTAAGTATGTGCTGGCGAGATTGTACCGGGCCTGATACACATCTGGATAGGCATCCACAAATTCTTTATAAAGCTCCAGCGCTTCAGTATATTCCCCTTCTTCAGATAATTGGACGGCTTTATCCAGTTTACTTTTATCTTCAAGCGGAATCACTTGAGATGATTGCTGTAGGGAGTATCGTTCCATAACAATCCGCTGTTCCGGATTGCGATTTATTCCTGAAAGCGAAACCTGGGATAAAACAGTTTTATATCCTGTCTTCGAAAAGGTGAACCTGTAGACATCTTTGCCAAAACCCATTAACACCCATTTTCCGTTCCGGTCACTGGTTGTTTCCCGTTTGAAATCATAAACGGAAGATTCCATCACAACCTTGACACCTGAAATGGGTTGGCCTTCTTCGTCAAATACGTATCCAAAAACTCGCCCGCTTCCTCTCCCCTCCTGACAGTAGCTCGGAAATGACAGAATGATAGTCGTCATGATGATAAGGATAAATGGTAATGGTTTTTTCATGCCCTGACTTGTCTTCCGGTCTCTACCTGGAAAGGCGGCGGCGGGCATCCTCGACCATCCAATCGGCCTCGCCTTTCTCTTTGATTTTCAGGAAGTCTCGGTAGGATTCTGAGGCAGAAGCGTTTCCCATCCCTTCCAAGGCTCTTCCCATATAATAGTAGATTTGGGGCAAATACCTGGCTGTAGGGACATCATTCAAAAACATTGTGACAGCCTCGCCCTTGCGTTCTAAACACGCGCCAAACTCTGAGACGGCTTGAGAGGGAAGTTCATTCTGGAGATAGGCCTTGCCCAAAGCGAAACGGCCGTGCCAGGTATTCAGCAAGTTTTGAGCTTCCATGTAGAGGCGAACCGCTCCTTCAAAATCATCTTTTCCCAGTTGGATGTCGCCTTCGATCAACTTGGAATAGGCTTGAAAATCGGCTTCAGGAGTCTCGCTCAGTTTGGCTGCCAGGGCCTTTGCTTTTTCTACCTGACCGGACTGCTCATAAATCTGAGCCGCGGGGAAAATGACATCCAGGCGGTCACTCTCTTTCACCGCTTCCTCGACTGCTTCTAAAGCGGACGCTGACTGTCCCTGAGAGAAATGTAACTCTGCAAGCATTATTAACTTGCGCGCCGGAAAGCCGAGTTTACGGTCTTCTTCGATCGCCTTCTCGAGAATTTTATTTGCATCACTCAAACGTCCTTCATACAGAGCCAAGTCTGCCAACCCTGTTTTTGCAATTGAAGTTGGGGTTGATCCCCAAGCTTCGGTCGTACGATAAGCTTCAGCCGCTTTCTCTGGTCTGCCTTGGAGGAGCTCGATCAGAGCCAAAGAAGAATAAAACGTACAAACTTGTCTTCCAGGGCTAATCTCTAAAACTTTTTCAGTATACTGCCTGGCTAGCTCGAGATCTCCAGCGCCGATGGCATACCAGATCATGTGATTATGCAAATCATAGTTTCCAGGGCGAAGATCAATAGCTCTCAGCCCTTGCTCGACTGCTTTGTTCATGTTTCTCGTGAAGTAATAGGCAAGGCCGAGATTTGTGTTTCCGGTTAAATCCGCTGGAAATTTTTCGACGAGTGTACTGTTATATTCTATTGCTTTCTTAAAATCGCGTTTTCTAAAGAAATACACACCTAAGGTCCTGTACTTCTCACGCTCAGGCATCCGGTCTTTACGCGCCAAGGCTTCTTTGTAATATTTCTCAGCCTCCTGGTATTGTCTCCGATTGCTATAGATAGTCGCCAGGCCAACGTAGGCACGCCCAAAATCAGGATCACTATTGATGGCTATTAGATACTGTTCTATGGCTTCATCGTATTTATATTTACCTATGAACTCTTCCGCGCGATCATAAGCTCTCATTGCCTCGACTGAAGAGGTAGTGAAAACTTTTCCTAGTGCTATCTGGGTTGGATCGAATGGAGCTGATCCTAATGAGGATACAAGTTGAGAAGAAAGGATATTCATTGCCATAGGCAACTCTTCTTTTGATTTTATAGTCGAGACATTCTCGACGATTTTCTCTTCTGTTTCAGGGTTTTCCATCCAGACATGAATGTCGTATCCTTCATCGCCCTTTTTTATTGAACCACTCACCACAGAATCAATCCCAGTTCTTAAACTCACAAGCCGAGATTCTTCCAGGCCCAGCTTTCCTTCTTTCTTCCCACTCAATCTTCTGGCTGTACTCCTTGCTGATGCCCGGTTGAACGTATCGATAAAGGAAGATTTCTCCAACCCGACCGAAAAAAACTGTTCCATAGTTCCCTCAAAGATCGGCTCTCCTGTCTCATTCTGGAAGTCCGAAACAAGTACGGAAATGGGCTCGATGGTTGGAAAGGGAGTGCCTGCCTGCTGCTTTTGAGCTTGCTGCTTTAAGGAATATACGCGGTCTCGGTCCCTTTCAGGCAGCTGCCCTCTCCTTGCATACGCCATGTTGAGATATTCGCCACTCTTTTCAAAGTCACCTACTTGGCGATAGGCTGCGGATAAGCCAACATAGGCAAGGGATAAATCCGGGTCTTTTTGGATGGCTTGTTGGTACTCTTGGATGGCATCCTGGAAATTACCCGCTGCAACAAGCTCTTCCGCCCGAGCGTAGGCGCTCATCGCCTCCAGGGATGCGTAGGTTAAGAGATGCTCTTGAAGCTTTGA
>CAYFVQ010000240.1:0-5338 GCA_964346585.1 uncultured Eubacteriales bacterium | reverse complement strand
ATGAAGGTGACACCACTCCATGACAGAGTTCTTCTAAAGAGATTAGAGGAACAGGAAGTGAAGAAAGGAGGAATTATCATTCCGGATACGGCGAAAGAGAAACCCCTGGAAGCAGAAGTCATAGCAGTCGGGAAAGGCCGTGTGACAGAAGACGGGAAGGTTGTTCCTCTCGATGTAAAGAAAGGTGATAAGGTTCTCATCGGAAAATTCAGCGGGAGCGAGGTGACCATCGGAGACGTTGAGCACGTGATCGTCCGCGAAGAAGAGATCTTAGCCAAGATCACCTGATTAAGGAAAAGGAGGAAAAAATGGCAAAACAGATTACACTCGGTGAAGAAGCGAGACAATCGCTTTTAAAAGGTGTCAACATCCTCAGCAACGTTGTCAAAGAGACACTGGGTCCCAGAGGCAAGAACGTTGTTCTGGATAAGAAATTCGGCTCTCCCACAAGCACCAAAGACGGAGTGACCGTAGCTAAAGAAATCGAGCTCAAGGAGCCGCTGGAGAACATGGGTGCCCAGCTCGTGAAAGAGGTGGCGTCCAAGACTTCGGATGTGGCCGGAGACGGAACGACCACAGCCACAGTGCTGGCCCAGAGCATTTTTGCTGAGGGATTAAAGTATGTGACTGCCGGAGCCAATCCCAATTTGATCAAGAAGGGAATTGACAAGGCTGTCGCAGAAGTAGTGAAAGAGCTGCAAAAGCTGAGCCGGGAAGTCAGCGGGGAGATGATTGCCCAGGTTGGGGCGATATCAGCCAATAATGATGAGTCCATCGGCAAGATTATTGCCGAGGCCATGGATAAAGTCGGAAAAGACGGCGTTATCACAGTGGAAGAAGCCCAAGGTCTGGAGACGACAATGGATGTCGTTGAAGGTATGCAGTTCGACCGCGGCTATCTTTCCCCGTATTTCATCACTGACCCGGATAGGATGGAATGTGTTCTGGATGATCCGCTTATTCTGCTTCATGAGAAGAAGATCAGTAACTTGAGAGAGCTCCTGCCTCTGCTGGAGAACGTGGCCAAGATGGGAAAGCCTTTGTTGATCATCGCTGAAGAAGTTGAAGGCGAAGCCCTGGCCACATTGGTTGTCAATAAGCTCAAAGGGACCTTCCAATGTTCTTCAGTTAAAGCTCCAGGATTCGGTGACAGACGGAAAGCCATGCTGGAGGACATCGCCACTCTTACAGGAGGACAAGTGATTACCGAAGACATCGGTGTGAAGCTTGAGAACGTTGGTGTTGAATGGCTTGGAAATGCCAAAAAAGTCGTGATCGATAAGGACAACACCACTATCGTTGAAGGAAAAGGAAAAAGTGAAGATGTCCAGGCCCGGATCAAGCAGATTCGGACGCAGATCGAAGAGACCACTTCTGATTATGATAGAGAAAAACTCCAGGAGAGACTGGCCAAGATGGTCGGCGGAGTCGCGTTGATCAAGGTTGGTGCCGCTACAGAGACAGAGCTCAAAGAGAAAAAAGCAAGAGTCGAGGATGCCATGCATGCCACCAAAGCGGCAGTCGAGGAAGGGATCGTACCGGGTGGAGGAGTCGCTCTCTTGAGATGCCAGAAGGTCCTTGAAAAAATGAAATTTGATGATGACATGCAGATCGGCGTCAACATCGTCAAAAGAGCTATCGAAGAACCTCTCCGTCAGATCGCGGATAACGCGGGTTATGAAGGGTCCATCGTTGTCGAGAAAGTGAAAGATAAGGAGCAGGATACAGGATTTAACGCTCTGACAGAGAAATACGAGAATATGGTCAAATCCGGCGTC
Organism: uncultured Eubacteriales bacterium; assembly: GCA_964346585.1. Lineage (GTDB taxonomy): Bacteria > Acidobacteriota > Aminicenantia > Aminicenantales > Aminicenantaceae > SOIA01. Next base: position 3,560 of record CAYFVQ010000240.1, on the reverse strand, counting down.
TTGGACCCGACCAAAGTTGTGCGTACAGCACTGCAGAACGCTTCGAGCATTTCAGGTCTGCTCTTGACAACTGAAGGCTTGGTATCAGAGATTCCTGAAGAGGAGAAGGGACCCAAGTATCCCATGCCTCCTCCAGGCGGAGAAATGTACTAAGCCCGTTGGCTTGAAACACAGAGGCCCTGTGCGTTTTGCGCAGGGCCTTTCTTTTTTTTGGGGCTTTTATATGGTATATAGACAGAGTGTTAAAATTTTTTGACCGCTATATCATCAAAGAGCTCATCCCCCCTTCTCTTATTGGCCTTCTCATCTACACTTTTGTTCTTTTAATGAACTTTATTCTTCAGCTGGCTGAAGTTTTTATCACCAGGGGGATTACTCTCAGGGCAGCCATCGAGCTTCTTGTTTTTCTCATTCCTTCCATCCTAGCCTTTACAGTGCCGATGTCTGTTCTGATGGGAATCCTGGGCGGCTTAAGCCGGCTTTCGTCAGATTCAGAGATAGTGGCTTTTAAGACTTTGGGGATAAGTTATAAAAGACTCCTGCGGCCAGTTCTGGTTTATTCGTTGGCTCTGTTGATTCTGACATCTTTTTTAACTCTTTATCTTGCTCCCCGGGCTAATTTCAAGTGGGTCCAGGCCTTTTCTCAATCTGTCATGGAGAGTGTTCAGTTTAGGATCAGTCCTAAAGAATTCAATGAGTCTATTCCCCACACAGTTATTTTTTTTCAAGGCATGACGAAGGAACGTGTCTGGGAGAATGTATTTGTCTATCTGTTTGATCCCGACAAAGAGCCAATTGCTATTGTGGCAAAAAAAGGAAGGTTGAATTTCTATCCAGGAGTGAAAAGAGCTGTCCTTCGGCTATCTGATGGAGTCCTCCATTCATATTCTACTTCTGATCCTGAAAAATATGGAGTGACTTCTTTCGAAAACCTTGAGGAAGAGATTAATGTAGAAAGCCTTTTCTCTCCCGTCTCGAAAGAAAAACGGGTGAGAGAGAAAGATATTTTTGAATTGATTAAAGGTGTCAGAGTCGTCAAGCAGGATTTAGAATCTCTTGAAAAAGAAAGTGGGAGAGGAAATAGAGATTATCAGAGAAAATGGAAAGAGCACCTATCTCATTGGGTCGAGATCCACAAGAAATTTGCCTTTCCGTTTGTCTGTCTGATCTTTGGGATTCTAGGTCTTCCCCTCGGTGCTTCCACAAGAAAGGGAGGGAGAACCAGCGGCTTCACGATCAGTCTAGTTATAATCACAATTTATTATGTTCTGATCACAGCCGGAGAAAAAACGGCCATGGACGGAAAACTTCCTCCTTGGGTTGGCTTGTGGGGACCGAACATACTTCTCTTACTGGCGGCTCTGTACCTGTTTTTCAGGTCACAAAAAGAAGCCTCCCTTTTTTCGCTTCCCTCTTTTTTCAAAAGACAAAAAGAAAGAGTTTCTGTTGGCAAGAAGAAAAAGTTTTCCCGGAACCTGCCTCGCCTTTCCCTGCGTTTTCCCAACATCTTGGATCGCTACATCATCAGAAAATATTTGGCTATCTTTTCGCTGGTTTTTTTCAGCCTTATTGTGATTTCTGTGATCGTGACGTTCTTTGAGCGGATTGATAATATCTATGAACATAATAAATCGATTGGTCTGCTCCTTGAATACATCCGTTATAGTCTCCCCGAATTTATGCATTATATTTTTCCTGTCGCAGCCCTGATGACAGCTCTTCTCTCTCTGGGCCTTTTGACCAAGTTCAACGAGATCACTGCCATGAAGACGTGCGGATTGAGTCTCTACCGGATTATTCTTCCTGTTGTGCTCCTCGCCGCTGTGGTGAGTTTTTTCTCGTATTATCTCCAGGAGAATGTTCTCCCTTATTCCAACAGGAAAGCCGAGGAGATCTGGAACAAAATCAACGACCGGCCTATTCGCAGTTACAGTTATCTGGATCGCCGCTGGGTGTTGAGCAAAGAAGAGAATAGGATCTACCATTACAATTATTTCGATCAAGAAAAATCGGCCTTCAACCAGCTATCCATATATGATCTCGATCCCTCTTCGTGGGCTATCCAAAGAAGGGTTTATTCGGAAAGGGCCTTATTGGGTGACGGTCGTCTATCTTTGGAGAACTGCTGGCTCAGGGATTTTTCAAGTGGAAAAATGATAGAGTTTGAAAAGAAAGAGAGTATGAATATAGATATGCAGGAGGACAGGAGTTACTTCTTGAAAGAATGGAGGGAGCCTGACCAGATGAGCTTCGGAGAACTCACGAAATACATCCGGGAGCTCGATGAGAGAAACTTTGATACGGTGAGGTTTAAGGTTGACTTGAACTATAAGATTTCTTTTCCTTTAGTCTGTTTGATCATGACTCTTCTTGGGATTCCTTTTGCTTTTTCTCTCGGGAAAAAGGGAACTCTGGTGGGGATTGGTTTGAGCCTTGCGATTGCGATCATCTATTGGGGGATCATCGGGATTTTCCAGGGACTTGGATATGTGAGTTATTTGAGCGCTTTTCTCAGTGCGTGGGGTCCAAACCTGATTTTTGGCCTGATTGGACTTTACCTCCTGTTCACGTTAAGGGCATAAAATTCATAGAGAAGAGACTGACGAATGAATGGGATTGGAAGGAAAATAGATTAGGGGAATAGTCCTTCAGCGATTCAGCTGGTTACATCTTGTACTTGCCAAAATTTTCTGGCTTTAGATTTTCCAGCCACTTCTTGAGTTTTTCTGAATCCTCAAGATTCTCATCGAATTTCAGGCTGTGAGCTTTTTTCACCACTTCGTCCTCCACAAATATGGGCGCGTCCACTCTCAGAGATAAAGCTATAGCGTCGGAAGGACGGGAATCGATAGTGATGGTTTGGTCTTTATGGCGACAATGGATCATGGCATAGAATGTGTTATCCCGGACATCGTTGACGACAATCTTTTCGACTGAGATATCTAACTTCTCCAGGAAGTTTTTGACAAGATCATGGGTCATGGGGCGAGGAGTGGAAATGTTTTCTATCTTGAGGGCAATGGCGTTCGCTTCAAAGACGCCGATCCAGATAGGAAGAATTTTTTCGCTGTTGATGTCTTCAAGAACCACGATGGGCATTTTTGAAATGGGGTCCACGACAAGACCCTTTATTTTCATTTCAATTTCCATGGCTCACTCCTCGTTTACCGTTTAATTAAATATAAGGTCTGATGAGAATGTTGTCAAGAAGAGGGACTAAGGGCTCGGGCTCTGAGTTTATTGAGGACAGGCTTTATTATGATGGATGAATATAGGCTTGGTCTCAGTCTAACAGGCTGCGATACAGACCATGCTTGACCCTGTAATAACGTCAAATATCGAGCCCTTATCCATTTTAAATACATCATGAATTATCCTGAATTATTCATAAAATCTACCGACACGACATTCAAAAAATCTTTCAAGGATAATTAATCATCCTATGTCGGCATCTTTTCCCCTTCGGGCGAGCCGATCTCACCGCATCTACTTTGTTACAGCGCAAGAGCGGTGGACGACCACAGCATCTTGCGCTGTGCCTCGTATCTACGGCTACCTCG
>CAYFVQ010000239.1:0-2501 GCA_964346585.1 uncultured Eubacteriales bacterium | reverse complement strand
CCAACCTCGCCGACGGTCATACTCTCCTTAACACCTATGATGTCCATGATTTTCTCAGTGGGTTGAAATGATTCGAAGCTCTCCTCGTCAATAGCTGCCCAATCATATTCCTGGGCCATCAAAAACGTTGGAAAAAGCAGCGATACAAGCGCGAGAAGGAACAGGATTCTGTAAATTCTATGATTCATGGTGGAACCTCCTGATTATTATTTTATCAGTTGCTATCGCTTAGTTATACAAAGAAAAAATGAATTTTTTTAGAGGACAAAAGTATTTTTTTTAAAATCATATTTTTGCCCTATCTCTAATATTCAAAGGCATATCTGAAGATGATAGCGATTGCAGCCAAAATGCCCGTTATAGGCAAAACTTTCCTTCTCTCCATATAGCGGACTCTCTAAACTGTCCAAATCAAGAATGATTCAGTGATAAGGTGACCTTTCCAATGAGTAATAATCATCTCAAACTCTTCAATTCAAATTATTGAGCGAGAAGGAATATTTCGGCTTGCGCATTATACAAAAAAGGAAAAAACCTTTATAGATGAAAAAATAAAGAATTTCGTTTACTGTCAACCTTTTTCTAGGTTTAAACGTCTAATGTTATATGAATAGTTTTATTAAAACTATTTTAAATAAACTTATTAAAGGTGGATGAAAAATGGCGTTTCTGTCCAAGATCGAAGAAATTCTGCTTTTGGCCATCTGGAAATTAAAGGATGAGGCCTATGGGATCGCCATCCGTCGACAGGTGGAGAAGGATACCGGCATCTCCTGGCTGTCAGAAGCGATCTACGCCCCTTTAAGCCGTCTGAAGGACAAGGGATTTGTGGAGTCCATAAAAACCGAAAAATCCCCGGAAAAAAGCGGACGACCCCGGGTCTATTACCGGCTTACTCCCTCCGGACTCGGCAGATTGATCTCCGCTCAGGAGGTCAACAGGCTGCTGTGGCATGGCGTTCCTGATTTGAAAAAAGAATACGGCAAATGAGTAACCTGAGATCCGGACTATCCAAACTCACCCACTTCTTCCTAAGTCTCATAGCTGACGAACACATGCGGGAGACCATCATGGAGGATATGGAAGACAGTTATGCCTGCAACGAAGAAAGGAAAGGCCCCTTTCGCGCCGGCATGACCTGGCTCTTTAAACTCACCCTCATTATGATGACATTTATTTTAAAATCAATCATTTGGAGAACGATCATGTTTAAAAATTATATGAAGATCACCTTAAGAAATATGAGAAGGCACAAAGGATATTCCTTTATCAATATCGCCGGCCTGGTTCTCGGTTTGTCCATTGTCCTTTTGATCACCATCTACATCCGGTATGAGTTCAGCTATGACCGGTTCCACGAGAATGCGGACTCCATCTACCGGGTGATTTCTAAATCCAAAGAAGCCAGGTCAGGATCTCTCTGGTGGAACGCCACACCGGGACTTCTCAAATCCACGCTTCTTGAGGAATGTCCTGAGGTCGAAAATGCGGCCCGGTTGTGTCTCTGGAAATCTATGATCAACCTGCGAGGACTGTTCAGCTCCAGAAAAGTGAATGATTTCGAATCAGACATTTATATGGTCGACCCGGAGTTTCTGGAGATCTTTTCCTTCCCTCTTGTTAAAGGTGATCCAAAAACAGCCTTGAACGACCCTTTCTCCATTCTCATCACGAGGGGAATGGCGGAAAAGTACTTCGGAAGTGAAGATCCGGTCGGAAGGGTGCTCAACGCGGATAAGACCACCGATTATAAAATCACGGGTATCCTCGAAAATGTACCGGCCAATTCCCATGTTCATTTTGATTTCCTGATATCGTTCAGCACCATCTATTCCTTTCCTGAAGGAAAGGAAGGCCGGGTTGAGTTATGGAGTAATCATAACTATATCACTTACCTGGAACTCACCAAAGACGCCGATCCAAAAAAGGTCCAGGCCCGGATGCACGATATCGTCAAAAGTCACAAGGAAAGATATGCGAACAGTTTTTTTCTTGATCCGGTCACCGGGATCCACCTTCACAGCCACATCAACCTGGACCTGGAAGCAAACAGCGACATCCGGATCATTTATCTTATTTCGACCATCGCCTTTTTTATCCTTCTCATCGCCTGTTTCAATTACATGAACCTGTCCACAGCCCGCTCAGCCCTTCGCTGCAAAGAGGTGGGCATTCGGAAGGTTGTGGGGGCTAACAGAAAAAATCTCATCCACCAGTTTATCGGGGAATCCCTGTTTCTCGCCATCCTAGCCCTCGGATTTTCCCTTCTTTTTGTGAAACTTCTCCTTCCCGTATTCAGCCAGTTTGTGGACAGAGATCTTCACTTTTCGATGTTTTTCGAAAACCCGGCTCTTACTCTTTTGATCTCAGGAATTACACTGACCGTTGGGTTTACGGCCGGATCCTATCCTGCCCTATTCCTTTCAAGATTTAGGCCGACCCATGTTTTAAGGAGGACTTTCCCCTCCGATTCGAGGAAGTCTTTCAGGTTTCGCAATGTT
>CAYFVQ010000238.1:0-2385 GCA_964346585.1 uncultured Eubacteriales bacterium | reverse complement strand
CTCAGAGCTCTCACGTATCCTAACTCATCCCTCGCCAGTGTATAGATGTATCCGTTTTTGAAGATGAGCTGCGGATAGACTGCCCTGTCAATTTTGGTCGAGAACAAGAATTTTCCATCGGATGAGAAAACATCGTAGGAGGTTTCAGTCCTGGGCTTGTCTCTCCAAAAAGGCACATAATGCTCTATCCAAATTCTATCATTCTCGTCGATAGATATACGGTTGAACACTGGGTGATACTCCACAATCTTTCTTGTTTCAGGATTATCAATTCCAAGTCCTTTTCTAATTCTCTCCAATATCTCTAAGATTTTTCTTTTCGTTTCGTCTTTCACAGGAATGGGCTTGCGGTCGAGATTAAACTTAAAGATCAATCCACCTTCCGGAGTAAAAACATTCATCTCATACTTGTTGGCTGTGGCAATGACTATATGGTTTTGAGAGTTGATGCCCCATTTCACGAATACAGGATATTCAAAGGTGAACGTGCCGTCGCTGACTCTATCAGTCATTTGCTGTTCCTGGCTGTAGAAATTGAGGATTTGATTTTTTTGAGAGTCGTACTTGCCAACTTTATAAAAGTATAGAATTTCATTTCTCTGTCCCTTTTCAGGATACTTAGCGCCAATAATGAATCCTTCGTCCTTTGTGATTGAAATTTGGTCCAAGCGATTTAAATATGTCGCTCTTTGATACTCTCCGTCTGGGTTAAATTCATGGATCTTTCTGGTCATCCAATCGGCTACAAAGATATTCCCTTGCTCGCTTATGCAAAGATAACTTGGCGCTTGGAATTCACCGGGACCTTCTCCACCTCTGCCGATATTTTTAGTGTGTTTCCCCTGAGCATCATATTTTTTTATTGCTTGTTCTTCGGAATCCAAAACATAAATATTGCCCTGTGTATCTGCGTCGATATCTCTTGGTCTGGAGAACATGTAATTCTCATCGCCTTCTTCTTCGCCGATAGAAAGGTCAACGATGAATTCGATGGGTTTGAATGATTCCTCGGGGTCTGGCTCGAAATTATGGACAACCTTCACTCCATCGATTGTTTTTATTTCACCTTTCCATCCGGCCTCTTGCTTTTTACATGCTGTAGAGATGATAAAGCAAAAAACAAGCAAGATGGATATCCAAGCGAATGATGAAAATTTAGTCATGGTTTTCATTGTTTCCCCCTAATTTTTATTTCTAATATTTAATACTTGATAAATTTGTAGTTTTTCATATCTTATTGAATTCTCTAAAGATTCTTCCAGGCGCTTTTAAGCTCTTTGAGTTTTTCATATGCCCAGGCGCGGATTCTATCTCCGTAAAAATAGAAAATGGGGATGGCGATGAGAATAAAAATCGTCGAGCTGATGAGTCCACCGACCGCTGAAAGAGCTAAAGAAGACCAGATGTACCTTCTTCCCTCTTCCACCTGGACCAAGACCAAGGGCAGCATCCCTAGGACGGTCGTGCTTGTCGTGAGAAAAATGGGTCTGATCCTCTCCCTCGCTCCCTTCAAGACAGCTTCGAGGATGGGAAGACCCTCTCTTCTTCTTAAGTTGATATGGTCAACGAGTAGAATCGAGTTATTGACCACAATCCCGCCGAGTAGAATGACTCCGATGCGAGCGGACATGTCAAAGTTAAAGTCCGCAATGACAAAGGCGACAAAAACTCCTACCAGAGCCAGGGGAACAGCCAGAAGAATGAAAAAAGGATGGATGAAGGATTCATAAAGGGAAGAGAGAATCATGTAGATGATGATGAGAGAAAAGATGATGGCGAAAAAAACCTGTCTTTCTTCTTCCTCAGTTATGCGCCATGTTCGCTCCAACGTGGCAGAGAAGCCCGGGGGTAGATCCAGTCTTGAAAAAATAGCCTCTCTGTATTTTTCTCCGGCTTTACTGGGTCCTCTGAACTCCCACTCGATAACCTGCATGAACTGCTGGTTCTCCCTGTCTATGGAGCCGACAACAGGCCTCTCCTCCAATGTTGATATTTCATGCAGCCTCATATATTTTCCGCTTGGCGTTCTGATAAGGGCATCTTGGAGTTTTTTAAGGTCTATCTTATCCGCATCAGGATATTTCATGGAAATCTGCATCTCTCTTCCGCTGATTTTAATCGGCATTTTTTGGACTCTTCCATGAATTAGAGGACGAATCTGGTAATAGAGGTAGGGGAGAGTGAGGTCGTACTTTCCTATGGCGTCCTTATCAATTTTCAGTATGTATTCGAATGTATCGACTCTCCATCCCCACCGGCTGGATAGTATCCTGACTTCTCTGATTCGAGGATTTCTTTTCAGTGTCCGTTCGAGTGATGAGGTGATCTCCTTTAATTTTTTCAAGTTGTATCCGTAAAATATAATTTGTGAGTCATACCAGGTTC
>CAYFVQ010000237.1:0-5942 GCA_964346585.1 uncultured Eubacteriales bacterium | reverse complement strand
GGGCTTCCTGAGCGATTCCGGCACTAACAATATATACAGCAAGGATGAAACTCAGGCCTAAAACTAAATAACGCTTTTTCGACATCTCCTTCTCCTTCCGGAATATTTCCGAGTATAATGATGTAAAAAGTGAATTTTTTCTAGACATTATGCCCCTTCGGTCTCGTTTATACAATGTTTTCTTTGTCATCACAAAAAGTTTTTTGTGAACATAATACACTTTACCTGCGTATAAGTTATAAATGATTCTTTTTATTCCAGGAGTCTACTCATGAAAAAAACAGTGATTTTTTGCCTTGCATTATTTTTTCTTTTTCAATTGGCTCTAGCACCAAAAAAATGTTTTTCCTCTGAAGATCCTCCTCCCCTCCTACAAAAAAAGAATCTTAAGGCCGTCATCTCTAACCTTGAAACCAGAATTCCGGATTTGATGGAAAAGGCCGAGATCCCAGGATTACAGATTGCCCTGGTTCGTAAAGGGAAAGTTGTCTGGTACAAGAGTTACGGCGTCAAGAACGCTTCGTCCAGCGTTCCAGTAACGGATGAAACCATCTTCGAGGCCGCTTCTCTCACCAAACCATTTTTCGCTTACGCTGTAATGAAGATGGTGGACGAGGGCCTTATCGACCTGGACAAGCCCCTCCATACCTTCTTCACCCGCGAAGAAGTCGAGCAGGGATTAGGCCATTCTCTGGATAAAGAAGGATTCAAACGAGACTGGTTCGAAAAGGTCACAGGCCGCCACGTCCTCAGCCACTCCGGAGGCTTTCCCCACGGAGAACGGGGAGATGTCTTCCCCATCTTTTCTGAACCAGGCACAAAGTGGAAGTATTCGGCGGATGGCTATCAGCTCCTGCAGAGGGTGGTAGAGAAATTAAAGGGCGAAAGCCTGGATACAATCATGCAGAAATATGTCCTCGACCCCTTGGGTATGGAAAAGAGCTGCATGGTCTGGCGAGAGGCTTATGAAAACACTATGGCCAACGGACATAATGTCTTCAGCACACCCCAGGCTTTTCGCAAGCGTAATCAGGCCACCGCAGCCGCCAGTCTCTACACTACAGCCGATGAATATGCGCGCTTCGTCTGTGCGGTCCTGAACGGAGAGGGATTGAAGCGGGAAACATCGAAAGAAATGCTCACATCTTTTATCGATATGAGAGAGGACAAGAGCCTAGGATGGAGCCTTGGCTTTGGCCTCCAGAATGATTCCAACGGCAAATCTTTCTGGCAGTGGGGCGACTACGGCATTTTCCGTAACTACATCATCGCCTATCCCAAGAAAAAAACTGCTGTAGTTTACCTGACTAACAGTTTCAATGGCCTGAGCGTCTGCTCTGAACTTATTGGCCGAAGCGTGGGCGGCCAGGCACTGGGGAATGCGTATTTAAATTACAGAACTTATGATTCACCATTCTATACTCTTTTTCGGAGTGTCAAGGACGGCGGTCCTGATGCAGCGCGAAGCCTTCTTCCGGAATTGAGGAAAAAAAATCCTGATGACTTGCCCTGGGAGACCATTGGTTATGTAGCCAGGCTCTTCCGGGATGAAAATATGCTTCCCGAGGCTGTCGCAATCTTCGAGCTCATTTTCAAGGAAAATACGACTTCAGGACGGGCAGCCTACGAGTTGGCGAGAGCTTACATGCTCCACGGCGACCTGGAAAAAGCCAAAACACACTATCTGAAGGCCAAGGAAGCAGAGGAAGACAAGGTTGACCTGAAAGACATCGAGTGGGATCTGAAATATCTCCAGGCCGCAGGAAAACCGTTTCCTCTGGATGAAGACTACATGAAAAAAGTGGCTGGGAATTACGGGCCTCGCCAAATCTGGATCAAGGACGGCAGACTCTACTATTTTCGGGAGGGTGGCACTGTAGGTGAGCCCCGTCCCCTGCTGGTTCTTTCGAGAGACACATTCTATATTAAAGGCCTCGTCGGATTTTACTTTAAGGTGGAATTCGATGACCAGGGAAATCCAGTCAAGCTTGTCGGCAATTATATCGACGGAAGAACCGACGAAACAAAACGCACTAAATAGCTGAGAATCTGTAAGCGCCTGAAGAAAATCTTGTAAAGAAAATTGGGGACTGTCCCCAATTTTTGTCCCCAATTTTAGAAATGTCAAATGTTGAGAACAAATCCTTCTCTACGTAACTCCTCATTTAAAGGGACCCATCCCCCCCTTTTTTTTCTTAAATGAAACTAGGTAGTAAATCCTAATATATATTACTGTACTGATTATATATTACGTTACTGAATAATGGGGCCTCCTATCGCTGTATCCCAAACTTCAAGGTCATCCTCAATCCGACTCCACATCCAAACCAAATCACCGCTGTAAACTTCTAATCTAGTACCACCAATTACTATTTCATTTCCTAATATTCCGTCTGTATCGGCAATATTGACATTGCCTATATTAAAAAATGGATCAACAAAGATTTCCCCTGCTAAAAATAACTGGAAATCACCATTTCCATCTCTAATACATTCATATCGAATCAGCTTTCCTCTGTGACCCAAGGAAATAACAATCTCATCTCCTAGTGAAGTTGAAATAAGCTCTGCTGTATCGAGATGATTCCAGGGCCAGTCGGTTTCAGAATCCACCCAAAAGGAGTATCGATTACTGTACCACTCACCTTCTGTTTGTTCCCATATGAATACATAGGACTGATACACACCATTTTCGTCGTACACATATGCTGTGGAGCAAAACTCATTAATGCCGTCTCCATCCAAATCTGCAATACGAAAAGACTCATGACCCAATCGAGCGTCATCCATAAATTTAAAATCTATAAGGTTAAGGCCAGAGACAGTATTCGCAACATCATATTCATAAGCTAAAATATAAGATTGATTCACTCCTGTACCAGGTACATTCGCTGATATAAGGATCTCATCTTCATCATCGTCATCAATATTCCCACAAGCGACAGAGTTTAGTACTAAAGAAGCTTCCCCCACTGAGTCTGCTGGTCTCAGCAAAGCAATTCTTTGAAATGCTCCTGTCTCTCCGGTATAAGCATATATCTTCGCAGGATCATATTTAAAAATAGCAATATAATTTGCAGTAACTAACACCACTTCATTGAGAGAATCTCCATCAACATTGGCAATTGCAATGTCAGTTTTCCAATGGTTAGTCTCTTTAATATTGTTATCCAGATCATCATAATAGGTGCTTCTCCAGATTCCCATTTCATATTCGCTCGCATCGAAATCTTCCTTGTAAACATTAATAAAGTATTTGTAGTATGATGTGTTCTTTGGCCCTTTCCCCGGTTTCCCTTGAATTCTACAGCTTGTCGGCCCGACAATTTCTCTAGTGATTCCGTCTCCATCTAAATCTCCAATTGCCACAGAACTGTGGTGCACCTCTTCAGCCGTCCATATTTTTTCATACGTAACGCCAGTGTATCCCCAGACATGAAGATGACCTTCTCCATCTGGCTGAGCAGTGACAATATTGTAATCATTGAGATCTAGAAGTGGAGCGGATGGCGTTGGTTTACCTTTGTCTTTCCCAGGTGGTTTCTCTGGTTTTCCTTGGGCTTGAACAAAATTGAATCCAATGATCACCAAAGCGACACAAAGAAGAAAAATAAAAGCAGATAGTCTTAACAATTGAAATTTTTTCATAGTTCCACCTCCCTTAACCAATAGAAAACCAAGAAAACGCTTCTATTGTCAACAACTTCTGTAAAAATGTCCTCAATTGCCCTGATATGCCCTTTAATTCGTGTTTTAAAGTTATGCAAAATACTATAAATAATATAGCTTGACATGATTAAGAGAGCTTTTTATATTTAGGAAGGATTTAAATGTCAGCAACTCAAAAAAAAGAAAACTTATTGTCATCTTGGAAAGAAATTGCTTCGTATTTGGATTGTAATGAACGCACTTGCCGCAGATGGGAAAAAGAATTTAACTTACCCATACACCGATTCGAGGGAAAACCAACATACAGAGTATATGCCTATAAGGATGAACTGGACCAATGGCTAAATACAATATTTAAATCCACGGCGGTTCCCCGAAAAGATAAAAAAAGCCCGATAATTTGGAGGATAGGCTTATTTTCCCTTGTATTTATCATCGCTGCTTTCATAATCAATTTTTTCATATTAAAGGAACCGAGATCAGCCAAAAAAAGAGCTCCATCGAGCGTTCCTCAATCAACAGGCCCCCTAACACTGAGGGATAATGACATTGTCACAACTGAAAATGGAGACGCTGGAAGGCTCCGAGTCTGGAGAAAAAAATCTTCCAATTCTTACGAAGAAGTGTGGAGAATTGAGACTACCGCTCATCCATCGGTTGCAGTGGGTAATGTTGACAATAAAAGAGATTGTGAAATTGTAGCTCCTGGAGTTTGTCTATTAGTTGAAGAAAAAGGCGATAGTAAGGTTTCTTCATTTAAATTTTTTCTCAATATCTATAAACAGGGTGTAAAAGACTGGTGGAAGACCACATTTTATTCTGATAAAGACTGTATCTTTGAAAATACAAGGTCCCATCTTGCTGAGATCGCTATTGGAGATGTAGACAACGAGCCTGGTAATGAGATAGTACTGATCACAAAATCCTATTTATCAATCTTCAAATATGACACTCAGGAAGAAGAATTTATACTTCTCAGATCAAGAAATTTACAAATTGATGAAACCCCCTTATTTCTTAAATCGATTACTCTCGGAAATATTGATGATGACGACGCAGAAGAAATCATAATCGCAGCTGATGAACGGACAAAAACGGATGGAACAGCTCTTAATAAGGGATGGGTTCTGATTTATAAAGTTCAAGATGGCTGGCCGACTCTTTATAAGGAAATTAAAGTCGACGCAAATCTTGCTTTTCATTCCATAAGGCTTGGGGACATAATCAAAGGAGGATATCCGGAAATTGTGACACCCTGCTATAGAAATTTCGATGATATGTGGAACAGCTATATTATGGGATGGAATGTAAATGGTGAAAAAATATTTGATATGCAAATCTTTGAGCTGGAAGATCACTTTAACAAGTTAATTTTTTTGGATGTTGGGAATCTTTCTCCTAATTGGAGTGACGAAATTGTTGTTGGGAATAACGATACAAATGAAATAATTCTATATTTCTGGGATGGGAATAATTTAATTGAGGATTCAAGATTCCCGCTCACTCCACCTTATGTCAATATCACAAATATCCGGATTGCTGAGTTGGATAACAGATATGATTCTTTGCATAAAATTATTGTATGCGGTAGCGGCTGGGAGCATCTCAACACAGGCCGTTTTTTCATTGAAATATTTGGTTACAATCAAGGATTTTTCTCAACATGGCAGCGTTTTGGCGGAGAAAGAAGAGAAAGACCTGTATCTTATGCAGTGTTTGGAAAGAGATACGAAAGCAAAAAATAATCTGTTTTTTCTTTGCTACAGCTCCTTGCAATTACATTTCATTCTTTAATTTATTAGATTACAGCACTCTGCTCGTAATGACACAAGGAATTTAAGAAAAATTGGGGACTGTCCCCAATTTCTCCTCATCTGAAATGTCATATGTAAAAAATCCAATCCTTTATTCTGTAAGAAATCAAATGTAAAGATTTGATCCCTTTTATTTTTCTACATTGTTTTTTAATCTATCTCGTGGTAGGAGCCATAATAGCAGTTATAAATTATTACCAATTCACCTGAGTCATCATCAAGCCTATATATAGTAATACCGTGTGTTGATGAGACTATCTCTCCTCTTCCATCAAAGTCTAAATCCCCAACCGAGATGCCTATGTTTCCTCCATCTTGAAGTCTTGAATTGACAAGTTGATAGTTTCCGTCAATGTACTTGAATACATACAGCGCGTCATAATCTCCACTTGACGCCACAACTATCTCATTCTGCAGATCACTATCAATATCTCCTGCATCGACTCCTTGAGTGAATCC
>CAYFVQ010000236.1:0-28351 GCA_964346585.1 uncultured Eubacteriales bacterium | reverse complement strand
AATGATGTGGCCAATGCCATGGCCACTTCTGTTGCTTCGAGAGCTTTGACTGTAAAGAAAGCCGTGCTCGTTGCAGGTATCTGTGATATCTTGGGCGCTATCCTTGTGGGAAGCCACGTGGCCAACACGATTCGAAAGGGGCTTGTCGACCCTTTGCAGTTCAGTGACAGACCATTTCTTTTTGTCTTCGGTATGCTGGCAGCGGTCCTGGGCTCAGCGCTTTGGGTCAACATAGCGACTTATTTCAAGCTTCCGGTTTCAACCACTCATTCCATCATCGGGGGAGTGGTCGGATTCGGCCTGGTGAGCGTGGGAATCGCAGGGATAAAATGGAAAATCGTGCTCTATGTAGTTTTTAGCTGGATCATTTCGCCTGTTTTTGGAGGGATTATTGCCTTCACAATTTTTTCCATCATCAAGAAATTCATCCTGAGTTCTGAAGAACCCATCGCCCAAACGCGAAAGATAGGCCCATTTTTTGTCGGAATAGTCATCTTCATTCTTTCTCTGTCTGTGATTTTTAAAGGATTAAAGAATCTACATCTTGACCTCTCTTTAAGAGATGCACTTCTCGTTTCGCTGGGTCTTGGTGTTGTTGGGTATTTCTTCGGTAAGTTTCTTCTCCAAAGGTACAAGAAGAGAGAGGAGGATCCGTATTACCAGGTTGAAAAGATGGCTAATCCTCTACAAGTTATCTCTGCCAGCTACCAGGCTTTTTCTCACGGGGCTAACGATGTGGCCAATGCCATCGGTCCTGTGGCAGCCATCTGGGCTGTTCTCCAGACTCAGAAGGTTGAAATGAGTGTCTCTATCCCGATTGAATTGTTGATTCTAGGGGGTGCTGGCCTCGCCTTTGGTGTTTATATGTGGGGACACCGGGTTATGGAAACAGTGGGAGAGAGGATCACATCCATCACACCCACCCGCGGTTTTTCCGCTGAATTCGGGACAGCCACGACTGTCCTTCTCTGTTCACGGCTGGGCATGCCCGTGTCCACTACACATGTGGCAATAGGTAATATCATCGGGGTAGGACTGGCACGTGGAATCTCGGCTATAAACCTGGATGTGATCAAGAAGATTTTTTCCGCCTGGATTATCTCTCTTCCTGCTGCAGGCCTGTTCACTGTCGCGATTTATATGCTCCTCAAGTTTATTTTTCTCTAAAAACCCGGCAATTCTTTATAGAACAATTCTCTGAATTTTAACTGAGGTCTCTCTCGTTGTATTAGTGCTTCATCGATAATCTGTTTTGCTTTTCAAGAAAGGATTAAAAGATTGATTCCAATCATAAAAAAATCGTATACTCTGTGGCGAAATCTTAGGAACGAGAAAACCGAATTCTCGTATGAATAAAAAAGATAAACATTCTGTATTATTTATTAGTAAGGAGTAGCCATGTTAATTCTCACGACCCATAGCATTGAAGGAAAGAAGATTAAAAAATACCTGGGATTGGTTTCTGGTGAGGCCATCCTGGGAGCCAATATCTTCAAGGATTTTTTTGCGGGAATCAGGGATATCGTTGGTGGAAGGTCGGCGGCTTACGAGAAAGAACTCCGACAGGCTAAAGAAATTGCCCTTGAAGAGATGAAGGAACAGGCCAAAGCCAAGGGCGGCAATGCGGTGATAGGAGTGGACCTGGATTATGAGACTATAAGCGTTGGGCAGGCCGGGGGAATGCTCATGGTGAGCGCCAACGGGACTGCTGTTATCTATGAATGATAACTGGGGAGGAAAGTATGAATAAGCATATTGATGTTATTTCCGTCTTATGGATTGTTTCAGGTTCCTTGGGTATCCTTATAGGCCTTTTCATTTTTTGGATGTTCATCGGGATTTCCATTCTTCCGGATATGGATTGGGAGGCCTCCCAGATTCTTAAAGTTGTCGGTTCCTGGGCAGGCGGGATTATCGCTCTTTTCTCTATCCCCGAAATCATCGCCGGTGTAGGTTTGATAAAAAGGAAAGAATGGGGACGGATACTGGCTTTAGTCGTCTCTTTCTTTAACCTGATCTGGTTTCCTTTGGGAACAGCACTGGGTGTTTATTCAATTATCATCCTGTTGAATGACGAATCCGTCGAGATATTCAATCCCCAGATTAAACAAGGTAAAGGAAAATAGAGAAGGATTATCTTTTTTCTTGATTTTCGGTATCGATGCTGGAGCGTCATTTCTAGACGTTAGGTTTTCCGTTTAGAATTAAGGGAACTTTTCCGATTAAAATCCTGTCTGAACAAGTTCCCGAAAAACTTACTAGAAGATAGAGTAGAGGTTCATCTGCCCTCTGTTCGATAAAGTTTATCTTTTCAAAGCAGATTCGGTAAGTCTGAGGAAAATATTAATCCTCAGTATCCGTTTATCGAACCACCCCAAATAATTCTAGATGGCTGTTTTTTTATTGAAATCCGTAAAAATTCATGTTATTATATTTCGTCAATTGGCGAAATATAATAACATAGGAATTGACTATGAGAAACCATTTAAAAATATTTAAAGCTTTAAGCGATAAAAGCCGGCTTCGGATCATGAAAATGCTGGAAGTCAAGGCCATGTGCGTCTGTGAGATTACGGATGTACTGAACCTTGCCCCTTCCACTGTCTCCAAGCACCTCAGTATCCTATATGAAGCCGACCTCATCGAAGATAGGAAAGAAGGAAAATGGGTCAATTACTCCCTTCCGGGAAAAGGACGGATCTCTTTCGTCTCAGAAATGTTGAAACTTATCCGTATTTCCCTTGAAGATGACTCCCAAATTCTAGCTGACCGGAAAAAAGCCAAGAAGGCGGATAGGGTAAAGATATGCGGCTGATCCGGATCATCAGGCAGTGTATTTATAAGAGTGAGTGAGAGATGAAAGATTGGAAAATATTTGTGATCCTGATCGCAGTGTTTCTTGCTGCCTTCTGGCTTCCTGTGGAAAGCCTGCGTTTTCAGAACGGGCTCATCGAAGGATTCGCTCTTTTAAAAGAGTATGCCCGTGACCATGTCCTTCTTTGTCTTGTCCCTGCTTTTTTCATCGCCGGGGCGATTTCGGTGTTTGTCAGCAAAGAATCGGTCATCAAATATTTTGGAGCTCGTGCGAAGAAGGTTCTCTCCTACAGTGTGGCATCTGTTTCTGGGTCCATTCTGGCTGTTTGTTCCTGTACTGTGCTCCCGCTTTTTGCCGGAATCTACTCTCGCGGAGCGGGCATCGGTCCGGCAACAGCTTTCCTCTATTCCGGTCCAGCAATCAACGTTCTGGCAATCATTTTGACTGCCAAAGTTTTGGGCTACAGATTGGGTTTGGCCAGGGCTGTGGGGGCGGTGGTGTTTGCGGTCGTCATCGGCCTGCTGATGCATTTGTTTTTCCGAAAAGAAGAGAGAGATAGGCAGAATGGTGAGAAATTCTCTGAGTTGGGGGAATCTAAAACAGAGAGACCACTGTGGAAGACGGCTCTCTATTTTGCATCGATGATCGGATTTCTCATCTTCATAAACTGGGGAAGCGCAGAAAGTTCATTGAGTGTGTGGCAAATTATCTATAGTGCAAAATGGTTCATCGGTGGGAGTTTCCTCGTGGTTGTGGCTTGGATGGTTTGGAAGTGGTTTAGGGGAGATGAACGCAAGGAGTGGATGAGTTCGACCTGGTTTTTTACCAGGCAGATTCTTCCCCTTCTTTTTGCAGGCGTCCTGATCTCAGGATTTTTACTCGGGAGGCCGGGTCATGAAGGATTGATTCCCAGTCGCTGGGTGGAAAACCTTGTGGGGGATAATTCTCTGGGAGCCACTCTTTTTGCCTCTGTGGCTGGAGCCCTGATGTATTTTGCCACATTGACTGAGGTTCCGATCCTGCAGAGCCTGATCGGCTCGGGAATGGGGCAGGCCCCGGCACTGGCGCTTCTTTTGGCTGGACCAGCGCTGTCGCTGCCCAACATGCTGGTCATCAGGAGCATCATCGGGACCAAAAAAACTCTGGTGTACACAGGGCTTGTCATTGTCATGGCCACTGCAACTGGCATGATTTACGGGAATTTTTTAAGTTAGGTATAAGGAGAAAAAATGGAAATCAAGATTCTGGGAATGGGGTGTCCCCGCTGTGATGAAGTCATGAAGAGGACGATGAACGCCCTAGCAGAGATTAATGTAGCCGCTGACGTCCAGAAGGTAAAAGACATCAAGGAGATTTCTTCCTACGGTGTTTTATCCACTCCGGGCTTGATCATCAACAACACGGTCAAAGCCCAGGGCCGCATTCCATCTGTCGCAGAGATCAAGGAATGGATTCAAGAAGAGACGAAGTAGTTTTTTTGATCAGGAAAAGTGAATTGATACAGGTTTTTCTTCTCTTCATTGAATCTGACAGTCATTCTTGATTTAAAGAACAGACAAAAAAGGAGGATAGATGAAAATGGAGATTCAAAATGACTGAAAAAGTTGCAGCTAAACTTTCTGTGCTGAATAGGTATCTCACACTCTGGATATTTTTAACTATGGCTGTGGGGGTTTTCACAGGCTTTTTATTCCCGGGCATTGTCGATTTTATCAATCAATTCCAGGTGGACACCACAAACATACCCATTGCCATCGGGCTGATATTGATGATGTACCCGCCGCTGGCAAAGGTGAAGTACGAAGAACTCGGAGATGTTTTTCGCAACATCAAAGTTCTTTCTCTTTCACTGGTACTGAACTGGATCATTGGTCCCATTTTGATGTTCGTGCTGGCCATACTATTCCTGCGTGACCGGCCCGAATACATGTATGGCCTCATTATGATTGGGCTGGCCCGCTGCATAGCCATGGTCATTGTCTGGAATGACCTGGCCAAGGGAGATACTGAATATGCAGCCGGATTGGTTGCCTTCAACTCCATCTTTCAGGTTCTCTTTTTTGCCGTCTATGCCTACATTTTTATCACTAAAGTCCCGACGTGGTTAGGGCTGAAAGGGACAGTCGTTGATGTAACAATGGGACAGATAGCGAAAAGTGTGTTTATTTACCTGGGAATTCCGTTCTTGGCCGGAATGATCACACGCTTCAGCCTCATTAAACTTAAAAATCGCACCTGGTACGAACAGAAATTTATCCCCAAGATAAGCCCGATCACTCTGATTGCTCTCCTGTTCACGATCTTTGTTATGTTTTCCATTAAGGGCGAGTATATAGTTAAAATCCCTCTTGATGTTGTTCGTATCGCTATCCCTCTTGTTTTTTATTTTGTCCTGATGTTTTTTGTGTCGTTTTATCTCGGGAAGAAAGCAGGAGCAGGCTATCCCATCACAACAACACTCTCATTCACTGCTGCCAGCAATAATTTTGAGTTAGCCATCGCCGTGGCTGTCGCGGTGTTTGGGATTCACTCGGGAGTTGCGTTTGCGACTGTGATAGGGCCCCTTATTGAAGTTCCTGTGCTCATCAGCCTCGTGAATGTGGCCTTGAAATTCAGAAAGAAATTTTTCAATGGGATGAATGGATAAAAAAATCATAATCTTTAATTGACTGCTTTGTGTCTCAAGAATGATTTCTCTTGATGTTGTTTATCCAAATAATCCTGCTCTAAAAGATAACTACCTTGTATTATCTATGTTCGACTCTTGCTAAGAATATCTTATATTTAGCGCTCATGCCTTCATTGGCTGACCATCTCTCAATTTCTTTTAGATTAACCTTGTTATTTCTGTATACTGAAATGGCTTGTTCTAAACTCTGTCTATCGTCCCAATGATAAAAAGCGATTAAGCGGTCTTTGACACAGTCAGTCGGAGATAATAGCTTTAATATATTCCCCCCTTTTTTGATTTCTGAAATTTCATTGACGGGTTCTTCTCCAACAGAAAGCGGGGGAGAAACAAAATCTATGAAATATTCTGTATCGTTGTGCTTGAAGTATCTATCTTCTTCATAAAAATCAAGATTCATGAACAATTGTTTTACTTTTTTTTGCTTATCAGAAGAAATTAAAACAAAATCCAAATCGTAAGACATATACTTATTATTTGTATAAATGACGACGCATGCTCCCCCAGTCAAAACAACCTCAATTCCATTTTTGATAAGATAACCAGAAATAGCTATGGCCAAATCTTTTAACGACAATCCCTTTATTTTCATGGCTTTTTATTTTACAAGGGTTTTCCTGTTCTGCGCGGTCTTAACCGTGGAAGATAGATCCTTTCTCTCTCTTCATGGGGAATAAATTTTAGAATTTTTTCAAGTAGTGATTCCAGCTCTCTTTTGAACGGATATCTTGGATTTAATCCAAATAATCTAACCTTTCCTTTAAGCTTACTGTAGAGAATACCATCTTTTTCCATGTTCAATAGTTGTTTTTGAACTCCATTCAAGTACAGGTCAAGTGTTTTAGCGATTTCTCTTGGGTACGATTCGCCATGTGTATAAATGTATAAAAGAATTTTTCCTTTATTTTCTGAGCCGAAAATACCTTTGAACATATTTAACCTCCAAACCATTACATCTGGCCATATGACCAATAATAGTGGTCATATGACCACCAATTAAATATTAGGCCTGATAGCACTAATTGTCAAGAAGTAAAAAAAATGAATATTCAAAACATTTAGTTAAGATAGATAGAAGATAATTTTTTGTTAGTTAAAAGATCGGAGCCAGAAAAGCAGTTTTACCAGTTTTTCACACTGTCCATGAGTCCATTGCAGCTCAAAAGTGTGGCAAAGCCGTAAGAGAGATTTTTGAGTGTGGCCAGATGGAAATCTTCGCTCACGGTGGATGTTCCGTCTGCGAGAAAAAAAACGCGGTAACCCCTGACAAACGCGTCTCTCGCTGTGGTCTCGCAGCAGAGGTTGGTCATGACTCCACCTATGATTAGGTCTTGGATGCTGTGTTTTTTTAATTTTTCCTCAAGCTCGGTGTTGTGGAAGGCGCTGTAGGTTGTCTTGGGGATGACCGTGTCTTTCGTGTTCACGGCCAATTCCGGGAGAAAGCGGGCCTCATCGCTTCCCTTGATGATCAAGTCTGCCCACCATTGGCCGAGCATGCCCGATTCTTCTGAGGATTCATGGCCGTGTTGCGTAAAAAACAACGGCATATTTACCTCCCGGGCAGTCTTTATTATATTTTTAACATTACTGAGAACGGGAAGGATGATCCCGCGGAAATACTCCTGAAGGTCAATGAGCAGGATGCCCGTCTTTCCTTTTTCCGGAGTCCAGTTGTGTGTGTTTAATCGATGGATTGTTTCCTCGATATTCATCGGAACATTCGCTCCTTTCACCGAATTTTTTGTATTTTAACTCTTCAGTACCAGGAAAAAAAGGGGTTTTATCAGAGAAGTCATTCGAGACAGGGATGAGTCTCCTTCTGAAGGATTGGAGCCTTTAAAAGGGAAGGATGCGCGCTTAAAAATAGGTGGATTGGAGTAAGGAATACAAAAGATTAAAATCATTTTTTTGGCTTTAGAACGGTTGTCTGTTCTGCGGCTGATTCGATTTTCTTTCTTGAGAAATAAACAGGAAAGTAGTCTCCCCTGGCCCATATTTCAAACAGGTCAGCGTAATGAGGACTGTTGAGATTTCCGGATTGCCCGGGATTGTTGGTGCCAAGGGAGTTATCCCAGTCGCTGAGGTCAGCGATGATCCGGAAGGAAGCGCCAGACGTCTGATTGTATCCACTCGAGGTATTATTCACCGTGTAGCTATTTCCCCCTCTTGGCAGGGGACCGACATCGAGCTGGGCACGGAGTTCCTCGTTTACGGCCCGGCTGAGCAGGTGGCGGATTGTCACATGATGAAATTTTTCCTGGCCATACTGCCAATTATTCATATCCGGACCAAGCTGTTCAACAAGGTCCGAGACTCCTTCTTCAAGGCTCTGGATCAAAAGGGAATTCCGGCCCTCCACAGGCCTGGGTCCGAAATGTTCATCCGGCGAGACGAGGAAATCGATCATCTTTGTCCGCGAACCCGAGGAAAAGACTTTCTGCGCTTTTTCCGGTATGTATTTCTCCCAAACGTTTCTCGTGAGGCGCCGCGCCCAGTTCGTATAGATCGCTGCTGGGCTAGAGTCCTTGTCCATGACATAATCCCAGACGAGAAGCATCTCCATGGCCTTCTGAACTCTGGCCTCGTCTGAATGAAGCCCTTTCAAAAGAGGGACGAGCGTCCGGGCTGGGAGGGAGAGCTCATCCTGCTGGAGGTCCATCATATCCTTCAGTGTTAGTTTTTTCTTCGCGCTGAGGAATTCCTTTATCCGGAGGAATCGAAAAGGGGCAGACCACTGTAGCCCGAGAATATGAGGATATCCTTCAGGCACATTATACTGATTCGCCGTAGCAAAAAACTCTTGCTCAGGATTATAAACATGAGGAAGTTTTTGTATCGGTAAATAGCCCTCCCACTCGAACTGGCCATCACCGGGCACAGGAAGGAGCCCGTTCCAGTTTTTTCGCAGAGGAGTGATGCCGACAGCCTGCCATCCGATGTTTCCCTGGACATCTGCCCAAACCATGTTTTCAGATGGAGTATGAGAATAACTGCAGGCCTCTCTGAATTCCTCCCAGTTCTTGGCCTGGTCCATCCGCAAGCTGGCGAGGTAAGGAGCCCCACCGGTTTCAAGCCAAGCGGCCCCCAGGGCATAGGCTTTATGGTTGTTTTTGTCTTCATAGAGAACCGGCCCATGCTTAGTGAATTTGAGGTCAACGGTTACGGAAGACTGGTCCTTCACATGGATGATTTCCTGAATCACGATCATCTCTTCCCATTTTCCCTGGTAGATATACTGGTTGGGATGGACAGGATTTGTCTCGTAGACATAGAGGTCTTCCTGGTCTATGGCAAATATGGTGAGCCCCCAGGTACCATGTTCATTGTGGCCGATGGATACTCCCGGTAGGGCAGGCTCGCCGCCGCCGATGACATTCCAATTCGGCGCAACCAGATGAACCCAATATCTGAGCGAGGGAATTTGTTGGCTGCGGTGAGGGTCATTGGCCATCATCGGAAGACCGGTTGTGGTGATTTTTCCGCTCACGACCCAGTTATTGCTACCCAGTTCCATTGTTTGATAGATGTGCTCAAGGGAAGGAAGAAGATATCCAGAATGAGCCAGGGATTGTTTTGCCCGGAATGAAGAATCGGCTATGTCCTCTGGCGCAAACCTGACGCGTGAACGAGATGCATAATAGAGTTCCAAGATGTCACGGGTAATCAGGGAAAGGTCCACTCCTTTTTCCACTTTGAGGCCAGAACCAGAAGGATTGAGGTCCAGCAGGTTTTCTGTCTTGTCCGCACCCAAGATTCTCACCGTTCTGGCCAGGGAAATCTCAGAGCCACAGTTGCGGAAGAGTCCGTTATGCCGGGAGACAACGACTTCTGGAGTCCAGTGCTCTGGTTTGATGCCCAGGAGGCTGAACTCAAGGGGAAGAAGATCCGGATTCTGTTTAACGAAGTCGATATAGGCGTTGATTCCCCTGACAAAGGAAGTGATGATCTCTTGACCCTGGGGATGATAGTGATTCATTTCCTTCTGCATGTCAACGCGGGCTTTGAGGAGACGGGCGCCGATATCCCGGTTTAGCGCTTTTTCTCCCAGGATCTCAGCTAGGGTTCCTGTAGCCTGGCGCCGCCAGATTTCAAGCTGGAAAAGCCTGTCTCTGGCGACATTGAATCCCTGAGCAAAAAAGAGGTCTTTTTGGTTCTGAGCGAAAACATGGGAGATTCCCCAGTGATCCTTGATGATTTCCACTGGCTCTGTGAGTCCGGAAATGAGAAGAGTCTCTTTCTTTGCTTCTGTCTTTGAATAAACACAGGCAGTCGAAGTCGCCATAAGGTAAAGCATTACAGAAAGAGTAAGAACCTTTTGTTTTTTCATGATGCGCCTTCTTTGATATCTTTTTTTTCTTTATTAACATGGATTCGAGAAGAGTTCCAGCTAAAATTAGAAAATGAATTTATCATTCAATTTATGCGGTTGTGGTCTTTGAGGAGAAAAGTATTCTCACTCTAGTTTCTGTTCTGTCTGTAAAATTATTTTACTCTGACAACTCTTGCCTACTGTTTTTCGTATAACTAACCGAATGCCTGTTTATTCACGTGAAATGATTGATTGAGAAGATGAGATATGAGCAGAAAGCGGTTGTTCTTGAGTTTTTCCCTATATTTTTGGGTTTTACCGATGAACAGGATGAATTTTATAAAGGTTTATCGGCTCATAAGAAAAGGCTCTGTATGAGTAAAAGGTTCAACTTCCCGGCATAAAATTTTGGCATGGAGATTGCATTAGCTCTTACATAATAGGCTTGGGGCAGCTCTTTTGACTTTCCCCGCCAGTAGGAAAAAGCCTATTCGGGAATAAGCATAAAGGTTTTCGGAATGAGAAATGAAGTTATGAAAATCAAACAGAGGAGAGCACAGTGACAAAATTCTTGTGTCTAAAGAAAGCGTTCATGATCGGGCTTGTTTTGCTTGTGAGCCTATCCGGGTTCGCGGCTCCCTTGGCCCAGGAAACGCAGGAAGAACCAGAGAAAAAGGAAGAAATCGAGGCCGCTCACTACACTATCTCTGCGGCCACTTCGGAGATCAAGGTGGATGGAGTGCTGGATGAGCAAGCCTGGGAGGATGCGGCTGTCATCAAGCTTCCTTATGAATGGCTTCCCGGAGATAACATCCCCGCTCCAGTGGATACGGACTGCCTGGTCACGTTCGATAAGAAGTATTTTTATGTCGGATTCCGCTGCTATGACCCGGAATCCTCAAAAATCCGGGCCCATCTGATGGACAGGGATGCGATAGACACGTTTATCCAGGATGACCATGTCGTCATCATGATCGACACGTTTAACGATGAGCGGCGGGGATTCCAGTTCAGGTCCAATCCTCTTGGCGTTCAGGCTGATGCGAATTTCAGCGAGGCGGAAGGCTACGAGGATTTTTCCTGGGATATTATCTGGAAATCAAAAGGCAGAATCACCGAATGGGGGTACTCGGTTGAGATCGCCATTCCCTTCAACCAGCTCCGTTTTGCCAAAAGTGCAGAGGCTCAGACTTGGGGATTCAGTGCCGAGCGCTCTTATCCGCGTTCGGTCCGGCATAGAATGAGCTCTCACAAGCGGAGGAGGGATGTTGCCTGTATTATGTGCCAGCACAACAAGATCATCGGACTCCAGGGTATGACACCCGGGTTAAATATAGAGATCGCACCGACTTTGACGGCAAACCGGACAGACACGAGAGATCCTTTTCCAGGAGGATCACTCCAGGCTGGCGATGAGGATGTTGACCCAGGAGTATCACTCCGCTGGAGTATCACTCCCAACCTGATCCTCAACGGCACAGTTAATCCTGATTTCTCTCAGGTCGAGGCAGACGTGGCCCAGCTCGATGTCAACACCCGGTTTGCTCTTTTCTATCCTGAAAAACGACCTTTCTTTCTAGAAGGGGCTGACTTCTTCCTGACTCCGATTCAGGCTGTGTTCACCCGGACCGTATTCGACCCGGAGGGAGGATTCAAGCTCACCGGAAAAGTGGGGAGGAATGCCTTTGGATTTTTTGGAGCCTACGACAGGATCAACAACCTGACTTTTCCCTCCAACCAGGGTTCTTGGTCGGATACTGATAATGAAAAAGTGATGAGCGGTGTGTTCCGTTTCCGGCGAGATGTGGGAAGAGGTTCCCAGGTCGGTGTCCTTTACACAGGCCGTGTGACTGACGGTTATCACAACCATGTGGGCGGAATGGACGGTTTCATTCGTCTCTCCAGGACAAAAGAATTGCGCTTCCAGTACCTTCACTCCGAGACGGATTACTCGGATGCCATAGCTCTGGCCAACGGGCAGAGAACCGGAGATTTCGGCGGCGATGCGATTGATGCTTCATTCTTACATATAGGAAGGAACTGGTTTTATGGACTCCAATACAGAGACCGGAATCCCACATTCCGCGCGGATTATGGATATGTGCCCCGTGTGGATATTCGGAGTTACAATATTTCCCTACAGCGAATGATTTGGGGAAGAAGAGACAGTTGGTTCACCAGACTGTCTTTCGGAGCTCAAGGGGGAGAAGTTTATGACCACGATGGCAATTTGACTGACCAGAGCGTCTCTGTCTTTAGCCAGTATTTTGGCCCGCTCCAATCAATTGTCGTACTTGCCTACGACCGCGTGAAACAGCGCTATTTGAACGAGATTTATGAGTTAGATATGTTCACCTGGATGAACGAGCTCAAACCGGCCGGTGGGGTTCATCTTAGTATCATCACTCAATTCGGAGACAGTGTGGATTATTCTAATGCCAGGAAAGCCGATGCCTTGCGGTTTATGCCTTTTGCTGAATTCAGCTTCGGCCGGCACATTAATCTCGGCATTAACCACTCTTACGAACGGCTTAACCTGGGAGTGGATAAAATATACGAAGCCAACCTTTCCCAGGTGAGGCTGGTCTTTAATTTCAACGTCAAGACGTTTGTCCGCGCCATCGTTCAGTATTATGATGTTTCCAGGAATCCGGCGCTTTATGTATTCCCGGTGGACCCAAAAATGCAGTCGATATTCACCCAATTCCTGTTTTCTTATAAACTCAATCCCCAGACAGTGCTCTTCCTTGGGTATTCAGACAACTATTTCGGCAGCACAGGAATCGACATCACTCAGACTGACAGGACATTCTTCGTGAAACTCGGTTACGCCTGGACAAAGTAGAGCTCAATGAGTCAATTCGGTAGTCTGAGACGCTGTTGCCTTGTAGAGTCATGCCATTAAAGCTTGAAATCGGGCAGGATCTTTCTGCTTCTTTAAAAATCTGAAAATTCTGAATTCTGAAAAGCACACCAGTGTAAGAGCGTTCCCCATTTGTGGCGATATCGACCTTTTCTTTGACCAGCGCCAGCATCATCTCGCTTTATCGACGTGCTGAAGAATCCAGTCTGACATGAAGTCGAGAAAACCTGGCACAAACTTTTTAGGCAGCTCGGTATATTCAGAAGGATGCCCAGATTTTGCCATCTGGAACAAGTGATTCGCTTTTGGGAAGGTTCTTACAGTGAAATCACTATTTCCACTTTTCATCAATGCACTAACCATAGCCCCTTTATTTTCTTCCAGTAAGACCTGCATATCCATTTCCCCGAATATTAGCAATACAGGACATTTTATTTTTTCCAGAACCGCTTTTGGTTCATAATCTAGGAAAAATCTACCCCATGGACTTTTAAAAAGAGTCAACATGCAGCTTAGTTTCTCCTCTAGAGACTCCTTGGTTTCTTCTCGTTTCTTATATTTATTTATCCCTTGGATTTCTGTTTGCATTTGTGCAATTTTCATCAGCACCGGTTTGATTTCTGCTTCACTCACGTCTTTACGAATCAGATTAAATAATTGTTTTCGACTATCTGTAAGCTTTTCAATTTCTTCATCAGAAGCTCCATCCAATCTATCAATCATTCCAAACTGAGTGATAAAACATTCTTCTCCGGTTATACCGGCTCCAGCAATACATATAATGAAGGCTACATCATTTGATCGGGAGGCAACTATTGGTGCGACGATCCCGCCTTGGCTATGACCACACAGGCCGATCTGATCAGGATTGATATCCCTGCGTCTTTTCAGGTAGTGTGCTGCCGCTAAGGCGTCTTCAGCAAAATCAATAAATGTCGATTGATAGACATTGCCGGTCGATCCACCAACTCCTCTGGAATCATAACGTAAGACCGCGATGCCATTTTGAGTCAAATAATCTGAGATAATCCGAAACGGTTTCCACCCGAAGGCCTCCTCATCACGGTTCACTGGACCGCTGCCGGGCAGTAGGATAACCGCTGGATGCCTTCCAGATTTCTTCGGGATCGTTAAAGTACCTGCGAGCATAACGTTGGTGTTCTTGAAAGTGACTTCCTCCTGTTTATACATTATGGCTTCGACCTCCTCTTTTTTTTCCCTTTGGACTTTATAGTTATGATCACTGAATAGAAACCTCGATCCTGTCTTGGGGAGAAGTTCTTCAGTCTGCCGGACGCCGACAGAAAAACTATGCTGTTTTTTACTTTGAAGAGACGGCTTAGCAAAGGCTGTTGAAATACTGAGCACGAAAAAAACCGTGATAATTCTTCGTTTCATCTCATTTTTCCTAGATTGAAAGTGGTGAATACGATTTAAAAATCATCAATGTGTTACCCTCATCTTGCATATTAGAATCTGAACTATAATGGGGATGCGGAGGCTTCAGATTATTCCTCGACGAACAAACTTTTTGTGTGCCCAGCATTCATCTCGAGTATATCTGGACGCAGTCAAGTCTTCTCAGTTTACTCGCAGAATATCCGAACTTTTTCTTCTTTGCTGTCCACGTCCACGGTTAGATCGTTCAGGTGTATCAACAGTTCTTCCAGATTGTCAGGGGTAATATTCGAGAGATCTAGATTGACTCCTTTTTCTTTCAGGTGTTCGTTGACTTTTCCCTGGACATCCCCAGGTACAAGAGAGGCTAGCTTGATTCCGGCGCGGAGTAGGTTAAAGGGAACACGAATGTTGACCTTTTCGCCTTTAACACTTTCAGGGCCTGGCTCGACGACGATTCTCAGGTACTTCGGGAAATCCTTTTTCTTAGGCATTTCGCCTTCTTCCTTTTCACTCGAAGGTTCGGAAATCGCAGCCAGCAGTTTTTCTGCTTCGTTAACATCGATTTTTCCCTGAGAAAGCATTTCCAGGATTTTTCGTCTTTCTTCACTCATGTGTATACCTCCTCATCGAAATGAGATTGAAAATTGACTATCTATACTTTCGGTCTGTATGTTCAGGCCGTGGAGAGTGCTGAGTAAAAAAAAGAACATTGGCCCGATCATCAGAAGTTTTTTTCCATTGCCATGCCGCCAGAGAATAAGAGAGGCGAGAAGAATAAAAGGGGAGAGGACTATGGCCAGAGCCAGCAGAACCAACCAGATGAGAACCACAGGAAACCACAGTCTTAACTTATTTTTTCCGCCTTCAACGACACGGATTTTCATCGAGAGAGGTGGCAGCCTCATCCTTTTATCCTCTCTAGGGCTTCGTCGACAGTCAGCTCCCCCTGTTCCAGCTTTGTCAGGATCTCACCTTTAGAGGGAGGCGGATTGATTTCTACGAAATCGAGCTGGAGGGCAAGCCGGTTGAGCCGATTCTTCACAGTGGGGTAACTGATGCCAAAAAGCTCTTCCATCTCTTTGATGGAGCCGTGGCAACGGATAAAGGCGGTCACAAAGATCTGGTCTTCCATTGGCAGGCGAGCCAGCGGAGGAAGTTCAAAACTCCCTTCCACGGCGATTTCTTTGTCCGCAAGCTTCACTCTCTCCACAGTCAGCGGAGAGCCTCTAGTTATTTTTGTCAATTCTTGCCAGTCTTTTGTCATTTTTTACCCTCAAATTAATTTTCCTTATATAATATAGTAGAAAAAATTAAAAATGTCAAGTTATAATTAAATTATATTAATATTAATATGAATAAAAATTAATAATATTAATATTTTCGTCTTATAAAAAGATTTAATACTCAGGCAACCTTTTGTGCTCCTGTTCCATCTTATCCACTGAGGAGAAAAACTACATGTCGTACGCAGCAGCGATCGGAGCCATTGAATGTTTCAATAGCAGAAATGCTGTCCAATTTGCTAAAATGGTTCTTGAACATACGGGATTTATCATGGCTCACAAAAAAGACAACTTGGCTGAGGAAGCCAATCCCCAGGATATTTCTCTTCTTGAAGACTTGGTTAACCGCAGCCGCGGCGGGGATCCTCAAGCGATGGAGGCCATTTACGAACGCTTCAACCGCCCTCTTTTTAGTCTGATCTATCGCTACACCTCCAACAGAGAGGTTGCCGAAGACCTGCTCCAGGATGTTTTTCTCAAGATTTTCTCCAATCTAGATTCACTCCGGAAGACAGAGACTTTCGTCAGTTGGATGTACCGGATAGCGGTGAATACTTGTTTTGGCTATCTGCGGGGGAGCAGGAGTCAGATTCAGAGAACAGTTCCGTTGAACAATGTACAAGAAAGGATCGGAAAAGATGCAGCCAAATCCAGTGATAGACTCATGAAGAAATCACTGGATGATGCCATACAGAGCCTGCCAACAAAAATGAAGGCAATTTTTCTGCTTCATGATGTTCAGGGCTTCAAACATGAAGAAATCGCACCGATGTTGGGGTGTTCGGTAGGCACATCCAAATCACAACTCTTCAAGGCGCGGCTGAAGATTCGCGAACGTCTTGAAAGAGGGAAAGTGATCTGAGGAGATAGAGAAATGAGGTGCTCAAAAGCAAAAAGATTAATCTCCGATTACATCGATAAGGGACTGAAAAAAAGGCAAAGTATTCGTCTTGAAAAGCATCTCCATACATGCTTTGGCTGCAGAAAGATTCTTGAAGATTTCCGTGAAATCGCTAAAAGTGCCAAGGGATTAGAGGAATTCACTCCTTCTCAACGAACCTGGCTGAAAATAAGAGAAAGATTGACACCAGAGGAGCAGAGAGTTTTGACCTTGCATCCTCAAAAAAGAACATGGTTTGGGTATCTGTTCTTCCCACACAAGCTCAAGTATGCGTTAAGCGCCGCTTTGCTCTTGGTTTTTGTGGCGAGTGCAGTGATGATCGGCCTGAAATACAATGCTGGAAATGGCATCCTGGGCAAGAAAGATCCCATGAAATACACACTGGCGAAGCTGGATGAAGCGGAGCGGCATTACAAAAAAGCGATCAAGGCACTCTGGGAGGCCGTTTCTGCTCAGGAAGAAAATTTGACCGAACAGGTTGCTGAAGTATTCAGGAAGAACCTCAAGATTATTGATTCTTCCATAATCGCCTGCCGCGAGTTTGTTCTTCAGGAGCCGGAGAATATAGATGCCAGGAATTTCTTGCTGGCGGCCTACAGGGAAAAAGTGGATTTCCTTCATGAGATGATGGAAATTGGGAGACCACCCTCTCCGAAGAAGGAAGTCAGGGAAGTCATATAGTCTCATATGATAAGGAGGTTTACAATGAAACTCTTTAAAAAAGTCAAATGGATAGCAGCTCTGACTGGGCTGTTATTTCTTATCGGTTTGAACCTAGTCGATGGGGCCGTAGATGCTAAGGAAAAGTATGAAGAGAAGTTTGCAAAAACAGTTAGCTTAGCGAGGGATGGCGAGGTTAACTTAACAAATATTTCAGGCAACATAGAGGTCTGGACCTGGGATAGGGGTGAAGTCAAGATCGATGCCCTCAAGATTTCAAAGGCCTCCACTGTGGCCAAGGCTAAAGAGAATGCGGCCAAGGTAGAAATTGTCGTCGAAAAAGAAGGCAATACATTGATTATCGAAACTGAATATCCTGAGAGAAAAAGAGGATGGAAGGAAGACTCGATTAGTGTTTCAGTCAATTATAACCTGACCATACCCGCAAAAGCATCTGTAAAGATTTCTTCGGTCAGCGGGAGCGTCGACCTCGAAAAGATTGGAGGTGCAGCGAAGGTAAAGGCCGTGAGCGGAGACGTGACATTAAGTGAAGCCAATAAAGGAGTGGATTTGGATGCTGTGAGCGGAGACATTTATGTCCAGAATGTTACTGGAGATGCCTACCTGAATACAATTTCAGGAACAATTGAGGCTGAAGGAATCAGAGGCTCCATTAAGGCTACAGTCGTTTCAGGGAAGATTGAACTGAGAAATGTTTCTGAGGCCGATAAAGTCAGTGCTAATTCGGTCAGCGGTTCAATCCTTTATGAAGGAAAAATAAGCAGAGATGGAAGATACACTCTCAAAGGGCACAGCGGCAGTGTAGAGATGATTATTCCTTCTGATTCTGGCTTTGAGTTCGAGGCAACAACCTTCAGCGGAAGAATCCAGACCGATTTTGAGTTAAGAGTCTCAGGCGAAATCAGCAGGCGGAAAATTTCCGGTGTCGTGAATAATGGAGGAGCTGTCGTTAAATTAACCACCTTCAGCGGCAATGTCTACCTAAAGAAAAGATAATTAACCTGAATTATTCATAAAATTGGCCGACTTCTTAGGCATAAAAGCTTTAAAGGTTAAATGATCATCCAATGTCGGCATCTTTTCCCCTTCGGGCGAGCCGATCTTACTGCATCTGCTTTGTTGCGACCCAATCGCGGTGGATAACCACAGCCAGGGTCAGGCTTTATCCTCATGATGAGAAAAAGGATTACGTTTTGCACTGAACATCTCTTCACGACAAAGCCTGACCCTAAACGCCTCGCATCTACAGCAACCTCGACTCGTGAATAATCCAGGCTAGCTTATTTTTTTCCCACAAGGAGGAGAACAGGGGAGTTCTCCTCCTTTTTTTTGTTTTGCCATAGTCTTTCCTCTAGATATTTGTCGGCCTTTTTAAACGACTGAACAGCAAAAGCACTCCAAAAAAAATAATCCTTAATACCAAATGAATGATGCAATATTTCTAGCTCTAAAATAGAAAATGGGAACAGTCTTATCTCGTATCTTCTTGTGTTGATTGACAATCCGGGAGGTTTATTTTAGAATTTCTGGCGGATAATACTATGGCGGAGAAGAAGATCCTAATTGTTGACTTTGACATAAAGAGCCTGGAATCTCTGGCTGAGATCTTTGAAAACCATAACATCCAGATTGTTAAAGCGAGAGATGGTGCCGCGGCCTTTGAGAAATTTCAGTCTGAGAAACCGGATCTGGTTATCCTTGAAGCCATGCTGCCAAAGCTTCATGGTTTTGACCTGACTCAAAAAATTGTCAAGGAGAGCAAGGGAAGTGTTCCTGTGATCATTGTGACGGGAGTGTATAAAGGTCATCAGTACAGGAATGAAGCGATTCGCAACTTTGGCGCCTCAGGTTATTTTGAGAAGCCGTTTGATACTAAGAAACTGTTGAATGAGGTCTTGAGTCACATCCAGGATGAAACTGACATGGAAGAAGAGATTCCGGAGCTTCCTGATCTTCCAGAAGCCAAATCAGTGATAGAGGGTCTTGCCGAGAGGCTGAAGAAAAAACCTCCCTCAGATAAAAAAGAGTAATTTTCGGAGAAGATTATATAACTCGGCTAATTTGGAGTAGAGAACCATGGATCATTTATGGACGCGATGCAACAACTGCCGCCGGATTCTGTATAAACAGGATATTATCGACAACAAGCTAGTCTGTCCTGCCTGCAATTTTCACTTCAGGCTAACGGCCACTGAGCGTCTGGAGCTATTTTTCGATGAGGGAAAGTATGCACTTGTTGATCAGGACATCTCTCCTGAAGATCCCCTCCAGTTTGTGGATAGCAAGAAATACTCAGAAAGGCTTGAAGAGAACAAGAAGAAGACTTCTCTCCAGGATGCTGTGTTGTATGCCAAAGGAAAAATGGGAGGATTGGATGTTGTCATTGCTGCGCTTGACTTTAATTTCATGGGTGGGAGTATGGGCTCGGTTGTTGGGGAAAAGATCACGAGAGCTGCGGAGCTAGCCCTGGAAAAGAAATTGCCTCTCATCGTCGTTTCCTGTTCTGGAGGAGCAAGAATGCAGGAGGGTGTGTATTCTTTAATGCAGCTCATGAAAACCAGCTCTGCAATTGCCCTTTTGGATAAAGCAGGGCTCCCGTTCATTTCTGTGCTTGTTGACCCGACGACAGGCGGAGTGACCGCAAGCTTTGCCATGCTGGGCGACATCAACATTGCTGAACCAAATGCCCTTATCGGATTTGCTGGTCCAAGAGTGATCGAGCAGACGATAAAAGAGAAGCTGCCCAAAGGTTTCCAGCGGTCGGAATTTCTCCTCCAGCATGGGATGCTCGATGACGTGGTTGACAGGAAAGATCTGCGCTCATATTTGATTAGAGCTTTGCGCCTCTTTCTCAATCGTCCTGAATGAAATACGAACAATGCCTGAAATATCTTGAGAAGGTCCAAAATTTAGGCATTAAGTTCGGCCTGGATAACGTCCGGACGATCCTTTCTTCCTTCGACAATCCACATCAGAAATACGCTTCTATCTTGGTTGCCGGTACGAATGGGAAAGGCTCGGTCTGCGCCATGCTCACTCAGATCTTAACCTACCATGGCATGCGAGCGGGACTCTTTACCTCTCCTCATCTGGTCAAGCCAGAAGAAAGGATTCGAATCGGCAATCGGCTGATTTCCTCTCGGGATTTCTGCAGGATACTCAAAGAGCTCAAAACAAGAATCGAGGAATTGATCAAATCAAAAAAATTACTGTCTCCTCCCACCTATTTTGAGTTTCTCACTTGCATGGCGTTCCTTTATTTTTGTGAGCAGAAGGCCGATATAGCTGTTTTGGAAGTGGGGATGGGGGGAAGATTTGACGCCACGAATGTTGTGGAGCCGTGTGTTTCGGTTATCACGACGATTTCTGGAGAGCATCAGAAATTCTTGGGAGAAAGTTTGAGCCAGATCGCTTATGAAAAAGCGGGGATTGTGAAAACAGGTGTTCCTGTGGTTTGCGGAGTTGAAGAGACCGAAGCTTATGAGACAATACAGAGAAGGGCTGAAGAACTCAAAGCCCCATTTCTTGGGGTATTCGAGAGGAAAGGCTGTTTCTCCATTCAAAAAACAGAAAAAGAGCACTCTTTTGTCTATCGATCGGAGGGGGAAAAATACTTTTTCTCACCCTCCCTTCTGGGAGAACACCAGGGAAGAAATGCGGCTATAACCATTGCTTCCTGTGAGCAGCTTTCAGCAAGATGGAGAAAATTGAAGAAGAATAAGATTATCGAAGGAATTGAAAAGACCAAATGGGAAGGTCGTTTGGAAGTGGTGTCTCGAGAGCCGTTTGTCATTTTTGATGGAGCCCACAATGTTGAAGGAGCTCTCGGTTTAAAGAAATTTATCAAGGATTTTCTACCTTCTCCTCTAATCCTTGTTTTTGCCGTGATGCGGGATAAGGAAATCGAGAAGATCGCGGATATACTTTTCCCTCTGGCAGATAGTGTTATCCTCACGCAGTTTCCCTACTTTAAGGCGGCCTCGCCTGTTGATATCGAGTCAAAAACTTCTGGCTATCAGGACCGGATAATCAAGGAGCCGGATCCCCTGAATGCCTTCAAACTGGCAATTCGCCAGTCAGGTTCGGGTGGATGCGTGGTTGTCGCTGGCTCTCTCTTTCTTGTCGGTGCGATAAAAAAGTATGGGGACGTTCCCCAAGGTACTACCTCATCAACTTAAAATTAACCTTTCTTCAAAATATGGGGACGTTCCCCAATCAAAATATGGGGAACGTCCCCATACGGCTTGCTTTTTTGAAGCAAAAATGTTAAATTTTGGCTTCATTTTTTCCGCCTTTTTTTAATAAAAATGATCGAAATTGATGCCAGTCTGTTCATTGTTTTTGCAATAGTCTGGATTCTCGTCTTTGTCCTGTCCAAAATATTTTTCAAGCCTCTCCAGAGAGTCATGAATGAACGGAAATCTCGAATAAAAGGAGACAGAGAGACTTTTGAAAAATCGATGGCGGCGTATGAGCAGAAAGTCAATGAGATTGAGGAAAAGTTGAAAGAAGCAAAGAATCAAGCGCTGAGATTAAAAGAGAAATATGAACGGGAGGCATTGAAGAAGAGGGAACAGATTCTGACAGAGATCAGTACGGAAACTCGGAATCAGATAGAAGAAGCGAAAAAGCAGTTGGAGAAACAGGTGAAAAGTCTGAAAGAGGAATTGGAGTCGGAAACCAAGCGCTTAGCCGAAAGCATTGAACAGAGGCTTTTGAACTGATGGACAGGAAAAAAATCATTCTCATCTTGCTTGTGTTGCCTTTCTTCGTCTTCATGTCTCCTGATGAGGAGGAGCATTCTTCAGGCTTAGTCGATTTTTTATGGAAGACCGTCAATTTTATCATCCTCTTTGGTGGATTGACCTACCTTCTGTACAAACCCATCCGGAGCTTTCTTGAGAAGAGAGCCCAGGATATTCAGTTGTCCTTGAAAGAAGCCGAAGAATCCAAAAAGAATGCGGAACAAAAACTGAAAGAAATAGAAACACGGTTAGCCGGATTGGGGAAGGAAGTTGAGAAAGTAATGCAGGAAGCGGAAAAGGAAGGCATGAGAGGAAAAGAAGAGACTCTGCAGATGGCGCAACGGGAAACAGAGAAGATAAAGTATTTTGCCCAACAGGAAATTGATGCCATTACCCGCTCAAGAATGCGAGAACTTAGAGAATATTCCGCGGCACTTGCAACAGCACTCGCTGAAGAGAGGATTAAAAAGAAAATGAGTCCTGAACTTCAATCCATGCTGATAAACAGGTCCATTGAGAGGCTCGATAAACTTGATGAAAAGCCAAATTCTGGTCAAAAGATACACTCTAGGGCTGGTTAACTCTGTAAAAGATGAGGCAGAGTTTTCAGCTCTTCTCGGGGAGCTGTCTGCCTTCAGCGAGATGATCCACAGTCATAAAGAACTTAAAGATACACTATTGAATCCATTCCTGCCCAAAGGCCGAAAAGTACAGATCGCTCAAGAACTCTTTGCAACGACGTCTACAAAGAAAAAAGCACAGAGATGCATTCTGCTTCTTGTGGAAAACGACAGGCTGGAGCTTCTTCCTGGGATTATAGAATCTCTCCCTGATGCGTGGAACGAAGAGAAGGGAGTGGATACGTACGAAGTGGCTTCGGTTGTCCCCCTTTCAGATGACCAGAGGAAAAAATTGAAAGTGAAGTTGGAGCGTCTTGAAAAGAAGCCTGTTGTTTTGAAGTATCGGATCGACCCTGACCTGGTGGGCGGTCTTTTGATCAAAAGAAAAAACATTGTCTATGATATATCGATTAAGGGAAGTTTATTGAAACTCAAAGAAAAAATAATTGAAGGATAGGCGGAAAAATGGAAATCAAAGCCGATGAAATAAGCAAAATCATCCAGCGCCAGATCGAGGGCTACGAGGCAGAGGTCGACATCAAAGAAGTCGGGACTGTTACCTCTGTCGGAGATGGAATTGTGCGGATCTATGGGCTGGATAGAGTGATGTATAACGAACTTCTGGAATTTCCCAATGATGTCTATGGCGTCGCGTTGAACTTAGAGGAAGATAGTGTGGGCGCTGTCCTCCTGGGAGAAAGTCATCTTGTCAAAGAAGGAGATATGGTCAAACGCACTCACCGCATCATGCAGGTTCCTGCGGGTCCGGCTATGGTCGGAAGAGTAGTGAATCCTCTGGGGATACCCCTGGACGAAAAGGGACCGATCAAAACAGATGACTACATGTTTGTCGAGCGTCTGGCTCCTGGCGTTGTCGACCGACTGCCGGTTAAAGAGCCGTTGCAGACCGGGATCAAAGCCATCGATGCCATGATTCCCATAGGGCGTGGACAGAGAGAGTTGATTATTGGTGACCGTCAGACTGGGAAGACTGCGATAGCGGTGGACACAATTATCAATCAGAAGGGCAAAGATGTGATCTGTGTCTACGTGGCCATCGGACAGAAAAATTCCACCATCGCGTATATCGTCAAAATTCTGGAAGATCATGGAGCGATGGACTATTCGATCGTTGTGGTCGCATCAGCCAGCGAACCTTCATCCCTCCAATTCCTGGCACCCTACAGTGGATGCGCTATCGGAGAGTATTTCCGGGATAACGGACAGCACTCCCTACTTATTTATGATGACTTATCTAAACATGCGGCCGCTTATCGAGAGATCTCTCTCCTCCTGAGACGGCCTCCTGGCCGGGAAGCTTACCCTGGAGATGTGTTTTATCTCCATTCTAGGCTGCTGGAAAGGGCGGCCAAATACAACGATGAACACGGAGGCGGTTCCTTGACTGCACTCCCAATCATCGAGACCCAGGCTGGAGATGTTTCAGGCTATATCCCCACCAACGTTATTTCTATCACAGATGGCCAGATATATTTGGAACCAGAATTGTTCAATGCAGGAATACGGCCGGCCATCAACGTGGGAATATCGGTCTCGAGAGTTGGAGGGAATGCTCAGATTAAAGCCATGAAACAGGTGGCTGGACAGCTGCGTCTGGAATTGGCTCAGTACAGAGAATTGGTGACATTCGCTCAGTTTGGTACAGAACTCGATAAAGCCAGTCAGTCTCAGCTCGACAGAGGTGAGAGACTAACCGAGGTACTCAAGCAGGACCAGTATGTTCCCTTGCCTGTCGAAAAACAGATACTAGTCATTTATGCGGGAAACAGGGGATTCCTGGATGAGTTTGGAATCGAACGCCTCAAAGAATACGAGAAAAAAATGTTCGAGCATTTCGAGAAGGAACATGCCGATTTATTAAAAAAGATCGCCAGAAAAAAGGAGATCGATGCTGAACTGGATGAGGCTATCAATGTGGCTCTAAAGGAGTTTAACCTCAGGTTTAAAGAAGAAAAGGAATAGAATGCCCGAATTAATCGACCTGAGAAGAAGAATCAAGAGCGTCAGGAACACCCAACAGATTACTCAAGCCATGAAGACTGTGGCCACAGCAAAATTCAAGAAGGCGCAGCAGTTTGTCCTGGAAGGTCGCCCGTGCTGGCATAGCTCACCTGACTTGATGGCAAAAGT
The DNA here is from genome assembly GCA_964346585.1 of uncultured Eubacteriales bacterium. Taxonomy (GTDB): domain Bacteria; phylum Acidobacteriota; class Aminicenantia; order Aminicenantales; family Aminicenantaceae; genus SOIA01. The sequence continues at coordinate 3,893 of CAYFVQ010000236.1, read as the reverse complement.
CGTTCTCTGGGCAAAGAAACAGGGCCATCCTCTGCTGGCCCAGCGCGAAGAGAAGAGAGTGGAAGGAGTGGTCATTACCTCAGATAAGGGATTGGCCGGAGCGTTTAATTCCAATTTACTGGCCGAAGCCCATGTTTTTTTTAAACAGAAGGCCCAGGACGCTCGTGTGAATCTGGTTTTGATCGGGAAAAAGGCAGTGGCTTCTTTCAAGAGATCCCCTTTTTCTGTTGATCGCGTCTATACTGAGCAAGTCCAGAAGCTCAGCCAGGAAGGACTAAAAGACCTAGCTCAGTTCTTAATGCGGCTCTATGTATTTTCCCAAACAGATGCGGTGTACGTAGTCTATAACGAGTTCAAATCCATTCTTTCGCCAAAGATATCCATCACCAGGCTTCTTCCTCTCGATCCTCCAGATAGCCAGGGAGAAGAAGAGCTGCCACCGGATTGGGACCCGGGAACCGTCCCTCTCCTCGAAGCACTCCTTCCGCTTTATGTTGAAAGTCAGATTCAGCATTTCTTTTTTGAGTCTGAAGCGGCAGAGCATGCGGCTCGGATGATGGCCATGGATAATGCAACCAAGAATGCGGAGGAGTTGATCGGTGATTTGACATTGGTTATGAACAAGATCCGTCAGGCGTCCATCACTAAGGAATTGCTGGAGATCATGACTGCGGTCGAGGCATTAGCCAAAAAATAGAAACGTTGGAGAGAAAGATGAAAGAGAAAAAAGTGCAAGCCAAAGAAAAAAAAGACATGAAAGCAAAGGCAAAACCAAAAGAGAAAAAGGAAAAAACAGGTAAAATAATCCAGGTTATCGGCCCTGTTGTGGACGTTGAATTCAAAGGGGTCGAGCTGCCCGAAATATACAATGCGATCCAGATTACGAGCGAGGGATTTGATGTCCCTACACCCGTTGATATTATTGTGGAGGCAGAACAGCATCTTGGAGAAGACAGAGTGAGATGTGTATCCATGCACCCCACTGACGGTTTGGCTCGGGGAATGAAAGCGGTAGACCTGGGCGGACCGATTCAAGTTCCGGTCGGAGAGGAAACTCTGGGACGCTTAATCAATGTCATCGGAGAAGCCGTGGACTATCTTGGCCCGATCAAAGCCAAAACAAAATACCCGATCCATCGGCCTCCGCCATCGCTTGATGATCAGAGCACGAAGCTCGAGATGTTCGAGACAGGAATCAAGGTGATTGACCTCATCCAACCCTTTTTAAAGGGTGGGAAGATCGGTCTTTTTGGAGGAGCAGGAGTCGGGAAGACCGTCATCATCATGGAGCTCATCCACAATGTGGCCAAAAAACATGGCGGTTATTCTGTCTTTGCTGGAGTGGGAGAGAGAACTCGAGAAGGGAATGACCTCTGGCTGGAGATGAAAGAATCAGGCGTTATCGATAAGACCGCTCTGATTTATGGCCAGATGACTGAACCTCCGGGAGCAAGGCTCAGAGTCGGGTTGACGGCTCTTTCCGTCGCTGAATATTTCAGGGATGAAATGAATCAGGATATCCTCCTCTTCATCGATAATATCTTCCGTTTTGTCCAAGCCGGCTCAGAGGTTTCTGCACTTCTGGGGCGGATGCCTTCTGCAGTGGGTTACCAGCCGAACCTGGCTACTGAACTTGGAGAGCTTGAAGAAAGGATCACATCCACAAAAAAGGGCTCGATCACTTCTGTCCAGGCCATCTATGTTCCAGCGGATGACTTCACTGATCCCGCACCCGCCACCACGTTTTCCCACCTTGATGCAACGACTAACCTCTCAAGGGCACTCACCGAAATGGGAATCTATCCGGCTGTTGATCCTCTGTCATCATTTTCCCGGATACTGGACCCTAGAGTGATCGGCAATGAACATTACCGTGTTGCCCGAGACGTGAAGGAAATCCTTCAGAGGTATAAGGACCTTCAGGATATCATTACCATTCTGGGTATTGAAGAGCTTTCTGAGGAGGATAAGGTTATTGTCGCTCGCGCGCGAAAAATACAGCGCTTCCTTTCCCAGCCATTCAACGTAGCCGAAGAGTTCACCGGAAGAGCCGGAAAATATGTCTCCATCGAAGAAACCGTGAGCGGCTTCAGGGAAATCGCAGAAGGCCTCCATGATGATAAGCCAGAGCAGGCGTTTTATATGGTGGGAGGTATCGATGAGGTCATTCAGCGTGCAGAGGAATTGAGAGCCGCATGACAAATAATCTGCCTTCGTCCATCCGTCTGAGAGTCATATCTCCGCGGAAGCTTCTTGTGGATGATGAGGTTCAGGAGGTTTCTCTCCCCAGTCTGGAAGGTTATATCGGGATCCTTCCCGGCCATCGTCCTTTGATACTCGCGTTGGGAGAGGGAGGAATCACATACCGTCTGGCCGGCAGAGAAGAAAGTTTAACCGTTCGGGGAGGATTCGCAGAAGTCCTTCCTGAAAAAGTTCTTGTTTTCACTGAGTCGATCGAAGATGAAACCCAGAAGCCCGCTGAAGGGTGATGATGAGACTCTTGATTCTTTCTACATGGGTCGAATCCTCGTCCTCCAGAAAAAGAAGGGTTACCGTTTTTCGGTAGACGCACCTCTTCTAGCAGATTTTATCCAAACCAGAGTCGATGATGAAATCCTGGAGTTAGGCACAGGAAATGGCATCGTCTCTCTTCTCTTGAGCATCAAGCCCTTTAAACACATCACTGCAGTGGAGATTCAAGAATCCTTAGTTGACCTTGCTCAGAGGAATGTCCAGATCAACGACCTTGGCCAGAGAATCACCATCGTTCGAGAGGATTTGAGGAAATTTCGGCCAGGAAAAAAGTATGATGTTGTCTTTTCAAACCCCCCTTATTTCAGGAAAGGAGAAGGACACCTCAGTGCCTCAGAAGAGAAATCCATCGCTAAGCATGAATTGAAATGTGACATTTTAGATATAATGGAGAAGACTGGGGAACTCCTGGAAAAGAAGGGGAGAGCCTTCTTTATTTTTCAGACTAAAAGAAAGGAAGAATTCTTTCAGGCAGCGGAAAAGAATAAGATTCGAATGGAGTCTGTTCGTTTTGTCCATCCTAGAAAGGAAGGCCCTTCGAACCTGTTCCTGGCATCATGCAATTTTTCTTCAGAACGGGAGACCTTATTGTCTCCTTTCTTTCTCTACAATGAAAAGGGGAACTATACTCCTGAAGCCGATGAAATATTCAGGGGGAGAAAATAAGGAGATGTTCCCTACTTATGGAAACATCCCCAAAACCATGATAACAAGATGTGCTATAGATCAGGCTAAGTGCATTGAAAACACGCAGCCTTTGCCCCAGCGAGTCAAAGCCTGCTCGGTTTCAGGCTCCGCTCTCCTCTCCTTTGGAGAGGAACCGTGCCCGCTCCGCCTTCAAACGGTTTTCTCAACACTCAGCCTGATCTTTCTTGAGACTTCACCCCAGTTTTGTCCATCAAAGAAATAAAGATGCTTACTCTAAGGGGACGCCTTTTGTGAATCTTATCTGGTAATGGTAAAATCTAATAGCTAACGGGCGAGCTAATTTTTTCTGTATGTTAGGGAGTGAATAAATATTAAAAGGGCCTCCCCTTGGGGAACGTCCCTTACAAGACGATGGAGATTAAAAAGTTCAGGAATCTCGATGAGCTTATACAGATTCGTCAAGAGCTCAGGCGTCAGAACAGGAAAGTCGTTTTCACCAATGGCTGCTTTGACCTCCTCCACAGTGGACATATCCACATCTTCAAGGAAGCAAAGAAACTTGGGGATGTGTTCATTGTCGCTGTGAATGAGGATGAATCAGTCAGGAAGATAAAAGGGGAATCGCGCCCCATCTTCCCTTTGGAAGAAAGGCTTGAAGTTTTGGAAGCGATCGAGAATATCGATTATCTCCTTTCTTTCGCAGAAGAGACTCC
>CAYFVQ010000235.1:0-16229 GCA_964346585.1 uncultured Eubacteriales bacterium | reverse complement strand
TTGATGTACCTCCTTTTGTTTATTTTTTGAGTCCAAGGGTAATCTATCACAATATAGACACCCTTTGGAGGTACATCACATCTTCATGTTACCTCATAGTGGTGTCATTGCGAGGAACGTAGTGACGTGGCAATCTCATAAAAAGGATATTTGCATTCCCGTAATAATATAATTTCTCGCTAGGAGATTGCCACGCTTCGCTCGCAATGACACTTTTGCCTTCGATATCATCACAGGAAGTGTTACCTAATTACTGAGCATAAAGGACAGGCCCCTTTTTAGATTTTATCTTGCTCTTTTTGGGCGTCGAGCCGACGCTTTTTTTTCACATACGGAACGCCGTTTGCCATCCAATCGGGCATAGGCTTTCCTTTTAAATAATGGTCGAAATACTGCTTCATCCGCATCTGAAAGTCTTTCTGGTTCTCCTCCTTGGCAAGATGATGTGGTTCCCCTGGATAGGAGAGGAATATCACTTCTTTCCCGAGATAACGGGCGGCGTTGTAGTATTCCAGGGATTGGATCCAGTCGACCGATCCATCCTCAGTCCCATGGAGCAACATAAACGGAGTGGTGATTTTATCGGCGTTTTGGATGGCTGACTGGCTGCGGTATAGTTCGTGGTCCTTCCAGGGATCTGTTCCCATGCGTCCTTGACTGCGCGAATAATAGGAATGGTTGTTGTTTCCCGAACTTTTGAAGACTTGGTTGAATTCTCCTTCGATGCAGGTCGGCGGGGCACCTGAGACGATACAGGCGAACATATCGGTCTGAGTCACGATAAAAGATGTCTGAAATCCACCCCAGCTGTGCCCCTGGAGGCCGATCCGTTCAGGGTCAGCATACCCAAGGTCGATCACTTTTTTTACAGCACTGCTTATACAGTCCAATGAGGAAGTGCCGGGCTTTCCTATCTCGAAAATGATATCCGGCATCAGCACTAGATACCCGTCGCTCGCGTACGCAGACATGTGGGGTCTGTCATCATAAGTGGGCATGGAATACTGGTGATGGCGCTGGGACATCTTCTCGTAAAAATAAACCAGCATCGGATATTTTTTTCCCTCTTCATAACCTGCCGGCAAGGATAAAGTCGCCTGCAATTTTTGTCCTTTACTGTTGGCGTAGTCGACCAATATCCGGCGACCCCAGGCATAGTCTTTTTGTTGGGGATTGGCATCGGTCACTTTTCTCACATCGGAAAAATCCATCCCGCTCACATACAAATCCGGGAATTCAACAAAGGTTTGGATGGTGTACAGGATTTTATCCGTCTTTTTGGCTTTGCGGATAGATCCAAACAATTTATCCGCAAAAACCAGCTTCTTTGGTTCTTTTCCCACTTCCAGCCGATAATAGCCATTTTTTTTGGTCCATTCCCCAAACGCTGAGAGCAGCAGTGGTTTTGAAGTGTCGATAAATTTTTCTTCCGGATCCAATCGGACATATCGAAAAATGATATTTTCTTTATTCCCTAAGCCTTTGCAGATGTTTGTGGGATTTTTCCCATCCAGCGGCAGAAGCCAGAGGTCATACTTGTGGTTGACGATGACCGCTTTTCCATCTTTGGTCCAGCCTGTCAGTCCAAAAGGAGGCTTTTCATTCGGGTGGTCGTCTTCTTCGTTGACAAACACAACCGGTGCGCTGGCAGAGATATTTGTGGTCTCTTCCTTTTTAAAATCATAAATCCAAATTTGTTTATCCTTTAAATAAAGAAAACACGTGTTGTGCGGAGAGATTCCGAATGACCGACGGATTCCTTTAACGATGGATTTGCGTTTCCCTGTAGATGTGTCCACCGAATAATAATCGGATAGTTGAGTTTCCACGTCCGAAATATAGGGCAAAGCATCGCGTCCGACTCCCCATTGGCCATCCTGAGAAAGAGAGATCGTGCGCATATTTTTATCGGCCAGCTGTAGGAATTTTTTCTCTTTCAAAATAAAAACAGACCTGTAGGTATAATTCACGTTCCGTTCGAAACGCCTAGCCTGGACAGACTGTATCTGTTCATCCTTCCAGTGCCATATGTCCACATTCGGCAGTTCTTCTTTGCTTTTTTCGGGCTTTTTTTCCTGTTCTTTGATGCCGCAGAAAATCCGGGAGAGATCTTCACTCCAAATCAGGGCCCTGTTCGGGGAGGAGACTGCTGATCCAGGTCTTCTTCCTCTTCGGGGCATGACTCTTTCGGAGATCACCATGTTTTCGGGAAACTGGGAGTCATTGGAGGGATTGTATTCGAAACGGGTGAATGTCTTCTTTTCCAATCCTGTAAAAGCAAGGAGAACATTGTCCCTTTCCCAACGATCCTTCTCCAGTTTTCCTCTCAGAAAAGCTAGGGCTGTGCCCTCTTTATCCCAAGCGATCTGGGTATAGTCAGCCTCGCCTGTATTGAGTGGAATTAATCGGCCCGTCATCAAGTCAATCAGGTAAACACCATTGCCTCCCTTGTTAGCAGCGTCCACGGTGTAAGCCAGCAGGGTGCCGGGTTTATTGAATCGGTACTCCCCAACATTCCCGATATTCTGGGAAATCCCTGTCTTGAGATTGCGGAGCACTAGGTCCGTTCCGTTATGTTTGGCGGCCTTGTCCTGTTTAGTCTTTTTCGCCGCAAAAAATTTAGAGTTTTTGGAAAAGCTAACGCTCGACGTGTTCTCAATCGTGTGCTTTTCGCCTGTTGCCAAATTGAGGAGTTCTCCCTTTGTCTGAACAGGCTTTTTTGCCTTTTGCAGTTTTTTCGTCTCCGCTTTGGACACCCCGATCAAGTAGGCCGCCCACCGGGAATCCTCTGAAAACCTCGCTCCTGACGCATAGGGAATCACATAGATTTTATCCGCTGTCAGGCTCTTGAAGGCAACGTTCGCATCTCCCCCGTTGGGCCTGAGAGTGTAACAGACCCAGTTGCCGTCTGAGCTGATAGATGGAGAACGGATGTGTTTCCATTGGGGATAATCCTCCAGAGTCAGCACCTTCTTCTCGCTTTGGGCAGAAAGCGCAAAGGCGAAAATCAGAATTAGAAAAACCGAGAAAAGACTTTTCTTCACATCTTTCATGTTATGCCTCCTATTTTGAAACTAATTCTTTTGTTCTACCTCTAATATTCAAAGGCTTACTTCAATACGTTAAATCACTTGAATAAATATTCCTCGTATCAGCTTTCTTTGCATGTATCGTTTTTGGTGTTTTTATCAACATTTATCTTTTTTCATAATAAAAAGCTAGGGTGATTTTGTTAAGTGGTTTTTGTGTTCAAGAGGAGAATATGGGTTTATACGAGGAGATGGCCTTGCTGCGGCCGCAATGACATCTAAAAAATGTAACTTAATTGCTGGGAGCGTAAACCTGTCTCTTTTTTAAGTGTAATCCCTTTTGCTCTATTTACTTAATGTTGATAGCCTTGCCTACATGACGACAATGGACCTGAGGGGTACGCCTTTCCTCATCAAGTCGAACGCCTTGTTGATGTCGTCGAGTTTGAACCTGTGAGTGATCACAGGCTCGAGTTGAATCTTCTTGAGAAGGATCATTTCTAAGATCTTGGGATAATCCACTGGCCGGCATCCCATCGACCCCAGGATTTCTATTTCTCTGAACATCAGCCGTCCTGCGTTGAGGGGCGCTGGTTTAGGGTAAAATCCCACCTGAACATACCGTCCGCCCGGTTTGAGAGTGCTCGGGCCCATTTCAATCGTCTTCGGATTGCCGATGGCCTCGATACAGATATCTGCTCCGCCATTGGTTAAGTCTCTAATTTCTGTCAGCACGGCTTTATCATTTTTCTTCGATATGTTGATAGTCTGCTTGGCTCCCAGTCTTTTGGCCATTTCCAGTTTGTCGTCCATGATGTCAACAGCGATAACCGAGCCTCCGGCGGCTGCGGCAATCTGAACCACGTTTATTCCCACACCACCGCATCCGAGCACAACGACCGAGTCGCCCGGCCTGACCTGAGCCCTGTTTTTGACGGCGTGGAAAGGCGTAGAAATGGCATCGGCTATGATGCACGATTCTTCAAGAGGAAGCTTGTCAGGGAGCGGAATGCAATCTTTGGCCGGCACTTTGACGTAATCGGCATAGGCTCCATCAATATTGTTTCCCAGCATGATCATGTTCAGACAGATATTCTCCCGGCCTATCCGGCAGTTGTAGCAGTGCCCACAGGAGAAGACAGGAGGAATAAGCACATGGTCACCCGCCTTGATGTTTTTCACCTGCGCCCCGACATCCTGGACAATACCGGATGCCTCATGCCCTAAAATCATCGGCGGCTTTTTAAAAGTGGGAACACCATGATCTATATAGTGCAGATCCGTGTTACAGATTCCACAGGCAGCAACCTTGACCAGAATTTCATGAAAATATATTTTCGGATCTTCCACCTCTTCGACTTTCAGAGGTTCGTTAGGCTTATGGAATACGGCGGCTTTCATTGATTCCTCCTTTATCTGTTTTTCCAGAGGGGCTTCCTCTTTTCCATGAAGGCCTTCAGACCTTCATGGGCATCTTCGGATGCCATGAGTTCCTCGATGTAGGTTTTTTCGATTTTCTCTAATCCCTCTAAAAAGGCAGTTTCCAAACCCAGATTGATTCCTTTTTTTGTATGCTTTATCCCGACTAAGCTCAATTCGGTGAAGGGCTGGATGAAATTACCCAGTTCTGGATCGAAAGAAGCCATGGGCACAACTTTATTGACCAGACCGATTCGCTCTGCCTCTTCCGCGTCGAGAATTTTCCCTGTGAGTAGGATTTCTGACGCCTTTTTTAATCCGATGAGGCGAGGCAGGACTAACAGAGCGACAGGAGCGACAGCCGAGAGTTTTATTTCCGGCTGTCCGATTTTCAAGTTATCCGCCGCGAAGATCAAATCGCAGAAAAGAGCCACTTCACTGCCTCCTCCCAGGGTCAATCCCTTCGCAGCCGCCACTGTCACTTGCTCAAGTTTGGACAGGTTCCTGAAAATATCGTGAAACGTATGGAGCATTTCCTCGACCTTGTCTTTTGTGTGCTCAGCTATGTCTACGCCCGCAGAGAAGGCTTTTTCTCCGGAGCCGGAAATGACCAATACTTTAACGGCTGTATCCTCGGTCAATGAATCCAGAGCTTTATTGATCTCTTTCATGGTGGCAATATTCAGGATATTCAAAGGGGGGCGGTTAATGGTCAGAAAAGCCTTGTCTTCCTTGGCTTCAAATGTGATGTTTTCGAATTTATTTTGAATCATATCGCGCAATTGGATAAAGTCCTATGAATCAACATCTTTCGCTGGAATTTTAGAGATAATACATATCACCTGAGCCTGTTTCTGTCAACTCTTAAATAGGGGACGTTCCCCAAGGTGCTACCCTATCTCTTCTATTAGTTTTTTATAGTTGTCAAAGATAGAGTGTCCACTTGGGGAACGTCCCCTTTTGTTAGAGCCAATTACTCAGCTGTATCATACAGTTTTATTCATAACTGGCTATGATAGAGCGATTATTCAGCTAAGGTGGTACCTTGGGGAACGTCCCCAATAATCTATTGACTTGGCAGGACTATATTGATATTTTGGTATACTTACAAAGGGAAAATCCTTGCTGACTCCTCATCAAAGGAAAGAATCAAAATAAAACATGAGCGACCTGTCTGTCTTTTTTTGAAGGAGGGAAGATGAGCGAAGAAAAGCCAAGAAAGATAAAAAAAATCCAATCTTCAGGGCATATGAGAAAGATAATGGCGGATTATTTCTATGAGCTGGACAATGCAGCCAAAGAAGGTTCGCCCAAGGTGGCATGGTGCTCCAGTGTCGGCCCAGCCGAGCTCCTGTTGAGTCTGGGATTTGTCGTCCATTATCCCGAGAATCATGGGGCTGTATTGGGCTCCACCCGGAAAGCCATGGATTATATTCCTGTGGCTAATGCAGTCGGATATTCTCCGGATATTTGTTCTTACCTGACAAGCGATGTCGGGGCCTTTATCAAGAAAGAGACACCCTTGTCACGGGGATACGAGGGGATCGAGGGTGTTCCCAAGCCCGATGTCCTGGTCTACAACACCAATCAGTGCCGGGATGTCCAGGACTGGTTCAGCTGGTACTCCAGGGAACTCGATGTTCCAGCGATAGGAATCTCCACTTTTCGCAACATGGGAAAGATAAAGGAAGAGTATCTCCAAAGCATAGTCAAGCAGATCGAAGATTTAATCCCGACTCTTGAAAAAGTCTCAGGCAATAAATTTGATATCGATAAATTCCGGGAAGTTCTTTCCCTTTCCAAGGAATGCACTATCATGTGGAAAAAAGTTCTTGAAGCCAATATGGCGATCCCTGCTCCTATGAGCTTCTTCGACGGGACGATTCATATGGGTCCCGCGGTTGTTCTCAGAGGCTCTCCTCAGGCAGTGGAGTATTACAAGGTGCTTCTCAAGGAGCTCGAAGAGAAGATTGCCAATAAAGATGGAGCCGTGGAGAACGAAAAATTTCGCCTCTACTGGGAAGGAATGCCCATCTGGGGAAAACTGCGAGACCTGGCTGAGTTTTTCATCGATTTGCGGACAGCTGTTGTGGCTTCGACTTATTGCAACAGTTGGATTTTTGACTCATTTGACCCTAAAGACCCATTCTTGAGCATGGCCCGGGCGTATACCGAGATATTCATAGCCAGAGACGAGAATTTCAAAGAGAATTACATCGAGGAGATGGTCAATAGATACAAGTTGGATGGGATTCTCTTCCATGACTCCAAAACCTGCCCGAATAACTCCAATAACCGCTATGGAATGCCGGAAAGGCTCGAGAAAAAATTAAAGATTCCGACTGTCACCATAAACGGTGACCTGAATGACTTGCGCTGTTATTCAGAGGAGCAGGCAAAGACCAATATCGAAGCCTTCATCGAACAGTTAGAAGCAAGATAGAATGCGCTTAAAGCTTGACGGGCGAAGAAAAAGGCATCGTTAATCACTATCGAGCGCATTGACATAGTTTTCTTCACTGAGTGAGCCGGTCTCACTTTTAAAATTATGAAATATTTTGCAGGAATTGATGTCGGAGCCTCCACCACTAAAGCCGTTATTATCGATTGGAAAAAAGATATTCTGGGTCATTCGGTAAAATATTCCGGCGCAGATTTCAAGGCTGCGGCTGAAAAATCTTTCGATGGAGCTCAGAAGCAAGCCAAAAGAAAGAACGAAGGTCATTGTTTTGTCGTTTCCACCGGATATGGAAGACGGAATGTCACTTTTGCCAATGACACCAGGACAGAAATCAGCTGCCATGCTAAAGGCAGCTATTTCTATTTTCCAAAAGCTCACACCCTGATCGATATCGGAGGACAGGACAGTAAAATCATCAAAGTCAATGATGCCGGAAAGAGGACAGGATTCAAGATGAACCGCAAGTGCGCGGCAGGTACGGGTGCTTTTCTCGAGGAAATGGCCAACCGTCTGAAGATCAAGATGGAGAAGCTGAATGAACTGGCGGAAAAGTCGGAGAATGACATCCAGATTGGAAGCTACTGCACAGTGTTCTCTGCCACGGAAATCCTGACGAGGATAAGAGAAGGAGTGGAGGTGAGTGACCTGGTCAAAGGAATTTTTAGCTCAGTCATAAAAAGGGCGTTCGAGATGGACCCTTTAGAGGGGAACTTAGTCATGACTGGCGGAGTCGTGGCTTATAATCCTTTTTTTGTTTCAATGTTTGAGGAAAAACTCAAAAATAAGGTTTTCGTGCCCCCTCTTCCTCAATTAACAGGTGCCTTCGGAGCCGCCTTATACGCTTTAGAATTAAAAGGAGGTTAAAATGCTTGATGCATTATTTAAACCAAGGTCAGTCGCCATAATCGGAGCATCAAATAACCCTCTGAGTATTGGCCATATAGTGATACAGAACCTTCTTGACCATAATTTTAAAGGTCCTATCTATCCGATTAATCCCAAATCCAAGTTCATCAAGAGTTTCAGAGCTTATACTTCTGTCATGGAAATCCCCGATGAGGTTGACCTGGTGAACATCTCCATTAAGAACACTCTTGTTCCCTATGTCCTTGAGGAGTGCGGGAAGAAGGGAGTCAAGTTCGCCATTGTCCATACAGCTGGCTTTAAGGAAGTCGGGGAAGAAGGGCTACAGTTAGAAAAGCAAATTGTCGAGATCGCCCACAAGTATGGAATGCGCATCTATGGCCCGAACTCACAGGGCATCCAGAATTCCGACCCGGCCATATCTGTCTACGCCAATTTTACTTTTGTGCCGATGAGCCCCGGCAATATATCGATTGTTGCTCAGAGCGGCGGAGTGGGAGAGACCTTGAAGCTGCACCTCTACAGGATTGGTAAGGGCATAAGGATGTATTCCAGTTTTGGCAACGAATCCGATGTCAGTATGAATGAGATTATTGACTATTACGGCGAGGATGAGGAGACAAAGGTTATCATGGTCCACATCGAGACGATGAAAGACCCAGAGGGCTTTCTGGAGGTGGCCAGCCGAGTGACCAAGAAGAAGCCCATCCTAGCCTTGAAGACGGGAAAAACGTCGGAAGGAACCAAAGCCGTCGCTTCTCATACTGGCTCGCTGATCGAACAGGAGACCATCGCGGACGTGATTTTCAAGAAGAGTGGAGTGCTCCGCTTTCATTCCCAGGAAGATATGATCGATGCGGCTATTGCCTTTTCTAACCAGCCCGTTCCCAAAGGAGATAGAGTTGTGATCGTCACCAACACGGGCGGTCCAGCTATAATCGCGGTCGATGAGTGCATCAACGCAGGATTGAAGCTGGCTAAGTTGAGTCCGAGGACAGTCACGACTCTGAAGAAGCTGGTTTTTAAGGAAGCGATTGTCTCCAATCCGGTTGACGTTGTCGCAACGGCTGGACCAGAACAGTATGGGGGCACGGTCGAGGCTTTGCTCAAAGACCCGAACATCGACTCGCTCCTGCTTGTTTTTGTCACCGCTCCGTTTGTCGACTGCGCAGGGATTGCCCGGAAGCTCGGTGAGCTGGGCCGGACTTCTCAGAAGCCGGTAGTCTGCCAGGTGATGACCATCGAGAAGTGGCAGGAGGTCATCCGTCTTATCCGGGAAGGCAATATTCCGGTTTATGACTTTGCCGAGACAGCGGCTCGGGCCCTATCAGCGATGACCGAATACGGAAAATTGAGCCAAAAGAAAGAGCCTGTCTACAAAAAATACAGGGTTGTGAAGAAAAAAGCCTCGGAGATACTCGAACGTCAGAAAGGAAAGGACAAATTCCTGCCCCAGGACGTGGTGTTCGAGCTTTTGAGGTGCTATGGTATCCCGACTGTCCCATCCGTTAAAGTCAAGAAAGAGGGGCAGCTGGAAAAGGCCGCAGAGAAAATCGGATATCCGCTGGTGCTAAAAGTGGATTCTGAAAAGATCGTTCATAAAACAGAAGTGGGCGGTGTTGCAGTTGACCTCAAGGACAAAAAAGAACTTCTTTCTTCTTTCAAGAAAATGGCCAGGAAGTTTGCCAGGCATAAGCCCGGATACATCCTCCAGAGGTATATGGCCGAAGGTCAGGAAGTGATCATGGGAGCCAAGGCCAACGAAGGCCTCCATCCCACAATCATGTTTGGCCTGGGCGGAGTGTTTGTCGAGGTGCTCAAAGATGTTCAGTTCAAGCTGGCGCTCCTCTCTCAGGAAGATGCCATGGAGATGATTCATTCCATCAAGGGATTTCCAATATTGCAAGGGGCAAGAGGGGAGAAGGCGGTGGATGTCGATAAGCTTGTTGAAATCCTGATACGTCTTTCCCAACTGGCTTCTGACTTTCCTGAAATAAACGAAATGGACCTCAATCCCGTATTTGCCCTGGAGAAGGGCAAAGGAGCCGTAGTCGTCGATGCCCGCCTCAGAATTGTCAGGTAGAAAAAATAGAAAAAGGGGACAGGCCCTTTTTTGTCGCCGAGAACTCAAAGAGGGTGAACCTCTTTTAAGATTGATGTTGATGTGTTTGTCATTGCGAGCGAGCGTGGCAACTCACCCTTGTGTCATTGCAAGCGAAGCGTGGCAATCTCATAAATGGATGATAGAGAAATTCCCGCTTCTTTGATTCTGTTGAAACACAATCAGAGAAGAGGATGAGAGTATCGTATTTTCTGATTCCTCGCAGTCACATATGAGCAATTAGATGAAGATATCCTGTTCAGAGAATCTTGAATGAGAGGTGAATAGCGAAAAAGCATGAATTGGATTCCTTTAAGTATTGTCCTTTTTTACATCATTCTTCTCTACGTTATCACCTGGGTCACCCGGCGTCTGAGCCGGGGAGGGATGATTGCTTATCTCCTGGCAGGCCGGAACCTTCCTTACTGGGTAGTGGCACCGCTGCTCGCCGGCTTAGCAGTGGGTGGAGCCTCAACTGTTGGTGTCGCACAAAATGCCTACACAAATGGCTTATCAGCAGGCTGGTACAATGCGGCCTGGGCTGTGGGTGCGATCCTGGTGGGTCTTATTGCGGCGACTCGCTACCGACAAATGGAGGTGAGCACTCTTCCCGAGCTTTTTGAAAGGCATTACAGCGTTCCTGGCCGGGTCATCGGGGTGATCGGCCAGCTTGTGTTGCAGATTGTTATCACGTCTCTCCAGTATCTCGCTGGCGGCGCCATACTCTCTTCCCTTCTTCCCAATGTGTTCACTTTTGAGACGGGTATGTTGGTCACGGCAGTCGTTTTTGTGGGCATCACCTTAATAGGAGGATTTTGGGCTGCCGGTTTGACTAACATCATTAATGTGATTCTCATCTACATCGGGGTTCTCTTGGGAGCTGTTATCGCCGTGGGAAAGATCGGTGGTTTTGGGGAGATCGCTGCACAACTTCCTTCCGGCCATTCCGGTTTTGGCCTGGGAGGAATCGGTGGGTTAGTGATTCTTGGATGGTTTTTAGTGATGGGCACCATGGCCTTTTCTGTTCAGTCCGTTGTTCAGATTTCCTTTGCGGCAAAAGATTCCTCTTCTGCTCGGAAAGGATTCATCCTGGGCGGTCTGATCATTTTTCCCGTGGGTTTCATCAGTGCTGTCATCGGTATTGCCGGCACCATCCTTCATCCTGGACTTGCCTCGACTGCCGAAGCCCTTCCTCGGACTGTGCTCAGCTTGAGCCCGGTAGTGGCTGGACTCGTGCTCGCCGGACTCTGGGCTGCCGATGTCTCGACAGCCTCTGCTTTACTTGTCGGGAGTACAACTCTGGTCGTGGGGGATTTGATCAAGAGGTTTTTTGCTCCTGGTCTTAAAGAGAAGGGGGAAAGAATAGTCTCGCGAATTTCTGTGCTTGTTTTAAGTATTTTTACTTACATTCTGGCGATTTCTGTTTCCGAGATTCTGAATACACTCCTGATTGGTTTATGCTTGACCACCGCTTACACTCTGGTGACATTGATGACTCTCTTCTGGCCAAAAGTATGCCGGCGCGGGCATGCCACCTGGACCCTGCTCACCTCTATGTCTGTTCTTGCCCTCTGGCTGATTTTCCCCCAGATTCCTGTTTTTTTTAGCGAAATCCATCTTCCTCATCCCATCTTCGCCTGCTGGATAGTGAGTCTGTTGACTTTTTTTGCAGTCGCCATTATAGATAAAAGACGCATAAAACCAGGTTAAGCTTTTAAAGAGATGTTTATCGTCATCGACATAAAGAAAATGGAGACTATCCCCTTTTTTTAAAATGGAATAAGGTGTCAAAAGGTTTTTTGAATAATTCAGGGAACGTGGATTATTCACGAGTCGAGGTTGCCGTAGATACGAGGCACAGCGCATGAAGCTGTGGTCGTCCACCGCGATTGGGCTGTAACGAAGTAGATGCGGTGAGATCGGCTCGCCCGTAGGGAAAAAGATGCCGACATAAGATAATCAATTTTCCTTGAAAGTTTTTTTAAATGAAGCGTCGGCAGATTTTATGAATAATTCAGGGAAATAGGAATAGATATAATATTTTTAGTTTTCCCTAGCCTCGCTCTCATTTTTTTAGGCAAGATGTTTGGATTGTCAGGGGAGGATGGCCGATGGCAAAGAAAAAAATGCTGTGTCCCTTTTCAAAAGAGTTGTGCCGTGAATGTGCTCAATATAGAGGGAGGCACTATTATCTCTGCTATTGCTCCAAGTATAGGGGATACCTTGGCAACCCCGAGGAGCCAGCTGAACAAAAGTCATGGCACAGCGCAACTAGCCACAGGTTTGACATGCCTTTGCGGCTACCGCCGAGTTCGACGTGGTTAGTCCTCAATGAATTTGCAGAAAGGAAAAGGAAATGATACAGGATTTTGTTTATTCCAAAGCCAACACGGTGAAGGAAGCCCTTGATTTACTCGAGAAGCACAGGGATGACTACAAAATCATCTGTGGCGGGCAATCTCTACTCATTCTGATGCGCCAAGGATTGGTTGCACCGGCCAATCTTATCGATATCAAGGGTATTGACGAGCTCAAATACATCAAGTTTAAGTCAAAAGAAGGGCTAAAAATTGGGGCTGGAACGACTCACAGTGAAATACAGAAATCATCCCCAATCAAGAAACATTATCCTGTATTGATTGAAATGGAAGAGAACTTGGCTTCTGTTCAAACCCGCAACTGGGGGACTATTGGCGGAAACCTATCCCACGCAGACCCTGCAGGCGACCCGGGACCGGTGCTTATTGCCTTAAATGCCACGGTGAAAATAGCCAATAGGGAAAGAGAACGGACTATTCCGCTGGAGGAATTCTTCATTGACTACTTTGAGACAGTCCTCGAGGAGGGGGAGCTTCTGCTTGAAGTCCAGCTGCCAGTTGTTACACCGAGAACAGCCACAGTGTATGAGAAGTTCAATATCATCAACAATGATCACGGCATCGTCTCTGTTGCGGCCTCAGTAACCTTGGACAGCAGAGGCTCCACTTGCACAGACGCACGGATCGTCCTCGGAGCCGCGGCCTCAATCCCCCTCCGAGCAAGAAAAGCAGAGAAGTTATTGATTGGGCAAAAGCTTGATGATAGCTTGCTCGAAAAAATCGGTAAAAAGGCTTCGGATGAGGCTGACCCTGTGGCTGACATCCATGCCTCCGAGGAATACAGAAGATATCTGGTTAAAGCTCTGACGAAACGGATGGTAAAGAAAGCCTGGGAACGAGTCAAAGCCCAAGCCCGATGAGGAGGTCTCTGAATATGGAAAAGCGATTATTACATATAACCGTCAACAACGAAATCCACGAGCTTTATGTTGAGCCAAAAAGACTTCTGGTGGAGGTTCTGAGAGATAGACTGGGGCTGACGGGCACGAAAAGAGGATGCAGCACTGGGGCGTGTTCGGCATGCACGGTCCTGCTCGATGGTGTTTCCGTTAAGTCGTGTTCGGTTTTGGCTATGCAGGCCGACGGCGCTGAGATAACTACCGTGGAGGGGCTGGCAGATGGAGAAAAACTCAGTCCACTCCAGAGGTCATTCCTGGATCACGGCGCCTATCAATGCGGCTTCTGCACATCGGGAATGCTGATGTCCGCTACCGCGTTGTTGAAGGAAAGCCCGAAGCCAACACAAGACCAAATAATCGAATCTATCCACGGCAATATCTGTCGCTGTACCGGTTACAACAGCATTATAAGAGCCATCCAAGCAGTGGCTGAAGGCAAGTACAAGGAGGAAGGATGATGAAGAAGTACACCGTCATTAACACTCCTGTTCATAACATTGATGGGATAGCAAAGATAACCGGCAGGGCCGAGTATACCTTTGATATCAACTTGCCCCGTATGCTGCACGGGAAAATCTTGAGAAGCTCCTATCCTCATGCGAGGATTCTCCGTATCAATACAAAAAAAGCAGAACGCTTGCCAGGGGTCAAGGCAGTCGTTACCGGTAAAGATACACTTGGAGTTAAACAGGGAATTTGGAGGCGTTTTAAGGAACTCTGTGATGAAGAAATCCTGGCGAGAAGTAAAGTCCGCTACATCGGAGAACCAGTCGCCGCGGTGGCTGCGGTGGATGAAGATACGACTGAAGAAGCGCTGGATTTGATTGAAGTGGAGTATGAACCTTTACCGGGCGTGTTTGAACCCCTCGAGGCCATCAAGGAAGGAGCGCCTCAACTCCACGAACACGCGGAACGAAATATAAACGTAACGCGCCATATAGAATGGGGAGACGTGGATGAAGGATTCAAAGAGGCAGACCATATCCGTGAGGATTGGTTCAGGTGTTCATCTCAGCACCATGTGTGTATGGAAACTCATAATGCGGTGGCGAGTTACTCGCCGGATAAGAAGTTGACTGTGTGGACATCCACCCAGTCCCATTACTATATTCAGGTTTTGTTGTCCTGGATGCTTGGACTGAGAGAGAATGATATCAGGGTGATTTCACGGTATACGGGCGGGGGTTTCGGCAGCAAGTTCGAGCTCGATTCGGCTCAGTTCTGCAGCTCGCTTTTATCCATGAAGCTTTTCAGACCTGTCAAAATCACTCTCACGCGTGAGGAAGAGTTCATGGCGACCAAACGCCGCACACCTATGTTCTACTATCTGAGGACCGGTGTGAAGAAGGATGGCACTTTTGTCGCCAAAGAAGGCCGTGTATTTACGGAAGGAGGCGCCTATACATCCATGGGAGCCACGGCCCTCTACCTTACCGGATTTTTCCAGGCCTTTCCCTATGTCTGGCCGAGCTACCGGTATGATGGCTATCGAGTCTACACCAATACAGCGCCCACTTCAGCGATGCGGGGTTTTGGAGCTCCGCAAGCCACCTTTTGCGCAGAAACTCAGATCGATCTCATAGCGAATGACCTGGGAATCGACCCTGTAGAGATCAGGCGGAAGAACGCCATGTATCCCGGTTACGAAGTCCCGGGACAGGCAACGATTCAGAGCTGCGGCCTCAGCCAGTGTCTTGATAAGATAGAAGATTGGATTCAATCAAGGGGGAAGCTCCCTCCCAATCGAGGGATCGGCATTGCGGCTTACGGATTCATGTCCGGAGGGATCTTTAACTGGTTCGATACACCTTACGCCTTTTCTTCAGCTGTGATACAGATAAACATTGATGGAAAGGTTGACCTCTATGTTGGATCTCAAGATATGGGGCAGGGTTCGAATACCACGATGGCCATGATCTGTGCCGAGGAGTTGGGGGTGCGCGTCGAGGATATTCGGCTGCATATGGGAGATACGGAGAACTGCCCGGTCGACCTCGGTGCCTGGGGGAGCCGGGAAACACTCATGCAGGGAAATGCAGTTAAAATGGCGGCGGCAGAGGCCAAGCGGCAAATCATCGAGGTTGCTGCGGCAAAACTGTCCCCGAATATTGTCTATGACCTGGATATCAAGGATCAATGGATTCACCTTATCGCCCGCCCAGAGCGGGGGCTTTCGTATTTTGACGTCGTTAAAGAAGCCATACGGGGAAAGAATGGTCAGCCCATTATTGCCAGAGGCCATTACACTCCGCACCGCAAAGGCATGATATCACCGGCATACAGTTTTGGTGTTCAGGCCGTTGAAGCAGAGGTTGATCCGGATACCGGAAAAATAACACTTCAAAACTGTGTGACGGCTCATGACTGTGGGCAGGTGATTAATCCATTAGGTGTTGAAGGACAGCTTGAGGGAGCCATGGCGATGGCAGCCGGGTATGGTTTTACCGAAGACCTGCCAATGGATGAAGGGAAGATTTTGAACCCGAATTTAGTCGACTACAAAGTTCTGAGAGCCACGGAGATGCCTGAGACAAAGGTTATTGAAGTAGAGACCTTTGAACCAGAAGGGCCCTTCGGAGCCAAGGAGGCGGGAGAGGGTCTGACGAATCCGACAGCCGGTGCTCTGGGCAATGCAATATTTCATGCGACAGGATTGAGTGTAAAAAATCTGCCAATCACTCCAGAAAAAGTCCTTGAAGCATTCAGAGAGAAAAAAAAGAAGAAGAGGAAATAAGGAGGACGCGTCGTGGGTTATAAATGTCCGTCATGCGGAAAGATATGGCCAGACACTATGGATCTGGCCCGGCACGTATTTGGAACCGGAGACCAGGCCCATAAAGATTGGATCAATTCAAAAGGGCTTAATTTTATTGAACTCTTGCTTATCCAGACTATGGAACCCGGGAACAAGGGCTACAAGACTTTAGCTGAGCTGCTTGAGAAAGAGGCAGAGAAAGTGGATTGAGAACACTCAGACAGCCTGAGCTTATGGAGGAAGCATGTTATTAGAAGGGAAATTCACACTCAAAGCACCGATTCAAAAACTGTGGGATACACTCCTGCAGCCGGAAACTTTGA
>CAYFVQ010000234.1:0-1942 GCA_964346585.1 uncultured Eubacteriales bacterium | reverse complement strand
CACTGGCCTCCCTCACTCAGATCAACCGCAGCATTGAATTCCAGCGCTCGTTTTCCGCAGCGATCGTGCATGACTTTTTCAACGTGCTGGCTGTTCTCGTGATATTCCCTCTGCAGTATGTTACCAACTTCTTAGGGCGGGGAGCAACCTTCATGGGAGAGCAGTTCCAGCATATCGGGGGGTTGAAGTTTCTCAGCCCCGTGAAAGCGATCACCAAACCAGTTGTCGAAATTTTTAAAGACTTGATCGGGGATTTGCCCTGGATCTTATTGGTCTTGGCTCTTGTCTGCCTGCTGTTTTCTCTGTCTCAAATGGTGAAATCGCTGAAGGTTTTGGTTGTGACCAAAGCTGAGGCCTGGTTTGATCGGTATTTATTCAAAACAGCTTTGCGTGCCTTTTTTGTCGGATTGTTGCTGACGACGATGGTCCAGAGTAGTTCGATCACTACATCTCTGGCTGTCCCTCTGGCTGGTGCCGGTCTCTTGACGCTTGTCCAGATTTTCCCTTACACTTTAGGTGCGAATATCGGGACAACGGTCACAGCCATTCTCGCAGCATTGGTAACGGGGAATTTATCGGCGATCATTGTGGCATTTGCCCATTTGCTCTTTAATATTTCAGGTATAGTTATTTGGGGCCCGTTTAAAATGGTGCCTATAACTTTAGCTCAGAAATTTGCTCGGATTGCGACGCGAAAAAAAATAATTCCGATTCTCTATATATTGGTCTTATTTTTCCTTATTCCCATTTTATTGATTTCTCTATTCCGGTAGGAGGGATGACCGATGTTTAAGAAATGGCTTGAGATTTTTAAAAAGGATACATTGATGGACCGGTCCTATAAACGGTCCTTCATGATGCTCGATTTAACACGAGAGATGTTCCTAAAAGCCAAGGATTCACTACGGTTCCGGGAAGATAAGGATGTTGACCTCAATGTCCGTGATCGAGATCTGGAAATCAACAAGTATGAACGAGAAGTCCGCCGCAATGTGTTCAATCATCTGGTTGTGGGGGGAAAAGCAGACCTCCCCTCAGCTCTCGTGCTCGTGAGTATCATCATTGATATCGAGCGGATCGGTGATTACACAAAGAATATAGTCGGGCTGGCGGTGGATCATCCAGGCCAATTGAAAGGCGGGAAATTCGAAGAGGATTTGCAGCGCGTTGAAGCCGCAGTCGAAGATAATCTGATGAAAACCCGGACCTGTTTTGAAACCGGTGATAAAAATTTGGCTCTTGAACTTTTGGAAAAATATAAATGGGTTAATGATGTTTGTGATGATAGCCTGGCCGGTTTAATCAAAGAAGATGATAAAGATATTCGGCCCGGTGATTCTGTTGCCCTGGGGATATACTTCCGCTGGCTGAAACGGATCAATTCCCATTTACGGAATATAACGACCAGTGTCGTCAACCCCTTTGATCGAATCGGTTTCGAGCCAAAGGATAAATAGGGTGGGGAGACAGCCATGAATGGAGAAGGTCCGTCCTTTTCTGCTTTCCGTGAAGAGCAAAAATTTCAACAGATCTGGGTCTGGTTTCTCATTCTCGGGATAGCCGCATTGATGTGGTATTCCACGATCCAGCAGATTATACTCCGCCGTCCTTTTGGCAGTCGACCCGCACCAAACACACTATTGATCATCTTTTGGCTCCTGTTCGGTGTGGGCTTACCGGTGCTCATATTTTCTATCAGGCTGCTCACTGAAGTCCGGAGTGATGGGATATACATTCGCTTCTTTCCGCTTCATTTCTCTTTCCATAAAATTGCCTTTGAAGAATTACAGTCGTTCGAAGTGCGAAAGTACAATGCACTCAGGGAGTATGGGGGCTGGGGGATCCGTTACGGTCCGCAAGGAAAGGCCTACAATGTCGGCGGCAACCGCGGTGTGCAGTTGGTGCTTCAGGACGGGAAGCGGATACTGATAGGTTCCCAGAG
>CAYFVQ010000233.1:0-6141 GCA_964346585.1 uncultured Eubacteriales bacterium | reverse complement strand
AGAATCATATAATAAATATAAACGATATCTCTAATATAGATAATCGAGGATCAAGATTCAATTATCCGAGGCAAAGAAGAGGCTGGCTGGATTGAAGAGTCAGTAATTCCCTCATAACTTGTTTATCCCATTTTTCAAATACTCCGTTAGCTGCCGTTTCTCTCTCTCCACTTAAAAGTGTATAAATAGTGGAAAAGACTAACCACTTCTTAGCAAATGATGTACAGATTGTGATGTTGATATTCGTATAGACACAGTGTTGACCATGTTGCGCCGTATGGGCTATTGAAAATTCCTGTGGTCAGAGATGCTCCCTTCGCTGAGGCATGTCTCTGACAAGAACAAATGACCCCAGAATGACCAACATATGGTGTAGAGCCTTCGGCATAAGTGCTATTTGGAGTAAATTTTGGTTGTTTGAAGTAAAGTTTCAGGGGTGGACGTAAAATAACTTATTTCACGACATATCCATGATTCCCAGTGGAAAATCAAATATGTCGCTAAATATTACAATTAGCGACATTACGTCATACAATTCTTGTTTTTATCTCAAAGCTTATAGCTCATCTAATTGACTCCTCTCGTGGAAATTGTTATTCTTCTTCTGCGCTTGTCAGAAGGGAAAGCAATGGGAATTCAATGCCCCAAATGTCATTCAGATAATACTGATTCCGCACGCTTTTGTAGCAATTGTGCTACCCCACTTCCTTCCCAAGAGGTTTCTGTAACTAAGACCCTCGAAACTCCAACCAGAAAATTAGCTCTAGGCTCCATCTTTGCAGAGAGGTATGAAATCCTAGATGAACTGGGAAAAGGAGGCATGGGAGAGGTCTACAGGATCAGGGATGAAAAGCTTGATGAAGAGATGGCCTTGAAGGTATTAAAACCCGAAATAGCTGCGGATAAGGATATAATCGAACGTTTCAAGAATGAACTGAAGTTTGCTCGTAAGATCGCTCACAGAAATATCTGCAAGATGTATGACCTCAATGAAGAGGAAGAGACTCTGTACATCACAATGGAGTATGTTAAAGGAGAGGATTTAAAGAGCTTCATCAGGAGGAAAGGAAAGCTAACAGAAGAGGAAACGATTGCTATAGCTAAGCAGGTCTGTGAAGGGCTGGTAGAGGCTCATGGGTTAGGAGTTATACATCGTGACCTAAAGCCTCAGAACATCATGATCGACGAAGAAAGCAACGCAAAGGTCATGGACTTTGGTATAGCTCGCTCGGTTGAAGCCCCTGGAGTAACGCAGACAGGAGTGATGATAGGAACGCCTGATTACATCTCACCTGAGCAGGCAGAAGGAGAAGAGGCAGACCAGAGATCAGACATTTATTCGCTGGGAGTGATTTTGTATGAGATGGTGACAGGGAGAGTTCCTTTTGAAGGGGATACTGCTTTGAGTGTAGCCTTGAAGCACAAGGCAGAAGAACCTTCAGACCCGAGGGAACTCAATGATAAAGTGTCCGGCGAGATGAGCGCTGTGATTATCAAATGCATGGAAAAGGAAAGAGAAAAGAGATATCAAGAAGCAGAAGAGCTCCTTTCTGAATTAAAGAATATAGAGGAAGGCATTCCCATCACCGTTGCTCCCAGGGTGCCTCGTATTCCTGAGTTTCTAGTTGAGCGCGAGGAAGAGCCGGTTGAGGTGAAAAAGCCTGTTTTCGTGGCCCGTGAGCAGGAGCTCGATAAGCTTGGTAAATTTTTTGAGACAGCTCTAGCCGGAAAGGGCCAGGTGGCTTTCGTAACCGGCGAAGCCGGTAGCGGGAAGACCGCCCTTGTTCAGGAATTTGCCCGGGGTGCTCAGGAGAGTCAGGTAGACTTGGTTGTTGCTACAGGGAGATGCAATGCTCATGCTGGTATTGGCGACCCCTACCTGCCCTTCCGCGAAGTGCTTAGTTTTTTGACCGGAGATGTTGAAGCCAGGTGGGCCGCTGGAGCCATCACCAGGGAACATGCAGGCCGCTTGTGGAACATTCTTCCCCTTTCCGTCGAGGCACTGTTGGATACAGCTCCGGACCTGATTGACACATTTGTTCCAGGAGCAGCGCTGGTCACCCGCGCTTCGGCTTATGCACGAAGAGGCGATGCCTGGCTGACTCGATTGAAGAAACTTGTGGAACGTAAGGCAGCCCTTCCACCTGATTCTATGCTTCAGCAAAATGACCTTTTCGAGCAGTATAGCAGGATGCTTCAAGCGCTGGCCAAACACAAACCAATCCTTCTGATACTAGACGATCTACAGTGGTTAGATAAGGGGTCCATCAACTTGCTTTTCCACTTGGGCCGACGAATTGAGGGTAGCCGAGTGCTGATCGTCGGTACCTACCGGGCAACTGAAGTAGCCCTTGGACGGGAAGGTGAACGACATCCTCTCGAGCCTGTTATAAACGAGTTCAAACGCATCTTTGGGGAAGTAGAATTGGAGCTTTTTAAGGCTAAAGATAGGCAGTTTGTCGATTCCTTCTTGGATACAGAACCAAACAAATTAGGGAGTGCGTTCCGTGATACGCTTTTTCGGCAAACCAAAGGACATCCCCTCTTTACTATTGAATTGCTCAGGGGGATGCAGGAGCAGGGGGTGTTAGTTAAGGATGAAAAGGGCCGATGGATTGAGGGCTCAGAGTTGAACTGGGAGGCGCTACCCACGCGCGTGGATGCAGTGATCGAAGAACGTATTGGACGGCTTCCTGAAAAATTACGTGAGGTGCTGAAGATAG
Source organism: uncultured Eubacteriales bacterium (assembly GCA_964346585.1). GTDB lineage: Bacteria > Acidobacteriota > Aminicenantia > Aminicenantales > Aminicenantaceae > SOIA01. Next base: position 3,418 of record CAYFVQ010000233.1, on the reverse strand, counting down.
CCAGTGTGGAAGGAGAATCGTTCACCGCTGAAGTGGTGGCCCGGATGAAGAAGACAGACGTTCATGAAATGGTACGAATTTTGAGCAGCGAGTTGGACAAACGGCATCACCTGGTTTCAGCCAAAGGCTTCAGGCGAGTGGACGGTCAGCGCCTTTCTATGTACTCATTCCAACACATCCTGTTTCAGAGGTATCTATACAGCAGCCTGGACGAAGTGGAGAGATCGCACCTACACGAGGAAGTGGGGACTGTGCTGGAGACGTTCTACGGAGAGCAGGCGGAGGAGATTGCTGCTCAGCTGGCGCATCACTTCCAGGAAGCAGCAATTGTTCCTAAAGCCATAGTGTATCTGTACAAAGCGGGAAGTAGAGCAGCACAACTTTCTGCCAACGAGGAGGCAATATCACATTTCAATAAAGTTTTGAAACTAGTGAAGACTCAGCCGGATACTCCTGAGCGCACCCAACAGGAACTTGCAACGCAACTCAGCCTAGGATCGGCTCTTATGGCAACGCGGGGATACGCAGCTCCAGAAGTGGGTCGTGCTATCACCCGTGCACGGAAACTGTGTCAGCAGATCGGCGAGACGCCTCAACTCTTTCCGGTGTTGTTTGTTCTGGCGGGCTTTTATGGCATAGGGGCAGAGTACAGAACAGCGAGAGAGTTGGCAGAGCAGACGCTAAAATTGGCTGCGCGTGGTAAGGATCCACTTCATATAGCTATGGCTAATCTTCAGTTGGGCTATCTCCTATTGCATATGGGAGAGTTTACGCAGGCTCGAGCCCACCTTGAGCACATGATTCATTTCTACGATCCTGAGCAGCACAGCTCCCTGGCATTCATCTACGGGTCAGATCTCGGTGTTTATGCGCTAGGATGGACAGCGTGGACTCTGTTATTCCTTGGATATCCGGACCAGGCTTTGAAATGGAGCAAGCAGACGATTGCCCTGGCACAAAAACTGGATCATCCATTCTCCTTAGCGTTTGCCTTAAACGTCGCTGGCAACACGGTTAATAGAATGCTACATGAAGTCCGAGTATCCAGAGAGTATTCAAAGGAAGTGATGCGACTTTCGAGAGAGAAAGGATTTGTTTTTTATCAAGGATTAGCACTTTTTGATCAGGGCTGGATGCAAGTTGAAGAAAGACAGGTGAAAGAGGGAATAGCTCAAATGCAGCAGGGGCTGGCGGTTCTCAAGGCTACAGGTACTGAAGCTTATCAAACATTTTGCCTCTCTTTTCTAGCAGATGCATACAGGAAAGATGACAAAGTCGATGAAGGATTGAAGGTTTTAACTAAGGCGTTGGCTTTTGTTGAAAAAAGTGACGAGCGTTTATTCGAATTGGAACTGCATCGGCTGAGGGGAGAGTTATTGCTTATCCAGGACGAAGCCCAGGCTGAAGCGTGTTTTCGCCAGGCCATTGAGACTGCCCGCCGACAGAATGCAAAATTTTTTGAGTTGCGAATAGTAATGAGTCTGAGCCGTCTGCTGCAAAAACAGGGTAAACAAAAAGAGGCCCAAAAACTGCTTGCCGACATTTACGGCTGGTTCATCGAAGGATTTGACACCCCATTCCTGAAAGAGGCAAAAGCTCTTCTCGAAGAGCTGTCGTAAGAGAAATCTCTTGCCATCAAGCTCTGGAAGAACGCTGATCAAAGGATAGCCGAGGATAAGGACTCCAGAAATAGGTTGGGTGGATTAATAAGCCATTGAAAAAAATGTCGTTAAATTAATTATTTCACATTGCATCGTTTTTTATCCATTACAGATACTCGTTGAACGCATTCTCTCTTTTCTCGTAATAGTAAGGTAAGAACATGTTTTGAATGGGAGGAAACGACAGATGAAGCGCATAAAACAAAAGAATTCCAGGATTAGCAGACGGAATTTCATCGGGAGTTCGGTGTCCGCGGCAGCCGGTCTCGGCCTCATACGGAGCGCAAAACTTTTCGGACAGGAAGGTGAAGGACAGACTGAACTGAAGATCAAAGAGTACCGGACTCTCGGCCGGACAGGATTCAAGGTCTCAGATATCGGATTTGGCGCAGGAAACCTGAACAATCCAAATGTCCTCGATGCGGCTTTGGACATGGGAGTTAACTATATCGACACGGCCGAACATTACGTCCGCGGCAATTCAGAGCGCACTATCGGGGAAGTCATCAGTAAACGCGACCGGAAGAAAATCTTCATCACAACCAAGCTGAATTTCAGGATGGGCTCCTCGAAAGAAAAGCTCAAAGAGCGCTTTGCCAATTGCCTGGAAAGGCTCAAGACTGATTACGCGGACTGCCTGATGATTCACATGACCCCAACTGTCGAGCAGGTCAAACATGAACCGTATCATGAAGCCATCCGGGAGCTGAAGGCTGAGGGAAAAGTCAAGTTTACAGGGCTGTCCAACCACGGGACAGAACACAAGTTGTCTGGGATGGTCAAAGACGAAATGGATAAAATCATCCTGGCCGCCGCCGAGGATGGCCGCTTCGATGTCGTGCTCTTCACCTACAATTTCATCCAGAAAGATATGGGGGAAAGGATATTAAAGGCATGCAAAGCTAAAAACATGGGGACGACCCTGATGAAGACCAACCCTGTGAAATATTATCAGGACATGCAGGATATCTTCGACCGCAACCTAAAACAAGGACGGAAATTCGGTGAACAGTATTATAAAATCATGGAAGAGTATAAAACTCTTGTCGACCGAGGAGAGAGTTTCATCAAGAAATATGGTCTCACAGCGGCTGATAAGACCCGCGATGCCGCCATCCGGTTCTGCCTTGGCAATCCGGATGTCCACTCAGCCTGCCCGACCATCAACACTCTCGAGGAGCTGGGAACATTCGTGGCCCTTTCCGGAACAAGGCTCGACCCGAAAGGCACGGCCATGCTCGCAGATTACGAATCGGGTCTGGGCCAATACTACTGTCGTCATGCCTGTGGTCAATGTGAGGGGAGCTGCCCCCATGGTGTCCCGGTCAATACGGTCATGCGCTATTATCATTATTTTGCCGCGCAGAGAAGAGAAAAATTCGCCATGGAGAAATACCATGCCCTTGGCGAGAATTGTGCAGACGTGTGTTCACGTTGCGGGGGAGCCAACTGCGAAAAGGCCTGCCCGTACGGAGTTCCTGTCCAGGGATTGTTGGTGCTGGCCCATCAGACTCTCACCTTGTGAATAATATATACATTAATCGGCATTTTTATTATTCCCTGCATAAAACTATTTGATTCGATCGGCAGGATTATATCGTATGAATCAATCAAAGAATGTATAGGTAAAAAGCCTGTTTTGAATCAGGACTTCCCACAAAAAACAGCCTAAAAAAGATTCACTTATTCTACTGCAGATAATTATGCAGAAACATAAGTGGAAATGAAAAAAATGGGGGAACTTTTATTAAAAATAG
>CAYFVQ010000232.1:0-4175 GCA_964346585.1 uncultured Eubacteriales bacterium | reverse complement strand
AAAAAACATCAAATTTCTTCCTCTTTATTTATTATAATACTTTTTAAACGATGATACGAATTGGATTGAATAGATTGCCTAATTTTGCGGAAGATGTCAAGGTAAAAGTAAAGGTTGTGAATCGTGTTGAGTATGGCTGAGCTGATTTCCTGTCGTTCGTAAAGATGACGAAGGTAGGCACGGGAAAAATTCTGGCACGTGTAGCATGAACAGTCTTCATCCACGGGCCTCTCGTCAAGGGCATATTTGAGGTTTTTGATGACCATTTTTCCTTTGCTCGTGAAGAGAGTCCCATTCCGCGCATTTCTTGTGGGAAGCACGCAGTCAAAAAGGTCTATCCCTCTTTCTACAGCCTCCAGGATGTCACTGATGTAGCCAATGCCCATGAGATAGCGGGGCTTTTCCTTTGGGAGCAGAGAATCGGATTTTTCGATGATTTCCATGAGTTGTGATTTCGGCTCTCCCAGCCCGAGGCCTCCCAGAGCGTAGCCGCTAAAATCTGAATCCAGTAGATCCTCTGTGCTCTTCTTTCTCAGGTCCCAGTGCACGCTTCCTTGAGTGATTCCCCAGAGAAGCTGGGAGGAGTCTTTCTGGGAAAAATGAGCTTTGGACCGCTTGGCCCAAAGAGAGGTCAGACTGACAGCTTCTTTCATTTTTTCTTTGGAGGCTGGAAAGGGGAGGAAGTGGTCCAGGGTCATGATGATATCCGAGCACAGTTTTATTTGAATGTCCACCACATCTTCTGGAGAAAGGAAAATTTTAGTCCCGTCGAGATGAGATGTGAATTCCACACCTTTTTTTTTCACCTTGACAAGAGGGGAGAGGCTGTAGATCTGGAAACCGCCGCTGTCTGAGAGAATCGGTTTATCCCAGGATATGAAGGAGTGAAGGCCTCCCATTTGATTGATTGTTTCCAGGCCGGGTCTGAGGAACAGATGGTAGGAATTCACGAGCATGAGTTGAGCGCCCAAGCCTTGAAGGAGGCTGTGTGAAAGTCCTTTGACTGCGCCCTGGCTTCCTACAGGAGCGAAAGCAGGAGTTTCGATCAGACCGTGAGGCGTGTGGATATTCCCTGTTCTTGCCGAGGAACGGCTGTCTGAAGCAGTAATCTCAAATATCTTTCTCATTTCGATAAGGGGTCAGGGCTCGACATTAGACATTTTTTTGGAAACAAACTTTATCAGTTTATCCAGCCTCTCACTCCATCCATGCTTCATTTTAACCGAGTCAGGTAATATATCATAAGTCCGGACCGCGTAATGTCTAATGTCGAGCCCTGACTCCATTATTTGGCAAAACGAAAATATATCACATCTCCATCCAGGACACTGTAATCCTTGCCTTCGAGACGCACTGCTGCTTTCTCTCTGGCAGCCTGGAAAGAGCCGTGTTGGAGAAGTTCTTCCCAGGGGATGACCTCGGCTCGGATGAATCCTTTTTCTATGTCAGTGTGGATCGACCCTGCGGCTTTTAATGCAGTTGTGTTTTCCGGGATAGTCCAGGCTTTCACTTCTTCCTTGCCGATCGTGAAAAAAGTGATCACTTTGAGCAGGTCGTAAGAAGATTTGAGGAATTTAGGCCCGCTCAACTCCTTCAAACCGTATTCGGAGAGGAACATCTCTTTTTCCTCATTTTCTAATTCCATGATTTCCATTTCGATCTTGCCGCAGAAGGCCTGGACTGCGATTCCTTTTTCGGTTGAAGCCGCAAACTTTTCCGGATTTTCAATCAAGGGAATATCCTTTTCATCGACATTCACCATATGGAGAAGCCTTTTCTGGCTGAGAAAGGCAAAACTGCTGATGGCTTTTTCCTCTTGAGACGAGAGTTTCATCTCGCGAATCCCTTTTCCTCCCTCAAGATGGGAACGAAGGGTTTCCAGAAGATCTTTTTCTTTTTCTCCCTCAGGATCTTTCGACCGCTTCAATTCCTTATCCAGTTTTTCCAGCCTGGATTCAATCGACATCAGATCAGCCAGTATGAGTTCCTCCTCCATGGAAAGGATGTCTTCTTCAGGGCTGATTTTTCCTTTGGGATGAGGGATTAACTCATCCTGGAATCCTCTGACAACGTGTGTCAGCCCGTCAGCCAGACGGAGAGTGCTGAGGTAGGCGCTGTTTTTGACCTCTCCGAAGGCTATCCCGGCCAGGTCGACAAAATCAACCGCTGCGGGAATTTTATTTTTTTCAGGATAGAGAGCCCATATTTTTTCGAGTCGGGGGTCAGGAACAGGACAGGTTCTCTGGTTGAGTTCTTTTTTCCCATCTTCATAGGATTTTACTTCAATTTTGGCTCCGGTAAGGAGATTGAACAGTGTGGTTTTTCCGGTTTTCGGATACCCGAAAAGAGTGAAGTTCATGGACTCAGTATAATATAAACACACTGGAAAGGCGAGATGATGGGAGGAGTTTGATAAACACGACTTTTCCAATCATCCGATTCATTTTCAATAAATGATTAATGGTAACCTTATAAGAATAAATAAGTTAGCCATCGACTCTCTTTTTTTGATTGGCGGCTCGCGATTTATTTCTCTTGATTAATGGGGCCGGAAAAATATAAAATAACTCTTCAGACAAAATAATAAGTTTGAGTGGTGCATACGATGAAAAAGTCAAAAGCGGTTCTTCTTCTTCTGCGGCTTCCTTTTTTGACAGTGAGTGCGGGAGCCGTATTCTTAGGCACGGCTTTTGCCTGGTGGCATACAGGACAGTTCAACCTCTTTCACTTCATTCTGGTTTTCTTCGGTGCCTGTTTCCTTCATATCAGCTGCAACGTGGCGAACGATTATTTTGACTTCAGGAGTGGGAATGATGCATCGAACAAGAATGCGCTGGTGCCTTTCTCAGGAGGAAGCCGTATGGTTTTGGACGGCTTTGTCAAACCTGGTGAGGCATTAGCTGTTTCGCTGGTTTTCGCTGTTTTAGGCTCGGCCATAGGGCTCTATCTCAATGCTGTCTCAGAGGGAAACATCATCTTATTCATAGGCTTGGCCGCAGTCTTTTTTGTTTTCAGTTACAACGGTTTTCCGGCTCGGCTGGTCAACAAGGGGTTGGGGGAAATCGCCATATTTCTCGCCTGGGGGCCGTTGATGGTTCTCGGCGCCTATTATGTTCAAGCTGAAAGTCTGTCTTCGTTTTGGCCTTTTATCGTGGCTGTTCCTTCCGGAATTTTGACCACACTGGTTTTATTGATCAATGAGTTTGCGGATAAAGATGCGGATTCTTTGACCGGAAGAAAAACCTGGGTCATCCTCTTTGGATTCAAGAAGAGCTTACTGGTCTATCTGTCTCTGGCCATGATCTGTTATTTAGTGGTCTTGGCCGGGATATTATTCAACGGCTGGCCGTTCTGGTCATTGATGGTGCTGATTACATTTCCACTCCCTTTTCTTGTGTTTAAGATTGGAAGAGCCAACCTGGAAAACTGGCCCGGATTTTTGCCAGCTGTGAAGAATACGATTTTGATGAATTTCATTTTTTTAGTCGTTTTGAGCATTTCATTCGTTATATAAAGTGAGAGCTATTTGATATGAAAGAAGAAAAGATTAAGGAAGAGAAAGTCCAGCCTGAGGTCGCTATCGAAGAAGGCAAAAAGCGCGAGAAGAGCGGTTTTCGGGAGTTCTTCGAGCTTATCGCCGAAACAGCTGTTTTCGTTTTCTTTGTCATGACTTTTGTCGTTCAGGCGTTCCAGATTCCAACAGGTTCCATGGAGCCCACTTTGCTCGTTGGCGATTTTCTCCTTGTCAATAAACTCGCCTACGCAGAACCGGTTTTACCGTTGGAAGGACTGTTTATTCCCAGAAAGAAAGTCGAGAGAGGGGACATAGTCGTTTTTAAATTCCCAGGGGAACTGGAGAAAGATTTCGTTAAAAGAGTCATTGCCGTGGAAGGTGAAAAAATCGAGGTCAAGAATAAACAGGTTTACATTAATGATGAGCCCATCCCTGAAGAGTATAAAATTCACATGATCAGTGATGTTCGTGACCAGGAAAATAATTATTATTATTATAATGATGCCATCAAAGAGAATTACGGCCCTGTGGTTGTGCCTGCCGGTCAATGTTTTGTCATGGGAGACAACCGCGATAATTCATACGACAGCCGGTACTGGCGTTTTCTGCCGTTAAACAATATTAAGGGACGACCCTGGATCATCTATTTTTCCTATAGAGC
>CAYFVQ010000231.1:0-5680 GCA_964346585.1 uncultured Eubacteriales bacterium | reverse complement strand
AATATACCAATATGATCTCCTGAGATTGTCTGATACTTATTCACTTCTATATGTCCATTCTCGAACAAAATTTGCGTGCGCCTCCGAACAGAGAAATTTACTCCCCCTATCCATTTTATTAGAGAGAATAGAGCGATTCTGTTAACTGATTTTTATGTTTAACTGTTGTCAAAAACGAAAAATTGGGGACTATCCCCAATTTAAAAAAAGGGGCCTGTCCCCTTTTTTTCCTTTTTTTGATAAAAGGCATTTTTATTCGTAGCGTAGGGAGTCGACTGGATCGGCGAGGGCGGCTTTGATGGTTTGGAAGCTGACGGTAACGAACGTGATCAACAGGATGAGGAAGCCGGACAGCACAAAATTTGTCCAGCTCAAGCTGACGCGGTAGGGGAAATTCTGCAGCCAGCGGAACATCAACCACCAGGAAATGGGCCAAGCGCAGAGATTGGCCAGCAGCACAACTCGCACATAGTCACGACACAGCAGGGTCACGATTCCGGGCACGGAAGAGCCCAAGATCTTTCGTATACCGATCTCCTTGGTGCGTTTTTCCGTCGAAAAAGACGTCAATCCCAGCAGGCCCAGACAGGCGATGCAGCCGGCAAAAAGGGTGAAGTACCTGAGGCCGGTTCCCAAATTCTCGATATCGGTATAGAGGCGATTGAACTCCTCATCCAAGAAATTATAGGCAAAAGGAAGATTCGGGGCCACTTCTTTCCAGGCTGTTTCCAGAAATCCCAAGGTTGCCGGTATATTCTCAGGATGGATTCTCACAAAGATGTGGTTGACGCCGGGATTCAGAAATACGATCAAGGGACCGATCACAGCATTCGACACGGCCTCCAAATGGAAGTCCTGCATGACTCCTATGATGCGGCCTTGATATGTCGGACCGATAGAAACCACTTCGTCCAGTGCGGATTCCACACCCAAAAGCTTTTCAAAGCTTTGGTTGACGAGCAGGTTGTTCTTTTCGGTACCGAATTCCCGGCTAAAACTTCGGCCCTTGAGCATTTTTATTTTCAGGGTTTCGATGAAACCATATTCGACCGAGGTGAGATTGAGAGGAATGTCTTCACCGATCTTTTTTCCTTTGTATACTACATTTTTGACCTGAGTGGCAAAATCCGTGGGGTGGGTGAAGCTTGCAGCCACAGATACGATACGGGAATTCTGTTCAACAATATCCTTGAAATTTCGAAAGATCTGGCTGTTCTCCAGATTGGAGATACCCAACGGGAGGGAGACTACATGCTCCTGATCAAATCCCAGATCTTTATTTTTGAGAAACCCGATCTGCTGGAAAATGACGCTGGAGACGATAATCAGGATGAGAGAGATGCTCACTTGTACCAGCACCAAGATTTTTCGTAAAACCGAACCTTTGTACCTTGAAGACAGACCTCCCTGCAGGGCCTTAACCGGACGGAAGGATGAGAGCACGAGGGCGGGATAGCTTCCGGAAAAAAGGCCAACTAATAGAGTGATCCCAATCACGAAGAGGAAAATCCAGATATTGGCAAAGTTGGACATTGAAAAGGACTCGCCGGTTATCTTATTGAATAAGGGCAGAAAAAACTGGATAAGCGGTGCTGTTATCAACAGGGCAACAAAGGCGAGGAAGACGGCCTCAGCAAGAAACTGCCGTACCAGATGTTTGCGCGTGGCTCCCACTACTTTGCGCAGCCCGATCTCTCTGGCTCGGTATTCAGAGCGGGCGGTCGTCAGGTTCATGAAGTTGACACAGGCCATGAACAAGGTCAGAATACCCACCATGGCGAATATGAGGAGATATTGTATGCGCCCCTTTGCGTCCGGGTTCACAACATTCGTGAAAAGATAAATCCGGGTCAAGGGCTGCAGGAAGAGCTCTATGTTTGTGTCCTCATCGTATTCCTTCACCGTGCCAGCGATCTTCTCTTCAAAAGCCTGAACATCCACCTCTTCCCCAAGATGAAGATAAGTCAGGGCCATACTGAATCCCCAGTTTCGGATATCCCAGCCCAGCCTCTCCACCATTTCGAAGGGGACGAGCATCCCGAACTGGAGATGGGAGTTTTCAGGGACATCTTCAACCACTGCGGTCACTGTCAGATCGAAACGGTTGTCCAGGTTGAGGACCTTTCCCAGAGGGTCCTCATTCCCGAAATACTTAGCGGCCGCACTTTCTGTGACCACGACCGAAAACGGGTCATCGAGCGCCTTTGCTCTATCCCCGACAACAATCGGGAACGTGAATATGCGGAGGAAACCGGGATCAACGGTGAGGATGCGGTTCTCGTAATGAACCTTATCCTGATAACGACATACACGCTCTCCTGTCCAGGCCACTCGGGCCACAGACTTGATCTCGGGAAAATTTTCCTTGAGAACTGTGGATAAAGGCCCCGGTGTACGGTTGCTCAACCGCACCTGATCCGGGAAATGTCTTTTTTCCGCAACTCGGTAGATCCGGCCGGCATGTTCGTGAAAACGGTCATAGCTGAACTCGTGCCACACCCAGACAGCGATAATAAGGAAAGCCGTCATCCCCAGCGCGAGCCCGGAAATGTTGATGAGGGAGTAGATTTTTTGTCTATTTAAGTTGCGGAAAGCGATGGTAAGATAATTTTTAAACATGGCGAAGCCCTAGTAAATGGAAAATTTCGATTCCTCTGCAGCACCTTGAATATTTGTATATAATAGATACAGCTGCATTTTCATCTTGGTTCACACTAAATTCCTACAAAAGTAAATATTGAGCAATTAAGCCAAAAAATCAAATATACAACTGTTAAGAGCAAATAACATGCCAATTTCATTTTCTTGGGGTTTTCTAACACCAATGAAACAAACATGTATCATATATGAACAACATATGTCCGTACTTGAACAGAAACATATACTCCCCAACTCAATCTTATTAGAGATAATAGAGTGAAAGCGTTAACTCAAGAACCAAGGCGCCGGGGGGAGTCGAACCTGCACTCGCCCGGTTTAAACCAAATGAAAACGCTGTTCCTGAATAAGTTATCGCAAAATTATCTGTTGCCTCTCCTTCAATCTCATCAAGAAATTCCTCTACATCAATACGAAGGTTCTCCTCTCTGCCAGACTTGAGCTATTTGCCCTCCTCGTCCACTAAAGTGGGATGGGAGTATTGCTTGTGATAATCAATGCCCGTATAATTCATTTAACCAACTCCTTACCCATACAATTCATTATTAGGAACTTAGCTACAAAGGCACAATGGAGATTCGAAGTGTAATTGATTGCTACCAGTCCGGAAAGGGTGGTTTTTCTCCCCCGCTCCATTGCTCGCTCCCAATCGCTTCCGAAAATGTGATAACCCACTGATTATTCATTTTCTTCCAACCGTCTCTGGTGATCCAGAGACTGTAAATCTTCCCATCAGGACTGTCAATTTCCAGCTTCTCATGAATGACGGCGACCCAGCCGTCCGTGCTCGGTTGGACCGTCAGGACTGTCGCATCGAATCTCGTTAGCTTAAATCCTTGTAGCTGAACCGAGATTATTTCTATAAACTCTTGCCGAGTGAGCCTTCTGCCTGGAAGCTGAACATAAAAGTCCGCAGCCAGCATTTTTTCGAACGTTTTTTTATCGTATTCGACCCTCGCTTTTCCCCACTGACGGTTGCCGTCCGCAATGATTTTCCGCACTTCAGCGGCAGTGATCGGAGATGAATCTTGTCCTCTGGCAAAGGGCCTTGCGACTGCTATGATTAGCATGAAAATCATTACCAGACCTGTAAATCGGACTAGCGAAAACTTCGTTCCCGGATGACTCTTTCTTCTGATGCCTGTCGAAGCGCGTGCGGAGTCGGCATTAGTGAGGAATTGCCGCCGACTTAGCTTTGTTTGATTGAGACTTTTCATTTTAAACTCCTTTGATTGTTTGAAGATCACATTCAATAGCTGATTCACTTATATACGATGATTATTTTATTAAATGAATTTTATGTTTAATATGGCTAATACGGTTTGAATCGTTTAGTTGTTGTCGACAAATATATTTATTTTCGACTGATAATCCAATCGGCAAAAGACATGCAATTGATCCAAACATAAATATAGAAACAAAGATTCATCGGTATCGGTTCCACCAAGGAATATAGAAGCGATGAACAAATCAGAATGATTAACTTTTTGAGTTGTCAGACTTGTGGCCAGTACAAACATAACTATCATGTGCATTAAATTCCGCATAAGTACCTCCTGAGATTAATTGATTGAAAATTCTATCAGTTGTACCTCTTAGCGATTATTTTTAACTTGAAGGATAAAAATGTAATCCTTCGGCAAGAATGTTTCCACACGCTGGATTTCAAATCCTGCTTCGCCAGCCGCTTTTTCAATTCTTTCTTTAATGGTTGGTCTGTTCGGATCTATTTTTTCTCCAACGAACTCCCTTTCCATATCGATTTCTGAATCGATCGGATCGACTATAACTAAAGGCGCGCCTGGTTTCAGGCTTGATTTCAGATTCCTGAACAGAGGTCCTGGCTTATCTAAACCATGAAACACCCAAACCATGAATGCCATATCCAGAGATTTTTCAGGAAAGAGCGGATCATCTTCCTTTCCAAGAATCGTTTCAACATTGACGATGTTTTCCCGCTGACATCTTTCACGTAGAACGGAAAGAACATTTTTATCGATGTCATTCGCAAAAATTTTTCCACTGCTTCCTACGCGTCGTGCCAGGTGGACAGTATAACGGCCATGACCTGCCCCAATTTCACCGATTGTCATTCCCGCATTAACTCCGATCGCATCCATAACTTTTTCCGGAGGCTGAAGTTTCTCATTTATGCTCTTTTCCCATTCTTCACGTCGGTCGTTCTCAACTTCGGGAGGAATTTCATGTGTCTTGGATATCTTATTCGTTATTTTCCAGCCATCTGTAAATTTATACAGAGACAAGAAATCCGTAGAATCATGGATTTGATTATTGTAAATATCGATTTTAGCTACGGCTGCATTTCCTTCGATACCTATCACCATTATTTCAGCAGTCGTTCTATTATTCCAATCCGGCCGGAGCCATTTTTCACGATTCAACAAAATGAGCCACTGCCGCATCGTCAATATGACCAACCTATCATGACGAAAGGTTTGCCAAGTAAAGTTTTCATGAAATCCCTTTTTTAAGACTTCAATATCAATATTATTGTGAGCAGCTTCTATGTAAGATTCATCAATGAGTTTGACAATTGCCTCTTTTTCCTCCTCCGTTATCTGAGCGGTGCAATGCGTAACAAAAAATAAAGCTAATCCGAATAAAATGATTGAACTCTTCATCTTCATTTTGTGTCCTCTTTTATTTTTTTTTGTTATAAAATTCCCAAGTATTTTTTACATTTTCCATTAAAGCTGGATAGATTATAATGCGGCGAAAGGGCATTATTAATTTCATATACAAATTGCCAATCATCCCTCTCGGCTTTGCATAAACCGCTAATCGGGCTGTGAAAAAATTCCCAGACTTATGTACCCATCCCTGGTGCATTAAAACATGAACAACATCAATGGAAAGTTCGGTTAACATTTCATCCTCATAAAGGTAAACGACTCTCCATGTTTCATTATCACTGTATGATATTCCCAATTTTGATAATGATAAACTTCTCTCTCGATCCTTCGCAGATAATCTTTCTTTGATGCTGGTTTCTTTGCAGCCC
>CAYFVQ010000230.1:0-15926 GCA_964346585.1 uncultured Eubacteriales bacterium | reverse complement strand
ACGCCGCCAAAGCCGCAGCCTTCGGCCTGGATAAAAAAGAAGCGCTCAAGGGCGTAACACTCTATCCGGCCCAAATATGGGGTGTGGATGACATGTTGGGCAGCCTGGAAAAGGGCAAGGTGGCGAATATCGTGATCGCCGACGGTGACATGCTCGACTTGAGAACAAACATCAAGTACGTTTTCATAGACGGGAAACAGACCGACCTTTCCAATATATACACAGAACTCCTCGAGAAATACAAAAGAAGAGACTAAATAAGAAAAATGGGGTCAGGCCTTAAAAACTTCAGTAATTAGGTTCAGGTTTTATCAGGGCCGGGATCTCGAGACGATAATAAGGCCTTGAAGCCAGAAACATTGATGAGGCCTAACCTCATTATTTGCCATTCTGTAAAATTACTGAAGTTTTTAAGGCCTGACCCCAATTCTTATTTTTTCTTGACAGGTCAATTCTTTCTCTATAATTTGAATACCTAAATGAGATTATGGGAGGAGGTCCTATGAAAACCAAAACTATCTTTTTGGGTATGGTTTTATTTTTATTTATTTCCTTATGGATTGGCTTAGACCATTCTGTTCAAGCACAGAATAGTCCTGACTATGATGTGTTGATTAGAAATGGCAGAGTGTTTGATGGGTCATTGAATCAGGCAATCCGGGCAGATGTCGCTGTTAAAGATGGTGTCATTGTTGAAATTGCGAAATCGATAAAAGGAACAGCCGCCAAGATGATTAATGCCAAGGGGCTAACCGTGACTCCTGGTTTTATCGACCTTCATACTCATGTGGACAGGGGGATGTATTTTCCTGAGAACAGGGCATGCCTCAATTATTTAAAGCAGGGCGTGACGACGGTTATTGTCGGTCAATGCGGACGCAGCGCCTGGCCCATTTTTGAGAAAGCAGAGGACCTGAATCAACTCTGGACTGAAGAAGGGATCGGACCGAACGCCGCCCTTCTTGTCGGACACGGACAGGTCCGGGAAATCGTTATGGGCATGGAAGATAGAGAACCCACACCAGAAGAGCTGGAAGAAATGAAGGCCCTGGTCCAGGAAGCCATGGAGCAGGGAGCGTATGGTTTATCGACTGGATTGGAATATTTACCAGGGAGGTATGGCAATACGGACGAAGTCACAGAGCTGGTGAAAGTCATCGCTCCTTATGGAGGCATTTACCACACTCACATGAGGAATGAAGGCGAAGAGCTTCTTGAGGCAGTTAATGAAGCCATTGAAATTTCGGAAAAATCAGGGGCTCCGGTCCATATCTCTCACTTTAAAGCTGTGGCCAAGACAAATTGGGGGCTCGTCAAAGAAGCGTGTGCCATCATTGAAGAGGCCCGGTCAAGAGGTTTAAAAGTGACGGCTGACCAGTATCCCTATCGATTCTCGAGCGGGTATCCGTACTCCAGCCTTATCCCGAGGTCAGCCTGGTTGGGACTCGAGGAGAATGAAGAAAATGATAGGTTGGGTTCAGATGATATTGAAGAGGTGTTTGACTATCTCAGAGATTACGAGCTGCTCGACCTGTATAAAAAAATAACTCCTTACATCCCGCTCTCTGAACGTCACGAACAGTTTCTGGAACACCTGCCAAGAAAAGATTTAGTGAGGCTTGTTGGGGAGAGCCTGGTCAGCACCGGAAGTTTTAGGGGCCCGGGGAGTGCCAGAGAGAGAATGCTGTTTCTTGAGCGAATGAAAGATCCGGATGAAGCTCGAAATATTCGTGAACAGATCAAAACATACATAGACAGGAGGGCAGGCGCCGAGAATATCCTCGTGGGCATTTGTGTCGAGAAGAGACTTGAAGGGAAATCTTTAGAGCAGGTGGCTGCCATGAAGAGAAAGTCCGTAGAAGATGCCGCCATTGAGCTCGAGCTCATGGGGGCCAGGTGTATCCCACTTCGGATGTGCGAAGAGGATATCGAGTACATCATGAAGAAAGACTATGTGGGCACTGGGAGTGACGGAACCGCGCCCTTCTTCGGGATAGGGCTGACTCATATTCGCACCTATTCCACATTCCTGCATAAAATCAAAAAGTACGCCTTAGAAAGAAAGACGGCTTCTCTCTCTCATATCATTCGCTCGCAAACGTCCCTTCCTGCCCAAATCATGAACTGGGATGATAGAGGCTGGATAAAGGAAGGATACAAGGCAGACATTGTCGTGCTCGACCTCGAAAATATCAGAATCGGAACGACCATATCCAATCCTCATGTCTACAGCGAGGGAGTCAGGTACCTGTTGGTTAACGGAGAAATTGTCCTGAGAAATGGACAGTGGACAGAGACGCTCCCTGGAGAAGTTATAAAGCTCAAAGAGTAAAGAAATCTGAGAATTAAAAACTTTATATTTGGATAAGACCCATCCAACTGAGAGGTGACTTCAATGTCATACAAAAAGCATACAGTCATTCTGGTTTTTTTATTGTTCTTCTTCTTTCTTGTCGGCCTACCGAGTTTATCACAGGACCATCCGTATCTTCTTAATAGACAACTCTTGGACATCATTCAGAATGAAGTTTCAGGGGAAAGAGCCTGGGATATGGTCTCCAAGATTTCCCGATTCCACCGGATCCGAGGAGGGGGGGATGGGTCAGATTATAACCTCTGTGTGGAATTCCTGGCCAAAGAATTGAGGGCGCTCGGCCTCAAGGAAGTTGCCATCAAAAAATATAAGGCAGATGGATTCCAAAAATATTTTCTCTGGTCCTCGCTCGTGGGGTGGAGAGTCAAGGAGGCCGAGCTGTGGATGGTGAAACCCCGGAAGAAGCTCATTTCCCGCTTTTCTAACCAGGCTGTCAGTTTAATGCCCTATTCTCAGGGCGGAAAAGTCGAATCAGAAGTCATCTTTGTGGGAGAGGGCAAATCCGATGAGGATTATAAGGGGAAAAATGTCAAAGGGAAGCTGGTTTTTGCTGTAGGCGGAAACGGGTCTGCCGTTCACCGGCTGGCTGTCTTGAATAGAGGGGCTGTGGGTGTGATTGTCGGTCCTTCCGATCGAGCCGACCGCCTAGAATTTCCTGACTTGATAGAAGTCTCCCGAATTTCTCCGACCGGAGAAGAAAGAGCCAAAACAGGTTTTGGATTTGCTCTTTCCAGGAGGCAGGAAAAAGAACTCCTGTCTCTGTTCGAATCCGGAGAGAAAGTCGTGATGAAGGCCAGTGTGGACGCCGAGCTCTTTGATGGAGATATGCCTGTCCTTGAAGCCATGATCATCGGAAAAGACTTTCCGGAACAGGAAATCATCCTGATGGGGCATCTTGACCATTACAAACCAGGAGCGAATGATAATGCTTCAGGCTCAGCGGGCCTGTTTGAAATGGTCAGAAACATCCTGTCTCTGACAGAGAAAGGGGAGATTTCTCCTTTAAAAAGAACACTTCGGTTTCTCTGGCTTCCTGAGATGCATGGAGCGGCGGCATACCTAACAGAGCATCAAGATTTGAAAGACAAAGGAATATGTGGGATGAACCTGGATATGATCGGCGAAGATTATGTTTTATGCCGGTCAAACTTTAACTTGTTCTGCTCTCCTTATTCAGTTCCTGGCTACATTGATGATGTCCTCGTCAACTTTCTGGGATGGCTCGAAGGGAGGGCATTTTTTTCGCCGAGAGGTAGCCTCCACCGTTTCAATTTCCGCGTCAGGCCCTATTCAGGAGGCTCTGACCATGTTCTGTTTAACGATTCCACGTTCTCTATCCCGACTCCAATGCTGGGGCACGGAGATGTGTTTCATCATACGAGCATGGACACTCCTGATAAATGCGACCCTACAGAGATGAAAAGGATCATCAGCCTGGCTCTGGCCGCCTCTTTACTGATTGCTAATGCGGATGATGAAGACGCGCTCAAAATTGCTCTCGAAGTCCACAGTCAAGCCCACGCAAGAATGACAGCCAGGACTGAAAAATCTGTCCGGCTCATGCATCAGTACGCATCCCACCCAAAAAAAAAGAAGGAATTAGCCAAACTTCATGCCAATTTGCTGAACTATCCCCGCCTCCAGGCCCTAATCGAAGCAGAGAACACACGAGAAGTGATTGAGCTCTGTAGAGATGAGGTAAGCCGGAAGACAATCAATCAATTGGCCGAAGACTTGAGCCAGCAGGCGGAAAGAGAGACAGAAAAAATCGAGCTTATGTATAAGATCTTTATCCAACGCTATGGCTTAAATTCAGGAAATATTCGTCCAATCCTTGAATATAGGGAAGCTTCCCGGTTAAGGCCAAAACGGCTGTTCAAGGGGCCTCTTCCCTGGAATGCCATGAGGGAAAAACTCGATACCAAGAGTATGGCTTGGTATGATAAAAACAGGGCAAAAGCCGGAGGTAGCTATGGATCGAAGACCTACGAGATCGTCAATCTGATGAACGGGAAAAGGACACTCCTGGATATCAGGCACATTATCTCCTGTGAGTATGATGAGACAGACGTTGAATTTGTCCTGCATTATGTCAAAGATTTGGAAAAGATAGGTTTGGTTTCATTTGACTGAGATATTTCTCTTCCATTCAGAGTATGCAATAGCTTAAATTGTGAAACTAACACCTGGAATAGCCTCGCTCCAGTCGGATTTTTCACGCCATTCCCTAACCGCTCTTCTCGGCGGCTGCGTAACTCGCTTGCCTATCCATTTTCATCAACAGAATTAGGAGTTTCTTATTTGCTGTTCCCTCTTTATCGTGCAAGCTCAATACATACTCGCCGTCCGACATCGTCGGATTCCCTCGAAAAGCGCTTAGAGAAGGCTAAATCCTCCAATGTCGCTCGTTCCATTCCAGGGTGTTTACATTAGAATAACTCCTGTAATTCAGAAAAGAGCTACAAGATCAAATTTGCTGTTTTGGGAAGACTATGGCTTTTGGGCCAGATAAGGGCTCTTTGACAGATAGAACAACGAAACAAAGATACCCAGTATCCCGAGAAAAACAAAAGGCGAATTTATCCCGAACGTATCCGAGAGAAATCCGTCAATGAGGACGACGAGGGCTCCGGATAGCATCTGGACATTTGCGGAAAGGCTGAACGCCTGCGCCTGATTCTTCGCGGGGACTTCATTCCCGACAAACGATTGGAAACCAGGATAGACAAGGAAGAGGAAGGTTCCGAAGAAAAAAAGACTCACCAGTGCGAGTTCCATCACAGGGACAAAACCCAACAAGAACAGGAAAACTGTCGCGCCGCTGAAGGCATAAAGAGATAGCTTCAGCCGCCCGAATCTCTGACTCAAAAAACCAAAGAAATAAGTCATCACAGTCCCGATCCCGATCCATGCAGCCAGGTAGAGACCTGTTTGTCCGAGCGGGACTTCGAACCGGTGATTGAACAGGGATGGAGCGAAAAACACAGTCGTTCCCCAGCAGGCCCCTCCAAAGGCGAAACCGGGAATATAGATTTTAATGTTTTTCAACGTCTCCATCCAGGAGGAGAAATCTGGCTTGAAAATGTCTTCACTTTGAGTGGATACCTTTCTCACAGTCAAAAAGCTTATCGTGCCCAGAATGAAACCTGCACATGCCCAGACATAGAGCGGAACCTTCCAGCCTAAACTCTGAGCCAGAAAACCAGAAGAGACAAAAGCGATGAGCACGCCGAGATTCCCGGAGCCGCTCTGGATTCCCATCGCAAAGTCCATGCGCTGACTGGGATGGGTTCTTGAAACCCAGGCAAGCCCGATGGAGTGGTAAAAACTGTTGAATATCCGCATGGTCAAATAAATGATTATAAAAACAGCAAAGGTGGAAGAGAATGTCATCAGAACCAGAGATAGGCAAATCCCGAGGTAACTCAGAAGAAGCATGTGTTTGTATTCGTGCTTGTGAGAGGCGTTGGCAATAATAATCTGGAAGAGAAATGTGGTTAAAAGCCCCAGGTTGGATAGGATTCCAATATGAAAATATCTTTTTATGATGAATTGTTGACTGTAAAGAAGGGGAAAAACCATAGGGACAGTCACAGTGGCTGCATCGTTGAGCGCATGGAAGAGGGAAGCGGAGAAGAGAACCTTTTTTTTCATGCTGTCTTGGAGAGAGGGATTTATACTAAACCTCACTTCATCTGTCAATTATTAAGAATACAGAGAAAACATCTTCAATAAAACAGGTTGCTTCTCCCATAAAAATTCAGTAATGTAATGAGAAAAAAAAGGCAACACAAAAAGGAGGCATGATGAGAGATAAATTTTCAAGAAGGGATTTTCTCAAGACTGGCGTTGGAATCGGAGCCGCCACAATGCTGACTGGAGGAAAAAATTGGCTGAAGGCAGATGAGAATACAGGGAAAATGCGCGTTGTGTCGAGTGGAAATGGCTTGAGAGCCACAGAAAAGGCCATGGAGCTTTTGAGGCAGGGAGAAGACCCGTTAGATGCGGTTATCGCTGGTGTCAATATCGTCGAAGATGATCCAGAGGACAGGTCTGTCGGCTATGGAGGACTTCCAAATGAGGAAGGTGTCGTGGAGCTTGATTCTTCGGTCATGCACGGTCCGACCCATAATGGAGGCGCTGTCGCCAGTCTGAGGAACATAAAGAATCCGTCAAAAGTGGCCAAGATTGTCATGGAGAGAACCGACCATGCGCTCCTTGTCGGAAAAGGGGCTCTAAAGTTTGCCAAAGCCCATGGTTTCAAAGAAGAAGACCTTCTTACGGATGCCTCAAGAGAAAGATGGCTGCGGCGCAAAGAAGGATTGTCAGAAAGGGATTTCTGGTTTCCTCCAAAACCAGAAGAGACTGAAGGAGAATTCGCATCCTTTTTCGAATACCACGGGACGATCAACTGCTGTGCCGTCGATGCCGCGGCCAATCTTGCTGGAGTGACAACGACCAGCGGATTCTTCTTTAAAATCCCTGGGAGAGTGGGGGATTCACCTATTATCGGTGCGGGCCTTTATGTGGATAATGATATTGGGGCGGCTGGATCGACCGGCCGGGGAGAAGCCAATATCTTGAACTGTGGAAGCTTTCAGGTTGTCAATTTCATGGGTATGGGAAAATCTCCAGAAGAAGCCTGTCTCAAAGCCCTGGAGCAAATTGCCAACAAGTCCAAGCATCTCCCCCATCTTTTAAACGAAAAGGGACAGCCGCGCTTCGGATTGAGTTTCTATGCGATCAACAAGAAGGGAGAATATGCAGGCGCCTCGATGTGGAGCGGTTCGAGATATGCTGTCCACGACGGAAAAGAAAACACGAGGAAATCCTGCGCTTACCTGTTCAAAAGAGAAAAAAGGAAGAAACGATAAGGCAAACAGAAAATCATCTGTTTTTGAAATGCTGTTTTAATAAAAGATCCCGTCACTAAATAACTAAGTTTCAAAATCATCCTGAATTATTCATAAAATATGCCGACACCTTTTTCAAGACACCTTTGAAGGATGACAAATAATCTTATGTCGGCATCTTTTCCCATTCGGCGAGCCGATCTCACCGCAACTACTTTGTTACAGCGCAAGAGCGGTGGATGACCACAGCATCTTGCGCTGTGCCTCGTATTTACGGCAACCTCGACTCGTGAATAACACAGGCGCCTTGAATCATTCATAAAATCTGCCGACACCTAATTAATTCTTTTTAAAAGGGGACAATCCCTCTCTTCTTAAAATAAGGACTAAAAGTGACAATCCCCATTTTCTTGTCTAACTTTGGTCGATTATCTATTACCGAAAGTGAAATACCCTCCTATATGACATCTATCACTCATTCAGGATAAACAATCACCAGCTTTTCTCCAGTCGTTCCCGTATCTGAATTGGTATTCAAATTGTACTCTAAGGAATGAAGAAGCAATAAATCAACATTAGGATTGAAAATCTAAGTAAATTGACACTCTACCAAAAAAGGTTTACGATAAAATAGGGACCGAGAATGAAAAAATTCATCATTCCACTCGTATTTTTTCTGACAGCCATCAATCTTTCCTCACAACTGGAACAACACGAAGTGACAGTGAGGAACGTCATCGTTCCTGTCCGAGTGTATGATAAAAGTAATTTTGTTGAAGACTTGAAAATTGAAGATTTTGAGTTGTATGAAGACGGTGTTCTCCAGAAAATAGAAGCTCTTCATCTCACCGACAGGACACAGCTCTCAAGAGCCGAAGGAACCAAAGGCTTCATTCCTCAAGTGTCGAGAAATTTCTATCTTCTTTTTCAGTTAATTGACTACAATCCCAAATTAGGTAAGGCTTTTGACTATTTTTTCTCAGAAATAATGGCTCCTGAAGACAATTTAACCATCATGACTCCCATGCAAAATTACACACTTCCCAGGGATGCTTTTAAAAAATACTCGAGAGACCAGATTTCCCAGGATATGCAGAACATCCTCAGGAAAGATGTGCAGGTCGGCTCTGCCAACTACAGGAGTGCTTTTAGAGACCTGAAAAGGATTGTCCAATCCATGTCAGGAGAAGGAGGAAGGGGGGATTCTGTAGGTTCAGGATTTTCTCTTGAATTCTTGCTGCCGAGATACAGAGAATCTTTGATGAATATGGAAAAACTCAGAGTCGTGGATGAGAAATTGTTTTTAACATTTGCGAAGCAGTTGAAAATGATTGGGGGCCAAAAAATAGTCTTTTTCTTTTACCAGAGAGAATTCAGACCGCAGATAAGTGGAACTATATATGACATCATACAGAGTGATTACCAGGACAGGCCAAATATTATGGCCGAAGTCAATGACCTGTTTACAATGTACCGCAGAGATGCAACTCTGAATGCCGACAGGATAAAGCAGGCTTTTGCGGATTCCTCCCTTGACTTTTATTTTCTTTTCATGGATAGAAGGCCAGAAAGCGCACCCGGGATTATTATGAGAGAACAGTCTGAGGATGTTTTCAGCACATTTTCTGAAGTGACAAAGGCCACAGGTGGATTGATCAGAACTTCTCAAAATCCGGCTTTGAGTTTTAAGAATGTTGCCGTTGCTTCTGAATCCTGCTATTTCCTTTTCTATTCTCCTAAAAACTACAAAAGGGACGGAAAATTCAAAACGATTGAAGTCAGAGTAAAAAACAGGAACTATAACGTCAAACACCGAGCGGGATATGTGGCGGATTAGTGGACTTTAGGGTACACGGTTGAAACGAAGAATACAAAAGAGAGACTGGCCCTTCTTACTGATTTTCATTGTTTTGGTTTCCCATGGGTGCTATTCTTCCTATTCATATTACATTCAAGGTAACGAAAAAATTAAATCGGGAGACCTCGAGGGAGCTGTGGAGGCCTACACTCGAGCCATCGAAATCGATTCGAATAACGCCCGGGCGTACTACAATCGGGCTATTACATTTGAGAAATTGGGCGACCCCTACAGTGCACTTAAAGACTACACTAAAGCCATTGAAATCAAGCCAAATTATGCGGAGGCCTACAATAATCGTGGATGCATAAGGATGTTTGAAAGAGACTATGAAGAAGCGATTAAAGATTTTACACGTGCAATACAAATCAAGCCCGATTATGCAATGGCATACGAAAACAGAGGGAAGTCGTGGATGGAATTAAGAGCATTTCGCCTGGCCATCAAAGATTTTGAAAAAGTCATAGAGCTCGACCCAAACAGACAGAAAAAGGCATTAGAACAAATCAAGGTCTGTGAATCAAAGATAAAAGACTGAATGGATTCTCAGTACTCTTCTAAGATGTGAGCGGAATAGCCTTTCTTATGGAGCCTTTCAACAATTTTTCGGGCGGCCTTCATACTGCGGGTCCGGATTCTTACCCTGTAATAGATTTGTGAGGGCGCTTTATGCTCTGCGATGTAGACATTGTCATAATTTCTCTGGAGCTTGGCTTTAAGGATTTTCGCATTCCGTTTTTCCGCGAATGAACCCACCTGGACAGCATATCGTTGAGAGGATTTTTTGGGGGAGAATCTTTTCAGAACTTTAATCACAACAGGGGCCACACCTGTCTCAGCCATGCCGAGCTTCTGTGCGGCCGCATAGGAGAGGTCAATGATCCGGCCTTTGACAAAAGGGCCGCGGTCATTGATGCGGACGACGGCTGATTTTCCATTAGTCAGGTTTGTCACCCGGACATGCGTTCCGAAGGGAAGAGTTTTGTGGGCTGCGGTCATCGCATGCATGTCATAAATCTCTTTGTTCGAAGTCTGTTTCCCATGAAAGTCCTCTCCGTACCAGGAAGCCATCCCTCTTTGTGTATTCCCTGTGGGAAAATAATTCATCCCCGCACAGGAGGAGAGGAGAAAGGAGGCAGTGATCAGCAATAAGAATCTTCTCTGCCTAGGATGAAGTCGGTGCATGACCAGCTTTCCTTTTAAATGAATGGATTTTCCCTCTGGTTACATGTTTTATCAGAATATCGTTTTTTCTTCAATCACTCAAAAGATGATTTTTAATTTTATTTTTCCCTTTGAAAAAGTCAACCGAATCACATATGACACGTCTAGATCGCTACATGTATCTCTGGATAAAGAGAGGCTTTTTTAATAAAATACATCATCCCTATAATTCGTTAACTTGTTGAGAGAAGATAAAAAAGAGAAAGATAGAGGGAAAAAGCGCGAAGCTGCGCTGAATAGGAAGTTTTCTGATAAAGTCGGATGAAGCAAAACGTGAGGTTAGGATGAAAAAAGTCCTTTTTTTTGTGCCTGCGATTATCTATTACGCGATAATATTTATCTTGTCTTCTTTACGCGTCAAAGGTCAGGTCAGTCTGCCATTCCTCGATAAGGGATTGCATATGATAGAATTCGCACTTCTCGGATTCCTTCTTTCCTTGGGCTTTTTTCTGAGCTTTGAGTCTTCGGTTCGTGTTAAATCCGCAATGACACTGGCCATCGGTATTCTTCTCGGATGCCTGGATGAGCTCCATCAGTATTTTGTTCCTGAACGTTCTTTTGAGGTTTTGGATATGGTGGCCGACTCTATCGGAATTTTTATCGGCCTCATCATTTTCTATTATTTGTCCCGCACCACTAGAGGGAAAATGATAACAGCCCGATTCGAAAAAATAGGGGAGTAGAGCTTTTCTTTTGTAAATTTTTCCACTCAGAGCGCAACTCTGAAATGGGAGAAACCTGATTTTAAGTGACAGATCTGCTCTGTTATTCGCTTTTCCACAGCCCGTGAAGATTGCAGTACTCTCGGGCTGTGACGCTTTGGGCTTCAACATTGAACACAGCTTCAGGTTCCTCACCCGGATTTAGGAATTGACGGTATGCGCGTCCATCAGCGATCAGCTCGATCCACTCGATGTAGTGCTCTTCCAGCATAGGATGAGGTACGCTTCCCACTTTGACTTTAATGCCGTCTTCTGTTTTTTCGATCATTGGAACATGCTTTTCTAAAGCGGCATCGGTCGTATTTTCTTCCATTAGCTTCATGGGCTCATCGCAGCAGACAAGCTCTCCGGCTCCTTCATGGATAACCTCGACAATGTTTCCACAAGCTTCACATTTGTAGATTTGTAATCTTTTTGTCATTTTTTCACCTCAAATTTTTCATGGCTTTACCTGCCGACGTCTCAAAAAGTTTGAAACTGACAGGATCTGAAAACACGAAAGCCAATTATTTTATTCTGATTATTATTCCTAATTTTCTCTCTCGAATAGATCTTTTTCTGCCCCACAGACTGGGCAAACCCAATCCTCAGGCAATTCTTCAAAAACGATCCCGGGTTTTATCCCATAGATCGGATCACCCACGCTCGGGTCGTAGATGTATCCGCATACCGAACATCTGTATTGACTCATTTTTCGTCTCTCTCTTAAGATTACCAGTTTTCACACAGTAATTCGTAGTATGTCTTCGGATGAGCACAGGCCGGACATTCCTCAGGCGGCTCCTTGCCTTCGTGAATATACCCACAATTCCTGCAACGCCACTCCACAACTTCGTCTCTTTTGAAAACCCTATTATTATTCAAGTTGTCGAGCAGTTCAAGATACCTTTTCTCATGCTGTTTTTCCGCGATTGCGATGGCTCTCATCGTCTCAGCGACTTCTGGGAATCCTTCCTCATCCGCTGTTTGAGCAAATTCAGGGTACATGGTTGTGTATTCATAGTTTTCTCCACCCGCAGACTCTTTGAGGTTATCTGCAGTGCTTCCAATGATTCCAGCCGGGAAGGAGGCTTGTACCTCTGCATCGCCACCCTCTAAGAATTTGAAGAGCCTCTCAGCGTGTTCTTTTTCATTGTCAGCGGTTTCCAGAAAAATCCCATGGATCTGTTCATAGCCTTCCTTCTTTGCTTTAGAGGCAAAAAAAGTATAGCGGTTTCGTGCCTGTGATTCTCCGGCAAACGCAGTGATAATATTTTTTTCTGTTTGAGTTCCTTTCAAGCTTTTCATTATTATTTCTCCTTTTATCGTATTATTTCAATATATTTTTGAGTCCGCTTCTCCATTGATTCATTCGTATTCTTAGCCAACTCGACGAGAAGAAAAGAATGGACTCGCTAAAATTTAACTCACTCTAAACAGTCTCTGCAGGTGCCCTTGAAATACCCATGGATTTCCTCAAGTCTATGCCCATCCACGAGTTCTCCCTTTTTTGCAGCGAGCGAGCAAGGAACGTCAATATCTTTAATTTGTCCACATTTCTTACAGAAGAAATGGTGGTGAGATTCTGTGTTGAAATCATACCTGACTTCGGTCCCTGTGATAGTTACACCGCAGACCAATCCTTTCTCGATGAATGTGCTCAGCGTGTTGTACACAGTGGTCATTGATATCGTAGGGATTTCTTTGGCCAGCTCTGCATAGATCATTTCAACTGTTGGATGGTTTCTGATGTTTTGACTCATGTAGTCAAGAATCTTAAGCCTCTGGTATGTTGGCTTGATTCCTTTCTTTTTCAGAGTGTTTTTTATTGTTTCCATTGTTGTAAATGTTTCAAGATTGTAATTATTACAAATTACCAAATCCCTGTCAAGCATTAATTTGGGAGAACAGCAGTTTTTAAAATAAGCGCTCTGGTTCCCGCTCAGGTGAATGTCAGTTGTCTGGCACCGGCTTGAGAAATCAAGAATAAATCCCCCTGTCTGGTATTCTCAATGCATGAAGCTTATTCTCTATAGAAACTTGACCAATCTATCCTTGAGAAACACAAATGCTTCTTCCGGATTGGAACAGTAAGTGAAGAGCTTCAAGTCTTCAGGTGAAATACTCCCGTGTTCCACAAGAGAATCAAAGTTAATGATTTTCTTCCAGTATTCCTCTCCGTAGAGAAGGATGATGGCATGATCTTTTTGGATTTTGCCTGTCTGAACAAGGGTGAGGATTTCAAATACTTCGTCGAGTGTTCCATAACCCCCGGGAAAGGCAACCACAGCTTTCGCCTTGTAGATTAACCAGAATTTCCGCATGAAGAAGTAATGGAATATAAAAGACAATTCCGGAGAAGCGTAGGGATTCAGTGTTTGCTCCATCGACGGAAGAGAAATATTCATACCGATGGATTTGCCTTCAGCTCTAGAAGCGCCCCTGTTTGCCGCTTCCATCATGCCGGGGCCGCCCCCTGTGCAGATGACGAAATTTTTTCCTTTATGTTTCAATTGAATCGCCCATTTTGCCAGCTTATTAGCCAGTTCTTCAGCTTCCCAGTAGTATTTCGTCAGAATAGAGTCTTTTTTCTCTGGATGGGCCTGGGCAGAGCCGAAGAAGAGCACTGTGTTATTGACGTTCAGCTTGTTCAGCCTGCTCAGAGGTTCCAGATATTCACTCAAGATTCGAACAGTTCGGGCATCCCGGGAGTTTAAAAAATCTAAATTTTTATATGCTTTCAAAACCGATGATAATTTTTTCATGATGACCTCTCTCAAAAAGCGGAAGGAAATTCTATCTGAATTAAGAATTGAACACAAGTGCAACAAAAAAGGGGACAGGCCCCTTTTTCAGGGACTGTCCCTTTTAGTCCTTCTGTTAAGAGAGATAGGGACTGTCCCTCTTCTCCAGAAAAAAGGGGCCTGTCCCCTTTTTTGCTTTTTTGTTGCTTGGTCTCTTTTTTTGATATATTCTATGGTGTCTAAAACAGTGAGTTGACTGGAAGCCGTATGATACAAGGTCTTGAAAGCCTGTCTTCAAGGGAATATCCCGGCCGAGTCGTAATCATTGGTCAGGATTCATCTGGAATAAACACGGTTATCATCTACGCCATCACTGGCCGGTCTCCCTCTAGCCAGGCTAGAAAGCTGGCAGTGGAAGAAAATGCTATATGGGCGCAGCCCACCGATGAAGAGGCGTTAAAAAAGGGTAATAGAGAGCTGCTTGTCTATCCGGCCGTACGATTCACTACTCGAGGAATCGCAGTCAGTAACGGGAAACAGACATCAGATGTCGGAACAGCTCTCGCGCGAAGTCAGAATGCTGTCGAGGTCCTGTCTTCCTCTCTCTCGACATGGGATTATGAGCCAGACTCGCCAATCTTCACGCCCAGGATAAGCGGATGTGTTCTCCCTGGCAGAAAGGCGGCACTGGGCATAATCCGTCGAGGAGCGGATGGCGCCTCACAGAGAAAGTTCTATGATATTCTGTTGAATCCTGGCCGAGGAAAAATGATTACGACATATTCCGGGGAGAACAAGGATCCCTTGTCTTCATTCACAGGAGAGCCAGTTGGAGTTGGGATTCAGGCAAAACGAGCCGATGAGATGGCGGAGGCTGTCTATGAGGCTCTGGGTCCGGAGGCCGGCAAGGACGATTTTAGAGTATCTGTAGCCTGTGTTTTTGCCGGTGATTTTGACACTCAACAGAATGAAATATACATTATCAACAGGCATGAAAGAATAAGGAGTTAAAATGGAGAAGACAAGCAAAGAAGACCGCCTGCAGTACAGGACAAAAGTTAAAGAGGAGTTTCCCGAAGTCATCCAGTTTGGTAATAGACAATTCAAGAAGAAACAGTCCATGAGATACGGAGAAAATCCTGGTTACCCTGCGGCCTTTTATACAGAAGAAGGGGCCTCCGGTCCCAATATGGCCACCATGGAAGTCCTGCAGGAGGGAATAAAGGGATTAGGGTACGTAAATGTGGGAGACATGGATTTAGGCCAGAGGCTTGTTCGAAAGCTAACTGAGATCTACAAGGATAAAATGATCTGCACCCTCGTCAAGCATGAAATGCCGAGTGGAGTCGCCATGGGGGAGACGCCGGAAGAGACCTTTGAGAAAGCGTGGAATTGCGATCCCCTTTCTAATTTTGGAAGCGTTGACGTCTTCAATCATAAGATCACTGAACCGCTGGCTGAACTTCTCGTCCAGAAAGGAAGAAATATCGAAGTCATCTATGCTCCGGACTATAGCCCTGAGGCGATTGAGGTTTTATCCTCGAGAAAAGCCCTGAGGGTGGTGAAAATGGGAGCGTCTCTGGATGCCAGGGCCGTCGATAATGGTTTGGAATTTAAAAGAGTCTCAGGCGGAATCCTCATCCAGAAGAGGTTTGATTCAAAGATTGTGTCTTCGGATTCAGTCGAGGTCGTCTCGATAAAACAGCCCGATCAAGAAGAGATCAATGCAGCTGTTTTCAACTGGAACGTTGCCTGCTTCACCCGCTCCAATGCAATTGTTATCGGGAAAAACGATAAAGTCCATGGAATCGGTTCAGGCCAGAGGAGCCGAGTAGACGCCGCAGAAGATGCTATTCGATTTTCAAAGCGCGGCTATGGGCCTGAAGGATGCGTCATGGCTTCGGATGCCTTCATGCCCTTTCCGGACGTTGTGGAGCTTGCGGCTCAGAGCGGGATAAAAGCAATTATCTACCCTCTGGGGTCCATCAGAGACCAGGAAGTCATCGATAAAGCCAATGAGCTTAATATGGCTATGATTGTCACCAGGAAACCTGGAGATGTCGATAGCGAGCGCTGCTTTCTTCATAGATAACTCTTATGGGATAGTAATATTTCCAGCATGGAATGAGTCAGCTTCAGTCGAGAATAAGAGAAACCGAATCCGGCTGAACG
>CAYFVQ010000229.1:0-5816 GCA_964346585.1 uncultured Eubacteriales bacterium | reverse complement strand
GCCGGCTTTTCCTCGACAGTCGAAGACTTGGCCCGGTTCGCATCCTGGCAGTTCCGCCTTCTGGAAAAAGGAGGGGAAGAAATCCTCAAAGCATCCACTCTCCGTGAAATGCAGCGTGTGCATTGGGTGGACCCTGATTGGCAAACCACGTGGGGGCTGGGCTTTTTGGTCAGGGAAGTGGAGGGCCAGACAATGGTCGGTCACTCAGGAGGCTGCCCTGGCTACCGGAGTATTCTGAATATCGATCCCCATAAAAAACAGGCTTTTATCGTTATGATCAATGCCAGCGGTACCTCCCCGTACGGATACGCGATGGGTATGAGAGAGATCGTGAAGAAGGTCACCGGCAAGGCCAAAGAGGAAAAAACAAGGATTAACCTCGAAGATTACGCAGGGAATTACAGTGCACAGCCTTGGGGGGGAGAGACAGCCATCCTTCCATGGCAGGGTAATCTGGCAGTATTCGGATTGCCGTCAGAAAATCCATTCCGGAGCCTGACTCTGCTGAAACACATTAAAGGCGACACGTTTCGCCGTATACGCAGAGATGAAAGCCTCGGCGAAGAAGTGGTGTTTGAAAGGGATAAGACTGGAAAGGTGATCCGGATGTGGCAGCACAGCACATACTCGGATAGAATTAAATAATATCAAGAGGAGTCATATTGGACTGCTTTCCCTGAAATCGACTCCGATATTTGGAAAAAACACTTGTTCCGGTTTTTTTGAGAATGTCTGTAAGAAACTGGCTGAGTTGAAAAACTACTGAACAAGATGACGCTCAATAGATTATTGTGTAATATTTTCATTTCTTCCTAAAGTAATTGAAGAAATTGGTGAAATGTCACATTTTGCCTCATAGTTTTTTCTGAGTCAGCTAGAAAAAAAATCGGATAAAATCGAAAAAAATGAAAAAAATACTTGACATATTAATAAGTTATCATTATTATTAATATAAAAATATTATCAAAATGACAATAATATTAAATTGTTATTATAAACGATGCAGGAGGTGCTGGATTGAGTACTCCCACTGATGCCAATAAAAAATTTCAGAAAGAACTAAACTCAGGCACAGCAGCCCTGGTGCTTTTGAGTGTTCTGGCCCGTGCCGACGAGCCTATGTACGGGTACAGGATCGCCAAGGTCATGGAAGTGGATGAGGAAAATGTCCCGATGATGAAACAAGGCGCACTCTATCCGGTTCTGCGGTCGCTGGAAGGCAGCGGGCTGCTGGAAAGCCATGTCGACCCTTCGGTCTCCGGGCCGCCGCGGCGCTACTACAAGATCACGAAATCCGGCCTCGAGATATTAAAGAGCTGGACACAGATCTGGGACCAGACAAAATCTTTTGTGGACGGGATCCTAAAAGGAAAAGCCGATGTGTAAAGATGTCAATGAATATTTAGCAAATCTTAAAAAAGAGCTTGAGGGCTGCGACCCAGCGCTCCTTCAGGATGCTCTCTCGGATGCCGAAGGACATCTAAGAATGGCTCTGGAAGAAGCTCTTTCTGGTAAGCCCAAACTTTCCGAGACAGAGGCTATCGTTTCTCTCATCGAGAAATACGGCCACCCGAAAGAGATCGCGTCCGCTTACCGGGATATCGAGTCCCGGACTTCCCCAACTCTGGCTGTTTCCCGAACGACGGAAACGCGGTCTTCATGGGCGCGATTCTTTGGTGTGCTGGCTGAGCCGAGAGCATGGGGCGCATTCTTTTACATGCTTTTGTCTTTTGTTACTGGCTTAGTTTTTGGCGGATGGGCACTGATTGCCGGAATCATCTCTCTCTCTACGCTCGTGTTCATCATCGGGATTCCTATTTTTGGGCTGTTTCTTCTTTCTATCCGAGGCATCGCTCTTCTGGAGGGCCGGATCGTCGAAGCCCTCCTGGGTATCCGGATGCCGCGGAGATCCTTGTTCCTGGATACAAACCTGAGCTGGAAAGATATGTTTATGGCCCTTATCAAAGAATCCTACACGTGGAAGGCGTTGCTCTATTTGGCTCTTCAATTTCCACTGGGACTCATCTATTCTTTGGGGATTTTTCTTCTTTTTGCGACTTCCCTGAGCTTTATCGGGAGCCCGGTTATGGAACTGGTCTTTCACTTTCCCCTGGAATTGTTCGGACCGGAGGCTTTTACGCCTGTTTGGCTCCTGCCGTTTGTCTCTATTGCCGGATTTTTTCTCCTGCCGCTGACCTTTCATCTTGCCAAATGGGTGGGGAAGGTCCACGGCAAATACGCGAAATCGATGCTTGTCAGAGCTTAAAGGATAGGACTATGTTTAAAAATATCGAAGAATATCTAGAGAAACTCAAAAGAGAGCTTAAAGGCAGCGACCCGGCTCTCATCCAGGACGCACTATCTGATGCCGAGGAGCACTTGAGGACCGCCCTTGAAGAGTCTGTTGAAAAAATACCCGGCCTCTCTGAACAAGAGGCCCTGCAACCCATGGTAGAAAAATATGGAGCGCCTTCTGAGGTCGCATCTGCGTATAAAGAAATCGAATCCCGTGTGCGCCCAGCTTTAGCGATCTCAGAGACGCGCGTCTCCAGGCCACATCGGGCGAAGTTCTTTGGAGTGGTTACGGATGCGCAGGCTTGGAGCGCGTTTTTGTACATGATGCTTTCGGGCCTGACCGGGTGCATATATGGTATGTGGATTCTTATGGGAGCTTCCTTCTCTTTTTTCTCGCTGATACTGATCATCGGGATTCCTGTGACCGGTCTGTTCCTTCTTTCCATCCGCGGGATAGCCCTCGTCGAAGGGCGGATCGTCGAGACGCTGCTCGGCCTCCGCATGCCGCGCAGGCCCTTGTTCTTACAGAGGGATTTGAACTGGAGTCAAAAGCTCAAGGCCTTGCTCGTTGAATCCCACACCTGGAAGGCTTTAGCCTATTTGATCCTGCATTTTCCCGTTGGCATTCTTTATTTTTGCGGAGCCATCATACTGTTTTCTGTTTCATTGAAGTGCTTTCTCTATCCCTTGTGGTATTGGATTCTTGGCCGTCCTTTGGTCACTATCAGCCAGCCGGTCTATCCGCCGGTGTGGTCCATCCCCTTGATCTCTATAGCCGGGCTTATGATGCTGCCTTTGATCCTGTATCTGGCCAAATCCGCAGGGAAGCTTCACGCAAGGTTTGCTAAATTCATGCTGGTGCAAAAATTACAGGAGAGCGATCATGTTAAAAATCACTTTGAACTTTTCAGATAGCCTTTTCGTCAGCTATAAAAAGTCTACTTAAAAGAAATTCATTCTTTTGAGAAAGCAAAAGGAGATCAATCATGTTTAAAAATTACTTTTTAATCGCTTTGAGAAACCTGAAAAAACAGAAGGCTTTTTCCTTGATCAACATCGTGGGAATGGCTGTAGGAATGGCTGGTTTTATTTTGTTTGCCCTCATGGCGGGAGTGAAGCTCAATGCCGATAAATTTCACAAAAACGCTGAGAGGATATACAGCGTGGTGCAGGTCGTTCTGTCGGAGAATAAAGAGGAAAGACATTTGGCTTTAACCCCTGGACCTGTTGCCGAGGCCTTGGGCATGGAATTTCCTGAGATCGAGGAAGTGGTCAGGGTCGGTCCAGGAGGGAGATTGACTGTAAAACGGGGGGATGAAAGTTTTTTCGAAAACAACATTTTATTCGTTGATCCCGGCTTTTTCTCCATGTTCAGCTTTAAACTGACCGCAGGGAGTCCGGAAAGCGCACTCGCAGAGCCGTATTCGATGGTCATGTCGGAGGCGGCGGCGATCAAATATTTTGGAGACGAGGACCCCATAGGTAAAGTGTTGACGCTTGATAAAAACGTGAACGTGACAGTGACTGGTATCACCCGGAATATCTCCAGAACTTCATCTATCCGCTTCGACTTCCTGATCTCAATGGAAACCAGCAGGGCTCTCTCCGGCGTTCTGGATGACTGGACGCTTAACCGCATCGCAACTTTCTTGCTTGTTCCTGAGGGATTTGACCAAACTCGCTTTGAGGAAAGACTGCCTGCTTTTCTGGCCAAGTACTTTGAGAATTACCCGGAATCGCCGCAGAAAATGTATCTCTTTCCCTTTCTTGATTTCCGGCTGAAATCCAGACACATCACCTCTCTCATGGCGAGCAGCGATCCCATCAGTGTGTTTATCACGTTTTCCATCGGCATTTTGCTGCTGGTTATCGTCAGCATAAATTTCATTAATCTCTCCACAGTGAGGTACATGCACCGGACAAAAGAGATCGGACTGCGCAAAGTTGTCGGAGCCAGGCGGACCCAGTTGATAGTCCAGTTTTTAGGCGAATCCCTGCTGCTCTCCTTTATTGCCATACCAGTCGCCATTCTCTTCTATGAAATCATCCATCCTGGTTTCTACGCGTATATGGGAAATTTTGCACTCATCTCATTCACGCCTCAAGTCTCAAATTCCATCTGGAATTACCCGTTTCTTCTGCAATATCTGGGTGTGGCTGCAGTCTTAACCGGAATTTTTTCTGGTTTGTATCCCGCCTTCTTTCTTTCCAGTCTTCAGCCGCTGCAGGTCTTGAAAGAAAGCTACCGACCGGGCAGGAAAAAGAAGCGCGGCACCAAAGTCATGATCGTATTCCAGTTCGCGTTTTCCGTCATCTTTATTGCCAGTGCCAGCATATTGAAGCATCAATTCGGGTACCTTTGGAATGCGGATATGGGGTATAACCGGGAACGCGTGGCCATTATCCAACTTGGAAAGGAAGACCGCAACAAACTCGAGGTGTTAAAGACCGAGATATCCCGCCATTCAGATGTGGTTCAGGTTTCTGCGGCGGGAAGCATCCCCATTGTCTGGGAACCTGAACAACCTGTGCGGCTTCCGGGTGCGCCCGAGGATGAGGCGTTGACCATGAAAGCGTATGGTATCGATTACGGTTTTATCGAAGCTCTCGAGATGCAGATCAAGCAGGGAAGGAGTTTTTCTCGAGATTTTGCGGACAGAGACAATTTTATTCTCAGTGAAACAGCCGTCCAGAAACTGGGATGGGAGAGCTCACTCGGGAAACAGTTAACAGTCGGAGACCAGACCGGGACAGTTATCGGTGTCGTCAAGGATTTTCTTTTTGCGGACCTCGGTTTTGAAATCCCGCCCGCGGTTTTGTATTTGGACCAGGAAAGTGTGAATATCATGCTGGTGAAATTTTCTTCCTCAGACAGGTTCCCTGATCTTCGTAAATTCATGAAGGCGCAGTGGCAGAGTCTGATACCGGGTCGTCCTTTCGAGTGCCAGACCTTGGCCTGGTATTCCGAGAATGTTTTTGGACTTCTCACCAAAATCGCGAATTTCATGAATATGATCGGGCTGACAGCCGTGCTTTTTTCCAGCCTGGGCCTATTGGGACTGGCCACCTATTTGGTCGAACGGAGGACAAAAGAGATCGGGATCAGAAAAGTACTCGGTGCAACATCGATGAATATCATGTGGAAAATAAGCAAGGAGTTCTTAATTCTGGTCGGTGTAGCGAATGTCGTCTCCTTGGGACTGCTGCATTTTGGGTGGCAAAAGGTTCTCCAGACTGGCTTGGTGTTTTTTACCAACGTTAACGCCGGCACCTATCTATTTGCGCTGCTCGTGACTGTGTTGACTGCGTTACTGGCTGTGGGCTCGCAGACTCTGAAGGCCGCCTGGGCCAATCCGGTCGAATCACTGAGATACGAATGATAGGACATTTTACCTTTCACCAGTCTTTTCTTATTTCGGAAAATAGGAAACTAGTATAATTTTTGAAAATACGGCCGGTTTCCAATTGGATTGGAGCTCCATTGTGATTATTTTAGTTTGCCTTGAAGGTATTCCCAATGG